>JBKOUY010000062.1:0-7481 GCA_046723645.1 Actinomycetota bacterium | reverse complement strand
CGTCCCGGTTTGGGGACCGGTCTCGCGGCGTGGTAGGTAAACGGATCGCAATGCCCGAAGCCTGAATTTTGACGCTGCCAAATCCCTTCATGCAGAACGACTTCACCCGCTCGGAACGCGAGGCGCTCAAGGCGATCTATCGCTTCACCCGCGACGGCTCCGAGGCGCACACGGGAACGCTGGCCGAACGGCTCGGGCTGTCCCCGGGGACGGTCACCACGCTGGTCAAACGGCTGGCCGACCGGGGACTCGTCGACCACCGCCCGTACCAGGGTGTCCGGTTCACCGCCGACGGCCGGCGGGCGGCGGTGGCGGCCATCCGTGTCCACCGCATCGTCGAGCGCTTCCTCTCCGACATGCTCGGCTACGCGTGGAACGAGGCCGACGCGCTCGCGGTGGCGTTCGAACACGACCTTCCCGGCGAGGTGATCGACCGGCTCTACATTGCCCTGCACAGGCCGGAGACCTGCCCGCACGGGTTCCCGATCCCCATCGCCGAGGCCGACGAGCTTCCCAACACGCCCGAGCTCTACGACCTCGAGCCCGGAGACGTGGCCGAGGTGGCGGTGTCGGGGTCGACCGACGCCGAGATCCTGTCGTTCCTCGAAACGCTGGGCGTCGTGCCCGGGGTGCAGGTGACGGTGGTCGAGAAGCACCCGTTCGATGGGCCGCTCGTGGTGGAGATTGACGGGCAGACCCGCACGATCGGCGAGCGCGTCGCTCGCCAGGTGTACGTGACCAGGCGCATACCTGCCGACGAGAGCCGGCGGGTCAACGGTGCGCGAGCGGCTGACGGGCGTACCGCCGACGCCCGGTCGGCGGACAGCCAGTAACCAGAGGGAGAGGGAAGTACGACGATGGTGTCGCTACTCGCCGCGGAAGGCGGTTACCAGGAGTTCACCCTGCGGGGTGGTGAGTGGTTCATCCTGATCGGCGCGGCGCTGACGGCGCTACTGGCCATCGGGACCGGCCTCGTACTCATGCGCAAGGTGCTGGAGGCCGACGAGGGCACCCCGACGATGGTCGAGATCGCCAAGGCGATCCAGGAAGGTGCGCTCGCCTACCTCAAGCGGCAGTTCAGGACGATCGCGTTCATCCTCGTGCCGCTCGCGCTGATCGTCTTCGTCACGTCGGTCGCGGTCGAGAAGCCCAGCGGCGTCGAGGCACTGTCGTTCGCCGAGTCGGGCACGTGGCGCACGCTCGCGTTCCTCGCCGGGTGCGTCATGTCCGGGCTCACCGGGTTCATCGGCATGAGCCTGGCCGTGCGGGGCAATGTGCGCACGGCGGCCGCCGCGCGCAGGGGCGAGATGGCGCCGGCGCTGCAGGTGGCGTTCCGCACCGGCGGCGTGTGCGGCATGTTCTGCGTGGGGCTGGGCCTGATCGGCGCCACCCTGATCATGATGGCGTTCCAGAACACGAGCTCGGCCATCCTGGTCGGGTTCGGGTTCGGCGGCTCGTTGCTCGCCCTGTTCCTCCGGGTGGGCGGCGGCATCTTCACCAAGGCGGCCGACGTGGGCGCCGACCTGGTCGGCAAGGTCGAGGCCGGCATCCCCGAAGACGACCCCCGCAACCCCGCGACCATCGCCGACAACGTGGGCGACAACGTGGGCGACTGCGCCGGGATGGCGTCCGACCTCTTCGAGTCCTACGAGGTGACCCTGGTGGCGTCGATCATCCTCGGCGTCCCGGCGTTCCAGCGCATCTTTCCCGACCAGCCCGGCCTCTGGGCGGCCGGCGCCCTGTTCCCGCTGGCAGCCCGCGCGTTGGGCGTGCTGGCGTCGATCGTCGGCGTGTTCGCCGTGCGCGCACGCTCCAGTGACAAGACCGCGATGGCGCCCATCAACCGGGGCTTCCTCACCGCCGGAATCCTCACCGTGATCGGCACGCTGGTGGTGGCACTGGTCTACATCGGCGACCCCGACGGTCTCGTCAGCAACGTCGGCCTGCGGATGTTCGGGGCCGTGGTGATCGGCCTGGTGCTGGCGCAGGTCGTCAGCCGCATCACGGAATACTTCACGTCCACCGAGCGGGCCCCGGTGCGGGAGATCGCCGACGCTGCAGAGACCGGGCCCGCCACCACCGTGCTCGCGGGCACCTCGTCGGGCCTCGAGTCATCGGTCTGGGCCATCGTGGCCATTGCGATCGCCCTGGGCGCAGGAATCGGGCTGGGCGGCGGCGACACGCAGTTCACGCTGTACCTCGTCGCCCTCACCGGCATGGGCATGCTGGCGACGACCGGCGTGGTGGTATCGGAGGACACGTTCGGACCGGTCGCCGACAATGCCGCCGGCATCGCCGAGATGTCGGGCGAGTTCAAGGGTGACGCAGAGCGCGTGATGGTGGGCCTCGACGCCGTCGGCAACACGACCAAGGCAGTGACCAAGGGGTTCGCCATCGGGTCGGCGGTCATCGCCGCAGTGGCGCTGTTCGCCAGCTTCGTCGAGACGTCGGCCAACGAGATCCTGCCCGTGGGCGTCATCGAGCGCCTCCAGGACACCTCCGAGGGCATCTTCAACGTCATCCAGATCAACGTGGCCAACCCCAAGATCTTCATCGGCCTGCTGATCGGCGGCGCGGTGCCGTTCCTGTTCTCGGGCCTCGCAATCCGCGCCGTGGGCCGCACCGCCGGGGTGGTCGTGCAGGAGGTCCGCCGCCAGTTCGCCGACGGCAAGATCATGGCGGGCGAGAAGCGGCCCGACTACGCGCCGGTGATCGACATCTGTACCGCTGCGTCGCTGCGCGAGCTCGCCACCCCCGCGCTGCTGGCCGTCCTGACGCCGGTCATCATCGGCTTCGGCATCGGCTACACGGCACTGGGTGGGTTCCTGGCGGCGGTGATCCTGGTCGGCCAGCTGATGGCCAACTACCTGTCCAACGCCGGTGGCGCCTGGGACAACGCCAAGAAGTTCATCGAGGACGGGCACCACGGCGGCAAGGGCTCCGAGGCGCACAAGGCGGCGGTGATCGGCGACACGGTGGGCGATCCCTTCAAGGACACCGCCGGGCCGGCGCTCAACCCGCTCATCAAGGTGATGAACCTCGTGTCGCTGTTGATACTGCCCGCGATCATCAACCTGTCGGACATCAACCCCGACAACATCCTGTCCACGTCGCCGGAGCCCGGCGGGTACGTGATCGCCGCGGTGGCGCTGGTCGTCCTGCTCGGCGCCATCGCCTTCTCCAAGCGATCGGGGGCGGGGATCGCCCGCGGCACCAGCACCGACGGCCAGGCTCCCAGGGAGCAGGCGGCCGCGCCCGCCGCGGTGTCGCGCTAGGGGCGCGCCGGGCGAGTCCGTTCCGTCACACCCGGCCGGGCGTCGTTCCCTCGCGGGCACCCGCGAGAGAACAACGTCGGAACGGCTCTAGGTCTCGGACGGGCTGGGCGTGCTCGTCGGCTCTGCGGCGCTGGGGGTCCAGCGGGTCAGTGCGACCCCGAGGGCAGCGAGGACGACACCGAGGATGACGCCGGCGATCTGTAGTGGGCCGAAGTCGTCGTCGCCGAGACCGATCACGCCGGCGAGGGCCCCCACCAGGGCGACGATCACACCGATCGCCACCATCACCCTGCCCGCGAGTTTGCGTGTTTGAGCGTCCACGGTCGTCTCCTCCATTGGACGGCTGATCCTGGGGCACCCCAGACGCGCCCTCAGCACGCGGATCATAGGACGGCGACACGGCGGCCGCCGACGTGCCAGGATCGAGCCGGGGGAACGCACGGCACCGAAGGGACTGGCATGACGCGAATCGATCGACGCACCTTTCTCGCGGGGACGGCGGCGGCCGGGGGCGCCGCGCTGGCGGGTCCGTTCGCCGGGTTCGTGGCCGGGAGCGCGACGGCGGCGCCCCGCACGACGCTCGGCCCGGTGCCCGACCTCCGTGACGGGCAGGTGCGGCTGTGGCTGCCGGAAGGCTTCCAGTACCGGTCCTTCCATGACACCGAGCAGACGGTGCTGCTCGACGACGGCACCGTGCTGCCCGGGCGGCACGACGGCATGGCCGCGTTCCGGGGGGACAGCGGCAACGTCCTGCTGGTTCGCAATCACGAGATCAACAACCCGGTGCCGGCCTTCGGCGACGCCACCAAGGCGTACGACACGATGGCCGGCGGCGGGACCACGACCACGGAGGTGACGCGCTTTGGCGAGGTGGTCCACGCCCGCACCAGCCTCAACGGCACGCAGATGAACTGCTCGGGCGGCCGCATGCCGTGGGGTTCCTGGATCACGTGTGAGGAGACGATCAACGGTCCCGACGTCGGCCCGGACTTCACCGGCGTCTCGAACGTTCCGCTCACGCAGCGGCACGGGTTCATCTTCGAGGTGCCAGCACGCGGCGAGTCCGATCGCGAGCCGATCACCTCCGCGGGGCGCTTCGCACACGAAGCCGTGGGGTTCGATCCCCGCCACGGCGTCCTCTACCTGACCGAGGACAACTTCGGCTTCCCGTCGGGCCTCTACCGCTACATCCCCGCCCGGCATCCGCTCGACGTCGGGCGGCTGGTCAACGAGGGGCGGCTGCAGATGCTGGCCGTCGTGGGCACGCCCGGCGCCGACCTGGCGGCGGCCCAGCCCGACGGCGCCCGCTACCGCGTCACGTGGGTCGACATCGACGACCCAGACCCCACGTTCCCGTTCACGCCGGGGCAGACAGCGCCGACCACCAACGACACGGCCCTCAACCACGTGGGCAACCAGGGCCGGGCCCAGGGAGCGGCCGGGTTCTCGCGGCTCGAGGGGGCCGTCTACGACCGGGGCACCATCTACTTCTGCTCCACGCAGGGCGGCGGCCCGCCCGAGCCGGGCACCAGCGACACGGTGCAGGGCTGGGGCAACGGCTCCGGACAGATCTGGGCCTACGACATCGCGTCGGGGTGGCTGCGGCTGGTCTTCCAGTCGCCGGGGCCCGACACCCTCGACTTCCCCGACAACGTCACCGTCAGCAAGCGGGGCACGATCGTCCTCTGCGAGGACAACGTCAACGACAACTTCGTGCGGGGCCTGCGCCCCAACGGGAAGCTGTGGGACATCGCCCTGAACCGGCTCGTCAGCTCCTCAGGAACCCCCCGATTCAACGACGAGTTCGCGGGCGCAACCTTCGACCCCGATGGCCACACGCTGTTCGTAAACATCCAGGCCAGCCGCGGGATGACGTTCGCGATCTGGGGCCCCTGGCACAAGATCGGCGTCTGACGCCGACGGGCAGGTGGGCGCCGGCGCCCGCCCACCCTTGACTTCGAGCGCACTCGAAGCCCTACCGTCAAGGCGATGACCGTCGCGCTCGTCCCACCATCAGTCGATGTCGTCGAGACGGAGGACCCGGCCTCGGCATCCTGCGGTGCCCCGGCGCCGACCCTGCCACACGAGGGGCCGCAGTCGCTGCCGATCGCGGAGGCCGCCGAACGGACCGGCGTGACCGCCCACACGCTCCGCTACTACGAGCGCATCGGCCTGCTCGACGTCCCCCGAGACCATGCGGGGAGGCGTTGGTACACGGAGACCGAGCTGGCACGGGTCGTCTTCATCACCCGCCTCCGGCTCACCGCCATGCCGATCCGCGACGTCCAGGCCTACTTCCGGCTCGTCGACGCCGGACCCGGCAACGAGGCCGAGCGCCTCGCCCTGCTCGAGCGCCACCGCAGCGAGGTGAAGGAGCGGCTGGTCGAGCTCCAAGCGGCGCTCGACGTGATCGACTTCAAGATCGCCACGTATGGCGGCATGTGCGACCCCTGAAGCGCACGTCCACCGTCACCACCGTCAAGGAGTGAGACATGGCTTTACCGCATCGTGCCCTCGGGCGCTCCGGACTCACCGTGTCGGCCCAGGGCCTCGGCTGCATGGGCATGAGCTTCGCCTACGGCACGCCCGATGCCGCCGAGGCCACGGCCACGATCGACCGGGCGCTCGAGCTGGGCATCACGCTGCTCGACACGGCCGACATCTACGGCTTCGGCGAGAACGAGCAGCTCGTCGGCAAGGCCATCGCGGGTCGCCGCGACGACGTCGTGCTGGCCACCAAGTTCGGGATCTTCATCGACCCCGACGGCCGCGACATCCGCAGCGTCCGCGGGGACCCCGAGTACGTCCGCCAGGCCTGCGACGCCTCGCTCGGGCGCCTCGGCGTGGACCACATCGACCTCTACTACCAGCACCGGCCGGACACCGGTGTGCCCATCGAGGAGACCGTGGGGGCCATGGCCGAGCTGGTCAGCGCCGGCAAGGTGCGGCACCTCGGCTTGTCGGAGGCGTCGGCCGCCACGGTCCGCAGGGCCGCAGCGGTGCATCCCATCGCCGCGCTGCAGAGCGAGTGGTCGCTGTTCTCGCGCGACGTCGAGGCCGAGATCCTGCCGACCTGCCGGGAGCTCGGTGTCGGCATGGTTCCCTACAGCCCGCTGGGGCGGGGCCTGCTGACGGGCACGGTGTCGAGCCTGGACGAGCTCCAGGGCGACGACTTCCGCCGCACCCAGCCGCGCTTCCAGGGCGACAACCTGGAGCGCAACCTGGAGCTGGTGGCGGTGGTCCGGGAGATCGCGGCGGGCCACGCCGCAACGCCCGGCCAGGTGGCCCTCGCCTGGCTGCAAGCTCAGGGCGACGACGTCGTACCCATTCCCGGGACCAAGCGGCGCACGTACCTCGACGAGAACGTGGCGGCACTCGACCTCGAACTGTCCGCCGCGGACGTCGCCCGCCTCGAGGCGTTGACGCCGGTGGGCGCCAGGTACGCAGATCCAGGCTGGGTCAACCGCGACACGCCGGCCGCGCCGGCGGACCGTTAGTGGGGGACGCTCGCAACACGGCGCCGGGCACTCCCGCGCGTGTGCGGGCGCGGAGTGAGCGTCCGCCAACCCCCGGCAGCTGGCGGACGATCACCCCACTGAGCCAAGAGCTTGCCATCCGAGGCAAGCGCGCTTCGCGCTGATGCGGCCACTCAGCTCACTCATTGCTCGGTCTTTCAAGGACTCTCACGGCCGACTACTGACAACACCGCAGGTCACATCCTGGTGAATGCAGGCGGAAACCTCGGTGGCGAGCTTGTGCTCGTCCCAGCCGTTGAAGAAGTCGGCGTGCCCCGTGAGGAGCGAGCCCGAGGCAAGCGACAGGTCGTGGCCACGGCCTGACACCGGGTACTCGATCGAGAGGAGCAGCTGGGGCACGGCCACGGGGTGCGACGACGGGCACGCCCCGTCGACGCTGCGCGCCATGTGGCTCGTGTGGTCGTCGCTGTCGAGGTGCCGGCCGTCCCAGCAGTCAGGAAAGCTCACCAGGAGGCGCAACGGCCTTCCCTCGGGGCAGGCCTGCGGCGTCGCGCGGCGTTCGGATCCCGAACCACACGCCCAGGCGACGGTGTCGAGGGGCTGGGGCCGCGACGCCCCCTGGTCGCCAGCGATCATCTTGAGTCCGAACGGGTAGGGCTCGACCGTGCTCGGATCGACGCGCACACCCGGGCGGTAGTACGCGGCGGCCCCGGTGGGCGGCACCATCCGA
>JBKOUY010000099.1:0-18313 GCA_046723645.1 Actinomycetota bacterium | reverse complement strand
AAGCTGCCGAGCGAGACTCCATAGGCGAGGGTCTTGCACACGAGCAACAAGACGAGGGCTCCGATGGAATAGCTCGCCGTATCGTCGAGGAACGGCCCGAGTGCATCCTGCCCGGAGAACAGCACCAGGGAGGAGCTCTTGTCGCTGACCTGGCCGAACGCGATCGCCAATCCGGCGATGGCCAGTCCGGCGACCGGCGTGAGCACCAAAATCCGGCGCTCGACATGAGGTTGCAGCGAGCGGGCGAGCTTCCGGATGCCGAGTCCGACCGGAGCGGCCACAACCCCGATGGCGATCGCCCAGCCGAACTCGGCGATCGTTGGCGTCCCTGCTGCGGGAAGGTCGGGGATCGCGAGTGAGAACTTCCCGAGCCCGGTCAAGGAATCCAGGCCCACGAAGATCAGGGTCCCGATGCCTGCGGCCACCAGGCCTGGGACCAACACTATCCCGAGCATCGGTCCCCCCAGGCCGATTGCCTCCATCAAGATGAACGCGGCGATCAGGGGCGAGCCCACGAGCGTGCTGAACGCGGCAAAGCTCCCTGCCGCGGCCACGACCGTCAGGGTCGTCGCGGGCGCGTCCCGGCGTGCAAGCCGCACGGCGCAGACACCGAGCCCGGCGCCCAGCGCGATGAGTGGCGCCTCGGGCCCGATCACTGCGCCCAGGGCGAGGCCGGTCAGCGCAGCGATGAAGATGCCCGGCAGCTCGATGGGCGTCGGTGGCGGGCCACCGGCATGGAACCCCTCGGCCGGCGATTCGCCGCCGTGGCCTGGGAGGTACCGGATCGTCAGGGCAACCAGTAGGCCGGCGAGCGCCAGTAGGGGAAGTGGCCACCACGTCGGCTGATCGTCGAAACCGAGCCCGCTGGGAAGGTCGGTATAGAGCCACTCCTGCGCCTCGCCGACCAACCAGAGGAAGCCCCACGCAGCGGCTGCGATCGGCGCCCCGATGAGGGCGGCCAGCACCAGGAGCTTGGTGTAGTCCGGGCTTCGCAGGACCGCGCGCGGATCGGCAGGCATCGTCATCGTCGACCTCCGTGCTTCGGCACGCAGCATTCTCTGGCTGAGGGAGGCATGCGCGCATCACCCCGTACGGGGGAAAGCCGGCGGTCGCCGCCTCACGCGTGCGGGGGTTTCATTCCGACGGGGTGATGCGCGGGCCATCGTCCGTCAATACCGTCGGATCGACAGCGTGCGGAGAGTGCGTGACCCACCGGACCGCTGGAGGCGGCGGCCGAGGGCATCCAGGCGTTCTCCGAGGAGGACGCCTGGGACGTCCTGGAGGACATCCCGAACGACTCCGCCGCCGCCCTCCTCCTGCTGGAGCATCACTGGGCGGTGCCGCTCCGGGATGCGATCGCCCGCGCCGGTGGCTTTCGCATCAGCGACGGCTTCATTAGCCCCCTCGACCTGGTGGCGATCGGGCTGCTCTCCGCCGACGAAGCCACGGATCTCCACGTCATGGAGACCGCAGGGACCTGACCACCGTCGCCGCGGGTCGCCACGACACGCAGTACGACAACCTGGAGGAAGCGATGTTCGGATCCCGAAGAGTCGCCCGGCGCACATCCAGGCGCACCGCCCGGCGCGTCTCCCGCCGGCGTTTCTGACGCTCGACGCGGGCTTCGATCCTCAGCCGGTCGTCACCGGTTGGGTGACCATGAGGACCGTGCCGCCGACCAGCCCAATGCCCGCCATCCCGAGCAGGCTGGCACGGGCGCGCACATAGCTGAAGCGTTCGGAGATCGCGGCGAAGAAGAGCGCGGCGGCGAAGAACAAGGTCGCGGCCGTGTAGGTGTCGGAGTAGTTGTTGGCGTCCTCGCCCTCCTTGAACTTTGCCTCGGCACGGGCGGTGAGATCCTTCGCCTGCTCGTCGTCAGCGAGCCGGTACTCGGGCATCGCCAACGGGCTCGGCGGGGCATCCGGGTTGGTGAACGGGTCGAGGGCGATCCACGCCGCGAATGCTGGCTCGAACTCGTCACGGAACCGCTGGCGGTAGAAGTCCGCCAGCTGCGCGTCGCCGCCGACCGTGGCGTCGATGTAGTTCTCGAACACGCTGAGGTCGCCGAGCCGGAACTGGTTGGCCTCGGTGTGGTTCTGCGATGCCTCGGTGCGAGCCGCGGACGCCTGGGTGTAGTTGCTCGACTGTATGCCGTCCCACAGCGACGCCTGGTAACCGCTCCAGGCCGTGGCCAGCGCCGTCAGCGCGAGGAGGACGGTGGCGACAATCTCGAACCGCCGTTCGTGCCCGCTCACCTCGTGCCTCTCGGAGTCCCCGGGCGCGGCGCCTCCATCCGGTGCATCGCTCACCGGGGAGGACTCGGTCGGCGGATCGCTCACCGGGGAACCCCTCGCATGGTTGGCGATGACATTACGGGCAGCCGCGTCCTATCCAGGGGATGAATCAGCGCCGGCACCTGAACGCCCGCTGACACGGTGCGCCCCGACCCACCCCGCGGATTCAGCCGCCGCTCAGCCGGCTCCCAGCATCATGCAGGCCGAAGCTCGAGCCCGATCGACATCGAGCGACGAAAGGGACGACGGCATGGATCTCCATCACCTCCGGCATCGAAGGCTCACGCAACCATCGCCGCGGCCGCACCGCCCGTCGACGAGGCTGGTCGGCGGCTGCGTGGTCGTGGCGCTGGCAGCAGCAGCGTGCAGCAGTGACTCGAACGGCTCCGGGTCCGCCGACAGCCAGCCGGCGGACGCCGCGCGGGCGTCGGACAACCCGACCCAGCCGACGGCGCCCGACAGCCAGCGCGTCGACCTCGTGGACCCGACGTTCTCGCAGCCCACGACCGTCGACAACCCGCTGTTCCCCATCAGTGCCCTGCACTCGGCCGTCCTCCTCGGCAACGATGAGGGCAACCCCCTCCGGATCGAGACGGTGCTGCTGCCCGAGCCCAAGGTCATCGACGTGGGCGACGAGAAGGTCGAGACGCTTGTCTCGCAGTTCGTCTCGTACCTCGACGGGCGCATCCACGAGGTTGCCCTCGACTGGTACGCGCAGGACGACGAGGGCAACGTCTGGTACTTCGGCGAGGACGTCTTCAACTACGAGGACGGCGTCGTCGCGGACACCGACGGCACCTGGGTCGCCGGCGAGGACGGGCCGCCCGGCATGATCATGCCGGCCAACCCGGTCGTCGGGCAGGCCTACCGGCCCGAGAACATTCCGGACCTCGTCTTCGAGGAGGTGGTCGTCAAGTCTCTCGACCTCACCGTGGAGGGACCGCGCGGGCCCGTGACCGGCGCGATGGTCGGCACCGAGAACCACCTGCTCGAGGGGAACTACGAGGACAAGACGTTCGCGCCCGGCTACGGCGAGTTCCGCTCCGGCGTCGGCGCCAACCTCGAGGCCCTCGCGGTTGCCGTGCCCACGGACGCCCGGACCGGCGGCGTGCCGCCCGAGCTCTCGACCGTCTCGCAGGGCGCACGGGACGTGTTCGCGGCGGCCGGGTCCAGAGACTGGGAGGCGGCGACCCGGACGCTGGCGGGGATGACGGCCGCGTGGAACGCCTACCGGGCGGGTGGCGCCGTGCCGCCGTTGCTTGACGTGCAGATGGGCCAGGCCCTCGACGCCCTCCACGGCAACGCGCTGATGCCGGCGGTCGACGACCGCAACCCGGAGGGTGCCCGCAACGGCGCGCTCGACGCCGAGATGGCGGCCCTGGACCTGGAGCTGCAGTACCGGCCGCCGATCGAGGTCGACCTCGACCGGTTCGGCGTCTGGGCCAACCAGCTCGCCGTCGACAGCGCCAGCGACGAGGCCGACCCGGGGCACGTCGCAGGTGACGTCAGCTCGCTGGAGTGGGTCTGGGACCGGATCGCCCACGGCCTCGACCAGGCCGACGTCGACCGGATCACGACCCAGCTCGAGGACCTGAGGGTCGCTGCCGACGACGAGGACACGGACGCGGTCGCGGAGGTCACCCCCGGCTTCGTCGACGCGGTCGCCGGCCTGCAGCTCACCCGCTGATCGGTCCACCGACGCGCATGTGCCCGGCACGCGTGGTGCCGGGCACATGCCGAGCCTGAGCCGCCCGATCGCCAACTAGGGCGACGTGTCGTCCCCCTGCCCGGTAGTTGCACCGGTCATCCCGGTGGTCGTTCCCATGGTTCCGGTCGCCCCCGTGGTCGTTCCCGCGCCGGCGTCGGTCGTGCCCGTGCCGCCCACGATCCTGGCCTTCATCGTCTGGAACTCGGCGTCGGTGATCGTGCCCTTGTCACGCAGCTCCGCCAGCCGCGCCAGCTCGTCCGCCACTCCGGTGCCACCGGCCCCGGCCGTCGAGCGAATGTAGTCGTCGAACTGGGCACGTGTCTGCTGCTGCTGCGCCGCGGACCGCTCGGCCATGCCCTGACCGCGGGCGATGAGGTACACGAGCGACCCGATCAGCGGGAAGATGATCAGGCCTACCACCCAGGCCGCCTTCGCCCACCCCGAGAGCGTGTGGTCCCGGAACAGATCGGTCACGATCATGATGAAGACCCAGATGAACAGGATGAGGAAGAAGATCCAGATCGTGGTCCAGATCAGGTCCCCCAGGCCCACGTCGGCAACGACCATGGCCACCTCCAGTTGCACGGCACCGATGGTGCCTCCTGGCGTCAATCGCGCGGCATCGACGGCGGCCTGTCCTCACCCTCGCAGGGTGGTCCGACGTCGGCCTCGTCCGCTAGGACACGCCGCGAGCTCGCCGGACTCCGTGCGGCTGTCTGCTGTAGGCTTGCATTCTTATACATCTAAGTCGACAATTTCGGGAACGGCCGGGCGGCCGCACCGGGTACCGCCAGGAGGGGCTCACGCATGGGCGATGTAACGCTCGACACGTCGGACGTCGACCGCTGGGTGGGCGTCCCGCTCGGCGGTGGGTACCTCAAGGACCCGGTCCACGTCAACGACATCCGACGCTGGGCGCAGGGGATGCAGAATCCCAACCCCCTCTACTACGACGACCGCTTCGCGGCCGAGGGGCGCTACGGGCGCATCGTGGCGCCCCAGTCGTTCGCCGTCGCCACCGACGTCGGGCACGGTGCCACGCCGGCCATCCAGGGGACGATCCCGGGCTCGCACATGATCTTCGGCGGCGACGAATGGTGGTTCTTCGGCCCCCGCATCGAGCCGGGCGACAGCATCAGGGGCGAGCGGATGCTGTTCGACTACCGCGTCACCGAGACCCGCTTCGCCGGTCCGACGATGTTCTCCCGGGGCGATACGACCTATATCAATCAGCGCGGCGAGATGGTCGCCAAGCAGCGGTCGACGTCGATTCGCTACCTCGCCGAAGAGGCTCGCACGCGGGCGCAGTTCAGCGAGAGGGACGACCCCCAATGGAGCGATGACGCCCTGGCCGACATCGAGGAGCAGAAGTTCGCCTACTACGCCACCTTCCGGGGCCACGACAAGGTCCTGTGGAAGGACGTGAACGAGGGAGATCGGCTGCCGACCCGCCCCATCGGGCCCCACACGCTGATGAGCTTCACCACCGAATGGCGCGCCTTCAACATGAACATCTGGGGCGCCGCCGACTACTGGGGGGTGTCGACAACCGACGCGGCCGGCTGGCTGCCCGAGATGAGCCGTGACGCGACCAAGGCTGCCATCGATCCCACCAGGGCCGACGGCCTCTATCAGGGTCCGTCCCGCGGCCACGTCCAGCCCCGCTACGCGCGTCTCATCGGCCTGCCCCGCGGCTACGGGTACGGCGCCACGATGGGCGCCTGGATCCTCGACTACCTCACCAACTGGTCCGGTGAGTGGGGTGAGATCGTCCACTCGAACGCCCAGTACCGCAACCCGGCGTTCACCGGCGACGCCACGTTCATCAACGGCACGGTCACCGGCAAGGACATCGACCCGAGCACCGGCCAGCACCTGGCCTTCGTCGAGTACACGATGACGAACCAGAACGACGCCGTCATGGCGAAGGGCACCGCGGAGATCTCGCTGCCCAACGAGTGACGTGATGCCCGGGACCGAATCGCCGTCGATCGGTGAGCTGCCGCCCCTCGGCGAGGTGCCGGCGCGGATGCTGGCCCAGGTCATCCGCCAGGACCGCTACGGCGACCCGCGGACCGCGTTCCAGGTCGAGGAGGTGGACGTCCCGGCCCTGGCCCCCGACCAGGTCCTGGTGGCGGTGATGGCTGCCGGCATCAACTTCAACAACGTCTGGGCGGCCCGGGGCCTGCCGATCGACGTCATCCGCGTCCGTCAGAAGGCCGGCGAGCCCTGGGACTTCCACATCGGCGGCTCCGACGCGTCCGGTGTGGTCTACGCCGTCGGCGAGGCGGTGCACGACGTGGCCGTCGGCGACGAGGTCGTCATCCACCACGGCTGGTGGGATGCGGACGACCCGTGGGTCGCCGCCGGGAAGGACCCGATGCTGGCGCCATCGGCCCGGATCTGGGGCTACGAGACCAACTTCGGCTCATTCGGGCAGTTCACGGTCGCCCAGGCGCACCAGTGCCTGCCCAAGGCGCCCCAGCTCTCCTGGGAGGCGGCCGCGGCGGCGACGCTCGTCGGCGCCACCGCCTACCGGATGCTCCACGGCTGGCCGCCGAACACGCTCCGGGACGGCGACCCCGTGCTCGTGTGGGGCGGATCCGGGGGCCTCGGCACGCAGGCCATCCAGCTGGCGGTAGCGGCCGGCGCCCGACCCGTGGCCGTGGTGTCGGACGACGAGCGCGGCGAGTACTGCAAGAAGCTCGGCGCGGTCGGCTCCGTCAACCGGAGCCAGTTCTCGCACTGGGGCATGGCGCCGCACTGGGAGGACGCCGACGGCCAGAGACAGTGGACCGCCGGCGCCCGGGCGTTCGGGACCAGCGTGTGGGAGGCCCTGGGCGAGCGGCGCAACCCGACGATCGTCTTCGAGCATCCCGGGGAGGCGACGATCCCCACGAGCATCTTCGTCTGCGAGGCGGGCGGCATGGTCGTGATCTGCGCCGGTACCACCGGGTACAGCGCGGTCGTCGACCTCCGCTACCACTGGGTGCGGCAGAAGCGCCTGCAGGGCTCGCACGGCACCAACGACGCGCAGGCCCGCGCCTACAACGACCTGGTGGTGCGCGGGGTCGTCAACCCCTGCCTCGGCAAGCTGTACCGCTTCGAGGAGATACCCGACGCCCACGACGAGATGGAGCGGGGTATCGACGTGTTCGGCAACCGGGTGGCGCTGGTCGGCGCCCGCGAGCCGGGCCTGGGGAGGAAGTGATGGACGGCGGCTATCTCGGGCTGCCGGTGGCCGCAGGCGACCTCACGCACGGCCGGTTCATCGCCCAGGTGGCCGAGCGCCACCCCGGGAACGAGGCCCTGGTCTTCGGCGAGTGGCGCCTCACGTACGAGCAGCTGCACCACGAGGTGCGGGCGTTCGGGAAGGGCCTCCTGGCGCTGGGAGTGACGAAGGGAGCGAAGGTTGCCGTGATGCTCGGCAACCGCCCCGAGTTCGTGGTCGCCGCCTACGGGAGTGCGCTCGTCGGGGCGGTCGCGGTGCCCGTCAGCACCCTGGCCGCCGCCGACGAGCGTGACTACATCCTCGGTCACTGCGACGCCTCGGTGCTCGTCACCCAGGCGTCGCTCCTCGACCGGCGCTTCGTCGACGAGTTGGTCGCCGACCATCCGGGCATCGGCGACGCCGAACCCGGGCGGATCTCGGTCGCCGCCTTCCCCCACCTCCGCCGGGTCGTCTGCGTCGGCACCGCCTCCGGCCCCAGGAGCGTCGAGGGCTGGGACGACGTGGTCGCCGCGGGCGCTGCGGTGGGCGACGACGTGCTCGATGCCGCCGCCGCCAGCGTGGTGCCGAGTGACGACGCCCTCATCATCTACACGTCCGGCACCACGGCCCATCCCAAGGCGGTGCTGCACCGGCACCGGGGTCCCGTGATCCAGAGCTGGCGCTGGCGGGAGCAGCTCGCGCTCGATCCCTCGGACCGGGTCTGGAGCCCGTTCCCGTTCTTCTGGACCGCCGGGCTGGCGTTCGTCCTGGGCGGCACCCTGGCGTGCGGTGCGTGCTTCGTGTGCCAGGAGGCGTTCGACCCCGGCGAGGCGCTCGAGCTGCTCGAGCGGGAGCGGATCACCACGGTCCACACGTTCCCCCACACGGCCGCGGCCCTCGTGGAGCACGAGGACGCACCCAAGCGGGACCTATCGTCGCTGCGACGGGTGGCGCAGGACAGCGCGCTGCGCCGGCTCGCCCGAATCGAGGGGGACCCGGGCGACCCCCGGGCCGCGTACGGCCTGACCGAGACGTTCACCATCTGCACCTCGATCCCCTCGAACTCGCCGATCGAGCTGCGGGAGACCACGCACGGCGTGACGTTGCCGGGGATGGCGATCCGCATCGTCGATCCCGACAGCGGCGAGCCGCTGGGGGTGGGGGAGACAGGCGAGATCGCCGTGAGGGGCGTGACGCTGATGCGCGGCTATTACAAGGTCGACCCCGAGGAGTGCTTCGACGAGGACGGCTGGTTCCGGACCAAGGACTCCGGTCACGTCGACGAGGCGGGTTACCTCCACTGGCACGGGCGCCTGTCCGGACTGATCAAGACCGCGGGCGCCAACGTATCCCCGGCCGAGGTCGAGGCCGCGGTGGCGAACTGGGGCCGGCTGAAGTTGGGGAGCGTCGTGGGGGTGCCACATCCGCTGTTCGGGGAGGCGGTCGTGCTCTGCGCCGTCCGCAGCCTGGACCCGGTGTCAGCAGAGGACATCACCGGCCACCTGCGGGGGGTGCTGGCGTCGTACAAGGTTCCCCGGCGGGTCCTGTTCTTCGACGACGAGGAGCTGGCGTACACCGGCAGCCAGAAGGTTCGGCTCGAAGACCTGCGCTCGCTGGCGGCCCGGCGCGTGGCCGAGGGCGACGACGACTGGGCCTCGTTCCTGCGCGAACAGCACGCCGAGCTGATCGCGGCGCCGGCCGAGGACTCGTGACCGACGCCCCGGACGGCCCGCCGGCCGCGGTGGTCACGGGTGGGGGATCGGGCATCGGGGCCGCCTGTGCGGCGCAGTTGGCCGGCGCCGGGAACGTGGTCGTGCTCGTGGGGCGGCGGCCGGATCCCCTCGAGGAGGTGGCGCGCACGATCGTGGCCGCCGGCGGCGCGGCGCATACCTTCCCCGCCGACATCCGCGACTGGGACCGGCTCGGCGAGCTGCGTGAGGCGATCGCGGGCTGGTCCGACCGGGTCGACGTGCTGGTGAATGCCGCCGGCGGGCAGTTCCATGTACCCGCCGCCGAGCTCACGCCCAGCGCCTGGCGCGCCGTCGTCGACACCAACCTCACCGGCACCTTCTTTGTGTGCCGCCAGCTGTTCCCGCTCCTGTCCCGGCGCGGCGGGGCCATCGTGAACGTCGTCGCCGGCGTCTGGCAGCGACCGTTCCCCGGGATGGCCCACTCGGGCGCGGCGCGGGCAGGGGTCGTCAACCTCACCCGAACGCTGGCCCTGGAGTGGGCGGCCCACGGCATCCGCGTCAATGCCCTGTCGCCGGGCTTCACCGACACGCCGGCGTTCCGGGCGCAGGTCTGGGACCTGTCGGGCCCCGCGGCGCGCGTCCCCCTGCGACGGGTTGCGACCCCCGAGGAGGTGGCCGACTCCGCCATGTTCCTCGCCCGCTCGACGTACACGACCGGCGAGGTCCTCACGGTCGACGGCGGCTTCCAGCTGACGTGACGCCGGCCGGAACCCGTAGGCCCGCCGGCCCGCCGCCGGTTGTCGCACTACCCCTCGCGGGCCGTGAGCTCCCAGACGTTGCCGTCGGCGCCCCGGAAGTGCAGCCAGGCGAGCCCGCCCCCGCGCTGGATCGGCCCCAGGACCTCGGTGCCCGCGGCCTCCAGTTCGGCCCGGGCCGACTCGATGTCGTCCACCGCGAAGCCCACGACGGGACCGGTGGTGAAGTGCACGTGGTCGGGCTCGTCGGTGGTGATGACCTCGACGGTGTCGCCGTTGTCGCACGCGAACACGGCGATGCCGGGCAGCTCGTGACTCCGGCGGAGGCCCAGCTGCGCCTCGAACATCTCCACGGTCTCGGACCAGCGGGCGCTGCGGGTGCCGGCCCACGCGATTCCTTGAACACGCATGCTTTGCTCCTCCTGCCGCCTCGTGGCAACGCTGAGGTGATGGGACAGATAACCATCCGGGCGTTCACCGGCACGGATCGGCCGTGGGCCGAGCGGCTCCTCGGCGAGGACTTCGGTGGTCGCATCCAGGTTCGGCTCGGCGCGGTGATCGACCCGCTCGCATGCGCGGGGTTCGTGGCCGAACGGGACGGCGAGCCGGTCGGGATCGTCACCTACGAGGCGCGGGGCGACGACGTCGAGGTGGTGTACATCGAGGTCACCGCCAGGCAGGCGGGCATCGGGACCGGTCTGTTGGATGCCGTGGCGGCCCGAACCGGGGCGCGACGACTCTGGCTGGTGACGACCAACGACAACCTCGATGCCCTCCGCTTCTACCAGCGCCGTGGGTTCCGCATCGCCCAGATGCGGCCGGGTGCGGTGGACGAGGCCCGCAAGACCCTGAAGCCGTCGATCCCCGAGGTGGGCAGCTTCGGCATACCCATCCGCGACGAGATCGTGCTCCAGCGCCTGCGCCGGCCCTAGTGGTGTCACTCCCGGCTGGACGCGGCCCACAGGTTGATGTCGGCGTCGGTGGCGTATTTGTCGATGGCATCGAGCTCGGCGTCGGTGAACGCAAGGTTGTCCAGCGCCGCCAGGTCGTCCTCGAGCTGGGCGACGCTGCTCGCCCCGATCACGAGCGAGGTCATGCGTGGGTCCCGCAGTGACCAGGCCAGCGCCATCTGGGCGAGGCTCTGCCCCCGCTCCTCGGCCAACGCCGCCAGCGCCCGCACGCGGGCGAGGGCATTCTCTGAGAGCATGTCCCTGCTCATCGCCCCGCCGGTCGCCACCCGAGAGTCGGCGGGGATGCCGTCGAGATACCGGTCGGTGAGCAGGCCCTGAGCGAGCGGCGAGAAGGCGATGCATCCCGCCCCGACTGCCTCCAGCGTGTCCAGCAGCCCGTCGTCCTCCAGCCAGCGGTTGAACATGGAGTACGACGGCTGGTGGATCAGCAGCGGCACCCCCCGGTCGGCGAGGAGCCGTGCGGCCTCGACGGTGCGCGCCGACGAGTAGGACGAGATGCCGGCGTACAGCGCCTTGCCCTGGGCCACAGCGGTCGCCAGCGCAGACATCGTCTCGTCGAGCGGGGTGTCGGGATCGAAGCGGTGCGAATAGAAGATGTCGACGTAGTCGAGGCCCATCCGCCGCAGCGACTGGTCGAGGGATGCGAGGAGGTACTTGCGGGAACCGCCCTCACCGTACGGTCCCGGCCACATGTCGTAGCCCGCCTTGGTGGAGATCACGAGCTCGTCGCGGTGGCCGGCGAAGTCGGTCGCCAGCAACCTGCCGAAGTTCTCCTCCGCCGAGCCGTAGGGCGGCCCGTAGTTGTTGGCCAGGTCGAAGTGGGTGACGCCCAGGTCGAAAGCCCGGCGGCAGATGGCCTGCTGCGTCTCGAACGGGCGGTCCTGCCCGAAGTTGTGCCACAGGCCGAGCGAGATCGGGGGCAGCATCAAGCCGCTCCGCCCGCACCGGCGGTAGGGCATGGTCTCGTAGCGGTCGGCCGAGGGGATGTGCTCCATGGGCCGTGAGCCTAGGGAGGCGGCGTGACGCCGTTCCGCAATCAGGGCCTACGCGGTTCCCGGCGCTGGAGTGGTCGACCAGCTCTACGCCATGCGCCCCGACGCGGTGACCGCCCTCAACCATGCCGTCGCCATCGGCGAGATGCGCGGGGCCGCCGCCGGTCTCGACGCCCTCGACTCGCTCGACGTGACCCCGCTCGAGGACTACCAGCCCTACCACGCGCGCGCGCCGACCTCCTCGCCCGGGCCGGACGGCGTGACCCATCCGGCGCCGCCGACTGTCCAGGTCAGCGCCCCTCACGGGTGGCCCAGCAACCAGAATCGCTCCACGAACGACGGCGACGAACCACGGCGACGAATGACGGCGACGAACGGAGGTGCCCGGGTGATCGACGTCCTGAGCGGCTTCGTCGAGGAGTTGCGGGCCGCGGGCGTCGCGGTCGGCATCACCGAGCACGTCGACGCGATGCGGGCCGTGGATGCCGTGTCGCTCGACGAGCGTGCGATCGTCCGCCAGGCCCTGGGCTCGACGCTCGCCAAGAGCCGCGCCGAATGGGTCACCTTCGAAACCGTGTTCGACGCCTACTTCGCCGTCGATCCGGAGGCCGACGACGCCGACGAGGCCTTCCGGCGCCGTCTCGAGCGCGTGGTGGCGCAGGGCGACGGTGCCGTCCTGCGGGCCGTCGCCCGCGAGGCGGTCCGCCGCCACGGGGCGCTGGGGACCCCTCCGGGCGGCGTGCACTACCACCTGTTCCGCACCCTGCGTCGCATCGACTTCGCAACCCTCCCGGAACGGGCCCTCGCCGTGGTGACCGCCGCCAAGGCAGGCGACGCCGGCGACGCCGGTGCCCCGGGCGGCCTGACGCCGCTGGAGAACAGGCTCGCCCGCCGCACGGTGGCGCTGCGGGCGGACCAACTGCGCGACGAGATCGAGTCCGAGATCCGGCGCCGCACGTCGTTCGCCGAGCGCGATCACGCGCCCGCCGGGCTCACGGGGACGCAGCTGGAGATCCGCCGGGCGTCGGCTGGAGAGCTGGACCAGATCCGGGCCGCGATCCAGCCGCTGGCGCGGCGGCTGGCCGCCAGGCTGGCCAAGACGAGGCGCGCCGCGCCCGGCCGGCTGGACTTCCGCCACACGATCCGCCGCTCGCTGGCGTACGGCGGCGTGCCGCTCGAGCCGGTGATCCGGGGCCGCCGCCGGTCGTTGCCCGAGATCATCGTGCTCGCCGACGTCAGCCGCTCGGTGGCGGACTTCAGCCGCTTCACCCTCCAGCTCGTCTATGCGTTGAGCAGCCAGTTCGGCAAGGTCCGGTCGTTCGTCTTCGTCGACGCCATCGAGGAGGTGACGGACCAGCTGCGTGACCGGGCGGGCCCGGCCGAGGCGATGCGGGCGCTCGGCACCAGCGCCGGCATCACCCGGTTCGACGGCCACTCCGACTACGGCCACGCGTTCTCCGACTTCTGGCGGCGCTGGGGAGCCGAGGTCACCCCGCGCACGACGCTGATCGTGCTCGGGGACGCCCGCAACAACTACCACGCCCCCCAGTCGTGGGTCCTGGCCGAGCTACGTCGCCGCGCCCGCCGCGTCTACTGGCTGAACCCCGAGCCGGTCTCGTCGTGGGACACGGGGGACTCCGTCATGAGCGAGTACGCCGCGCTGACGCACGAGACCTTCGAGTGCCGCAACCTGGACCAGCTCGAGCAGTTCGTGGAGCGTTGCTGCTAGCAACCGGCGGAGGTCGGTCAGTACCACGGCGACCACTTGCTGGTGCGCAACAGCCTGCTCTCCCACTGGTCGCGGTAGTCCAGGCCCCGGCGCATGTAGCGGCCGGGCCACACGTCGGGGTCGTACTCCTCGGGCTCGGAGATGAGGTTCAGCAACAGCCCGTAGTTGACGATCTTCTGCATGAGGATGGCCTCCGGCCGGTAGTGGGTGCCGTGGGCCACCTGGAAGCACGCGTCGATCTCCAGGATGCTGTGCTCGGGCGGCATCGCCCGCATGTTGCGGAAGTACTCCTCGTCCCAGAACCGGATGTAGTCGTCGAGCGGGGCCGAGGGCCAGCCGGTGTCCTCCATGAACAGCGACAGCTCGTGCTCGGAGCCGTCGGTCGGCACCGTGGCGAGGTCGACGTCCTGGAGGGGCGACCAGTAGACGGGGAGCAGCATCTTTCCCTGCACGTCGTGGCGCAGGGCACCGGCGCTGCGGGACCAGTCCAACAGGTCGCCCCGGCGGAGGCGCCCGGCCAGGCGCTCGTAGGCCGCCCCGTCCCGGATCGCGGTGATCGTCACAACCCGGTACGACACGCCGCTGCCGTGGGCGTGGTTGAGGTACCACAGCAGCCGGGCGTCGTCGTCCTGGGCCAGCAGCCTCATCCAGCCATCGCGGTACGCGGCCTCGAACTCGTGCTCGTGTTCGCCGGCCACCGTGTGCACCTCGTGCATGAACAGCATGGTGGGTCCCTCCCCCGAGCTAGTTGAGGGGCGACCACGACGCCGTGCGGAGCAGCTTGCTGCGCCACTGATCGCGGAACTCCAGGGCGTCGTGCATCCAGTTGCCCGGTCGCGCCATCTCCTCGGGCATGTCGCTGGTCAGCAGCCGGACCAGCCCCGGCATGTCGTGGACCTTCTGCATCAGTGTGACCTCGGGGTAGCGGCCGGCGCCCGGCATGGTCTGGTAGGCGGCCTCGATGCTGATCAGGCGGCGGGCGGACTCCGACCCGAGCATCCGCGTGTAGATGCCGCCAGCGGCCGCGATGTACTCCTCGGCCCTGCCGCGCCTGGGCCACATGGTGTCCTCCATGTACAGCGCGGGCTCGTGGCGGCGCCCGTCGGCGGGCACGTCGGCGAGGTCGACCTCAAGGGGCGAGAAGTCGAGGGCCATCAGCAGGCGGGCCTGGACGTCGTGTCGGCAGGAATCGACCTCGCGTGCCCAGTCGCTCAGGTCGCCGTGCTGGACCCGGCCGGCGAGGCGCTCCCACGCGGTGCCGTCCGCCACGCCGGTGACCGTCACCACCTGGTACGACGGCCCGGTGCCGTGGGCGTGGTGCAGGAACCACAACAGCCGGGCATCGCCGTCGGCCGCCAGCGCCTCCATCCACCCGGCCCGGAAGGCGACCTCGAACTCCTTCTCCTTGGCGCCTGCGACCCGATGCACCTCGTGAAGGAACAGCATCCGCCCAGTCTCCTTCCCCCGCTTGGTCGCGCTAGGGTGCCTAACAGTCAAAAGATACATCAGATAGCGATGCAGCGATCCGAGATCCATCGATGACCGCAGATCGACCGACCATCGGTGAGTAGTGCGAGGGGAGAGACCGTGTACCCGCGGGTTCATGCCGCCACGAGCCCCGACAAGCCCGCCCTGATCATGGGGGGCCGCGGCGAGGTGGTGACGTACCGCGAGCTCGACGAGCGCTCGTGCCGGCAAGGGCGAGAGGTCCGGATCTAGTGGTGGGGTACCCAGTGGAGGGCACAGAGTGGGCATGAGTTACCAGGAACACACCACCCTCATGACCGTGGCGAACCGCCTGGCGATCGGTGATCTCACCGCGCGCTACAACCGGGCGCTGGAGGCCGGCGACCTGGAGACCTGGATCGGCACCTTCGTGCAGGAAGGCGTGCTGCGGGGCGCCGGCGGCGAGACATTCTCCGGCCACCGGGAGCTGGCCGGGTTCTTCCGGGCCGCTCCGCCCGGCCGGATCCGGGTCACCGCCGACGCGCAGGTCGGCGTCGACGGCGTGCATGCGCGGCAGGAGTGCCGCTTCCTGACGCTGCGACCGGGCTCGAACGGCGACGTGGCACCGGTGGTGGAGGCGGTGGGCCGGTATCGCGACGAGCTCGTCTACGAGCGCGGGCGGTGGTACTTCTCGGCGCGCGAGATGGTGGCCGACCTCAGCCGCGGCTCCTGATGCGCCTGTCGGTCGTCACGCCGGTGCTGACCCGCGTGCCGGGAGCCCACGCCCGGTGGGAGCGGGCCGCGGGGATGACCGAGCTGGTGGAGATCGCCCGGGCCGCCGACCGCCTCGGCTACCACCACCTCACGTGCAGCGAGCACGTGGGCATCCCCACCGACGCGGCCGAGGTCCGGGGGGCGACGTACTGGGATCCGCTGGCGACGCTCGGCTACCTGGCCGCCGTGACCGAGCGGGTGCGGCTCGCCACCTACGTCCTCGTGCTCGGCTACCACCATCCCCTCGAGATCGCCAAGCGCTACGGCACCCTCGACCTGGTGTCGGGCGGTCGGCTGATCCTGGGCGTCGGCGTGGGATCGCTGCGCGAGGAGTTCGAGCTGCTCGGCGCCCCGTTCGAGGACCGGGGGGAGCGGGCGGACGACGCCCTGGCGGCGCTGCGGGCCTCGCTCTCCAGCGAGCGGCCGGCGTACCACGGGACCCACTACGACTACGACGGCTTCGTCGTCCGGCCCTGCGCCGCCCAGCCTCGGGTCCCGCTGTGGGTCGGGGGCCGCACCCGCCGCTCGCTCCGGCGGGCCGCGACGCTGGCCGACGGCTGGGCCCCGTTCGGGGTCACGGTCGCGCAGGTGGCGGACTGGCTGGCCGGGGTCGACCTGCCGGACGGGTTCGAGGTGGTGATCAGCCCCGAGCGGGCGCTCGACCCGAGCGACGCCGCCGCGGCCTGCGCGGACGCGCTCGGCGCCTTGGCCGGGGCCGGCACGACCATCGTCGCCGCCCGGGTCGTGCACCACTCGCTCGCGCACTACCTGGAGCAGCTCGAGGCGCTTGCGGGATGCGCGGGCGTACGCGCGGGGGCGGTGTGAACCGGGTCAAGATCGGGTTCTTCTCGGTGTCGGGCCGGGGCGGACCCGACGACGACGTCGGCGACCGCGCCTACCTGGCGTGGCATCAGCTCGACCACATGCCCGAGCAGTACCAGCTGCCCGGCATCGTTTACGGGCAGCGCTGGGTGTCGAACGAGGCGTGCCATGCGGCGCGCGCGGCGGCGTCCGGCGTGTTCCAGGACGTCCACCACGTCGTGCTGTACCTGATGGGCGACCCGGTCGAGCAGACGCTCGACGACTTCTTCGACCTGGGGAGCCGGCTGGCACACCTCGGCCGCTTCCCGCGGGACCTGCCCCGCCGCTTCCTGGGGGCGCTGCGGCTCCTGGACGCCAGGGCGGCGCCGCGCGTGCTCGTGTCGGCCGAGGTGGTGCCCTTCAGGCCCAACCGCGGCATCTACCTGATCGTCGAGCAGCCGGCCGATCCCGACCGGCTCGACCCCTACCTGCGGTGGCGCCACGGCGAGCACCTGGATCGGCTGGTCACGACGCCCGGGGTCGCCGGCGCGTGGGTCTTCGCCACCGCCGCCCGCTACCGGCGGGGCCGGTACACCGAGGGCGACTTCCGGATCACCGTGTGCTACCTCGACGGCGACCCGGCGGAGACGGCCGCCACCCTGAGGCCGTTGATGGAGGAGGGGTGGCGCGACGCACCGGTCACGCCGTTGCTGGCCGCCCCGTTCGCATCTCTGGTTCCATGGGTCTGGCCCGAGGACGCCTATCAGTCATATGATTAGGAAGACAGACCAGGAGCGGTCGGGGGGCCACATGGACGCACGGACGCCGGTCATCGACGCCGACGCCCACATCAACGAGCCGGTCGTCCGCCTCGACGCGCCCGACGACGAGCTCGCGCCCTGGCGGGCGCTGGCCGAGCGGCACCCGGGGTGGCAGCGGGCCGGCGAGTCCGGGGGCAGGGTGGTCAGCCTGATCGAGGGCAAGTTGTTCCCGACCCAGGAGGGGCCGGGCCGCGGCGTCCCCATCGAATCGGCCATGCACCCCCAGGCCGCCGACGGGGCCCTGCACCTCGACGCCCGCATCCGCGACCTCGACAAGGAGGGCATAGACGTCCAGGTGCTGTACGGCGGGCTGAGCATCGGCGCCACCACGTTCGAGGACCGGGCGTTCGCGCTGGACTTCTGCCGGGCGTACAACGACTGGCTCGTCGGCGTGTGCGCCCGCCACCCCGACCGGCTCCGGGCGGTGGCGATCGTTCCGCTCCAGCACCCGGACGACGCGGTCGACGAGGCGGCGCGGGCCGCCGATCTCGGCGCGGTCGGCGTGATGATCCCGCCGGTTGTGGGCGCCCGAAACCTCGACGATCCGTCGCTCCAGCCCTTCTTCGAGGGCGCCGCCGGCCTCGGCCTCGCCGTGGGCGTGCACAGCGCGCCGGGGATGAACCTGCCGTTGCCCGGGGCGGAGCGGTTCGACAACTACGCGCAGGTGCACACCCTGTCGTTCCCCGTCGACCAGATGGTGGCGTTCACGGCGCTGGCGATGGGCGGGGTCCTCGACCGCTACCCGGCGCTGCGCGTCGCGTTCCTGGAGTCCGGAGTCGGCTGGGTGCCCTACTTCGTGCACCGGATGCACGAGCACCGCGAGAAGCGGGGTGACATGGTCCCGGCGATGACGAGCGACCCGCGCGACTACATCGAGCGGGGCCAGTGCTTCTTCTCGTTCGAGTGCGAGGACCGCCTGCTCGAGCCGTACGTCGAGCACCTCGGCGCCGACAGCCTCGTGTTCTCGTCGGACTACCCCCACTGGGACTGCGACTTCCCGGGCACGGTCGAGACCGCGCGGGCCAACGCCGCCCCGCTGGGCGACGACGCGCTCGACCGCATCCTCGGCGCCAATGCGGCGCGCCTGTACGGGTTCGACGGCGATGCCGCCTAGGGCGCC
>JBKOUY010000152.1:0-17773 GCA_046723645.1 Actinomycetota bacterium | reverse complement strand
CCGCGGACCGGCCAGGGCACCGTCCTTGGTCACGTGGCCGACCAGCACCATGGTGACGCCGCCACTCTTGGCGGCGGCGACCAGACGATGAGCGCAGCCCCGCACCTGGCCGACGGAGCCGGGCGCCGAGCTCGCCTCGGGGTCGAACACGGTCTGGATCGAGTCGATCGCCACGACGTCGGGCCGCAGCACGTCGATGTGGTGCAGGACCTGCGGCAACGAGGTCTCGGCCACGAGCCACAACGCCGGCGGGCCCAGGCCCAGGCGCTCGGCCCGGAGCGCCACCTGACGGGCCGACTCCTCGCCGGTGACGTACAGGCAGGTGCAGCCGCGTGTCGCCTGGTCGGCCAGCGCCTGGAGCAGCAGCGTGGACTTGCCCACGCCGGGCTCGCCGCCGAGCACGGTGACCGATCCCGGCACGAACCCGCCTCCGAGCACGCGGTCGAGCTCGACGTCACCCGTCGGCACCGGCTCGGTGGCGTCGCCCACCGCCTCGGCGATCGGGATCGGCACCGAGGGCACGCCGGCGTCGACGAGGCCGCCCACGCCGACGACGCCCCCCCACCCTCGGCCGAGGCCGGCCCCGGGGGGTCGGGCCCGTTCCTCGACCAGGGTGCCGGAGGTGTCGCACGCCGGGCACCAACCCATCCACTTCGGTGCCTCGGCACCGCACTCGGTGCAGCGGTAGACGGTCTTGGCCCGGGCCATCGGACCGGACCGTATGCACGGGGTATGACAGTTTGAGCCGAGCGGTCCTCAGGCGGGGCCGGCGGGGGGCCGAATCAGCTTGAAGTTGATCCCGCTGGGATCGGCCGCGGTGGCGAGGCGACCGTACGGCGTGTCCACCGCGGGCTCGACGATCGACCCGCCCAGCTCGACGATCCGCGCCAGCGTCGCGTCCGCGTCCTCGACGCCGAAGTAGATCGACCACTGCGCCGGAACGCCCTCGGGCAGGAACGAGCTCGCGTCCATGATCCCGGCCAGCGCCGCCTCGCCCTCGCCCAACGTCGTGTAGTGGAGCTCGGGCGTGTCGCTGGCGACGTGGGCGTCCCAGGCGAAGACCTTGCGGTAGAAGTCGACCGATGCGTCGTACGCGCGCGTCTGCAGCTCGAACCAGTTGGGGGTGTCCGGCTCGCCGTACACGCCGAAGCCCGGATGGGTCCCGGGCTGCCAGCCGCCGATGACGGCCCCGCCGACGTCACTGACGACCAGCATGGAGCCGAGGTCCATCACCTCCATGGGCTCGACCACGACCTGACCGCCGTTGGCCTTGGCGGCGTCGGCCGTGGCCTTGGCGTCCTCTGAGGCCAGGTACACCGACCACAGGTCGGGGGCACCGGACTGGCCGTCGTTGTGCATGCCGCCGGCCACCCGCACGCCGTCCTTGTAGAAGGTGAAGTAACCGTCGAACTCCTCGGCGGGGTCGTCGGACGTCCAGCCGAACAGGTCGTGGTAGAAGGCCCGACCCTTCTCCACGTCGGACGTGAAGAGCTCGATCCAGCAGGGGGCGCCGACGGGCGCAGAATCACGCTTGGGCATGGGAGGCTCCTTGGGACTCGTGGTGACCTTGTCATCGCTTGGACCGGCCGCTGCCTCGGAACTCATCGCGGGCGGGCCGGAGGCGGGCCGACCCCGCCGCAGCAGCACGACCAGCACCGCCACGAGCGCCACGCCGCACGCGATCGCCACGGCCGCGAGCGCCAGCACCCACCAATCGCGGACCGTACCCGAGGCCGCCATCGCCACCGGCTCGCCGCCCAGCTCGGGCGTCCAGGACGTGGCCGTGGAGTCGCCCGGCAGGTCGGCCGAGATCCGCAAAGAGAACATTTCCGACAGCGGTCGCCCCAGCTCCTGCTCGATGGCGCCGGCGTCCTGACCGAGCACCTCGCCCTCCAGGGCTGCGGCCAGTCCCTCGTCGCCGAAGGACTCGAGGCCGGCGCTCAGGTCGGCCGTGCCCTCGAACGTGAACTGCGACCGGCCGAAGCCGTCGTCCCGCCGGACCCGGAGCTCACGCAGCGGACCGTCGGTGCCGGCGACCTCCGCCAGCACCCGCCGGGCCTCCTCCGGCGTCCCGAAGGGCTTGGTCGCCCGGATCCAGACGAGCCCGTCGTCGGCCGACGACGCCGAAGGCACGGTGATATGCCAGCCGGCCGCCGTCAGGTCGTCGGTCCGCACCAGGCGGCCGAGGTCGGCGGTGGTGGACCGGCCATCGTCGTCGAGGTCGGGAAGCCGCCCCACCGCCTCCTGGTCCAGGCCCACGGCCACGGTGACGGTGCCGGAGCCATCCTTCGCCACGTCCACGGACACGGTGGTGCGCACCTGGCAGGCGGTCGCCGTTAGCGCCACCAGCCCCACGAGCAGCAGCAAGCGAAAGGGCCGCCCCGAGGAGCGGCCCTTCGCGACCCACCGGTTGATTCCCCAGCTTCCGATCAGCGGCGCTCCAGCGTCAGCCTTCGGCCGGCGGGGAACCCCCCGCTTCGGCCAACTCCATCGGCGGCGGGCTGAACCCCTCGACCGAGCGGAACACGATGACCTTCTCCCCGGTCTCGGGATCATCCTCGGCATCGACCACGACGATCTCGCCGGCCCCCACCTCCTTGAGGAGGAGCTTCTCGGACACCGGGTCCTCGACCATCCGCTGGATGGCCCGGCGCAGCGGCCGGGCGCCGAGCTGCGGGTCGTAGCCCTTGTGAGCCAGGAGGACCTTGGCCTCCTGGGTGAGCTCGAGCCCCAGGCCCTGGCCCTCGAGCTGGCGCTGCACCCGGGCGATCATCAGGTCGACGATCTGGGTGACCTCGGCGGTCGAAAGCTCGTGGAAGACGATGGTGTCGTCGATGCGGTTGAGGAACTCGGGCCGGAACTGGGCCTTGAGCGCATCGTTGACCTTGTCCTTCATCCTCTCGTACGAGATCGCCTCGTCGGCGCGGGCGAAGCCCACGTTGGCCTTGCGCAGGTCGGCCGTACCCAGGTTGGACGTCATGATCAGCACCGTGTTGCGGAAGTCGACCGACCGCCCCTGGGCATCGGTGAGGCGGCCCTCCTCGAGGATCTGCAGCAGCGTGTTGAACACGTCGGGGTGGGCCTTCTCGATCTCGTCGAACAGCACCACCGAGAACGGCTTGCGGCGGACGGCCTCGGTGAGCTGGCCGCCCTCCTCGTAGCCCACGTAGCCCGGCGGCGAGCCGACGAGCCGCGACACCGTGTGCTTCTCCATGTACTCGGACATGTCGAGCTGGATCAGCGAGTTCTCGTCGCCGAACAGGAACTCGGCCAGCGTCTTGGCCAGCTCGGTCTTCCCGACGCCCGACGGGCCCAGGAAGATGTAGGAGCCGCTGGGCCGCTTGGGGTCCTTGAGGCCGGCCCGCGTGCGCCGGATGGCCTGGCTGACCGAACGGATCGCGTCCTCCTGGCCGACGACCCGCTTGTGCAGCTCGTCCTCCATGCGCAGCAGCTTCTGCGTCTCTTCCTCGGTGAGCTTGTAGACGGGGATGCCGGTCCACACCGACAGCACCTCGGCGATGGCCTCCTCGTCGACCTCGTCGAACAGGTCGACGCCCGAGTCCTTGATCTCGCGCTCCTTCGACTCCTTGCGGGCGAGGAGCTCCTTCTCGGCGTCGCGCAGCCGGCCGGCCTCCTCGAAGTCCTGGGACTCGACGGCCTTCTTCTTCTGCTCGACCACCTGGGCCAGCTCGTTCTCGAGGTCCTTGTAGTCGCCCGGGGTCTGCATGCGCTTGATGCGCAGCCGGCTGCCGGCCTCGTCGATGAGGTCGATGGCCTTGTCGGGCAGGAACCGGTCGGAGATGTAGCGATCAGCCAGGTTGGCCGACGCCACGAGCGCCTGGTCGGTGATGGTGACCCGGTGGTGGGCCTCGTAGCGGTCGCGCAGGCCCTTCAGGATCTCGATCGTGTGCGCCACGGTGGGCTCGTCGACCGTGATCTTCTGGAAGCGCCGCTCGAGGGCGGCGTCCTTCTCGAGGTGCTTGCGGTACTCGTCGAGCGTGGTGGCGCCGATCGTCTGCAGCTCGCCCCGGGCCAGCATGGGCTTGAGGATCGAGGCGGCGTCGATGGCGCCCTCGGCGGCGCCGGCACCGACGAGCGTGTGGATCTCGTCGATGAACAGGATGATGTCGCCCCGGGTGCGGATTTCCTTGAGCACCTTCTTCAGGCGCTCCTCGAAGTCACCGCGGTAGCGGCTGCCGGCGACCAGGGCCCCCAGGTCGAGGGTGTAGAGCTGCTTGCCCTTGAGGGTCTCGGGCACGTCGTTGGAGACGATGTTCTGGGCGAGGCCCTCGACGATCGCGGTCTTGCCGACGCCGGGCTCGCCCACCAGCACCGGGTTGTTCTTGGTGCGGCGGGACAGCACCTGCATGACCCGCTCCATCTCGCGGCCGCGGCCGATCACCGGGTCGAGCTTCTTCTCCCGGGCGAGCTGCGTGAGGTTGCGCCCGAACTGGTCGAGCACCAGCGAGCCGGTGGGCTGCGACTCGGAGGAGCCGCCGCCGGCGGTGGCGCCCGCCTTTTCGGGACCGGGGCCACCCGAGCCCTGGTAGCCCGACAGGAGCTGGATGACCTGCTGGCGCACCCGCGACAGGTCGGCGCCCAGCTTCACCAGCACCTGGGCGGCCACACCCTCGCCCTCGCGGATCAGGCCGAGGAGGATGTGCTCGGTGCCGATGTAGTTGTGGCCGAGCTGCAGGGCCTCCCGGAGGGACAGCTCGAGGACCTTCTTGGCACGGGGCGTGAACGGGATGTGCCCGGAGGGGGACGAGCCACCCTGGCCGATGATCTCTTCAACCTGCTGGCGGACGGCCTCGAGGCTGATACCCAGCGACTCGAGCGCCTTGGCCGCGACACCCTCGCCCTCGTGGATGAGTCCCAGGAGGATGTGCTCGGTGCCGATGTAGTTGTGGTTGAGGAGCCGGGCTTCCTCTTGGGCCAGGACGACCACTCGGCGAGCCCGGTCGGTGAACCGTTCGAACAAGTCTTGCCTCCCGCCAGTCGGGGGATCCGTGTCGAAACTCTACAGCCCACCCGACCTGACGACGCTGCCGGAGAGCGATGGCGGGGCTTCTTAACCCGATCGCGCGCAGCGCCGTACCGACCGTGGTGAACCTGTGGATGGCCTACCCGGATTCGTCCCGGGGGCCCTCATCGGATTCACCGCGCAGCTGGCGCCGGAGCTCTTCGGGATCGACACCCACGCTCCGCAGCATCCGGCCGGCGGCGCCGTCCGGGTACTCGACCGCCGCGAGGAAGAGATGGATGGGCGTGACCTCGCTCTCCCCGCTGGCCTCCGCTACACGGTGAGCGTCGTCGAGCACGGCCGTCAGCTCCGAGCTGGGGCGGAAGACCCACCCCCGTGGGCGCTCGCCGGGGCTCTCGGCGACGAGCTGAAGCACCCGCGCCCGCACCTTGGGCAACTTCGCGCCCAGCTTGACCAGAACCTGGCAGGCTATGCCCTCGCCCTCCCGGAGGAGGCCGAGGAGGATGTGCTCCGTGCCGATGTAGTTGTGGCCGAGCTGAATGGCCTCGCGGAGCGACAGCTCGAGGACCTTCTTGGCGCGCGGTGTGAACGGAATGCGCTCGGAGGGCGGCGACCCGCCCTGGCCGACGAGCTCCTCGACGTCGCGGCGGACGGCGTCGAGCCTGATGTTCAGCGACTCGAGCGCCTGGGCCGCAACACCCTCACTCTCGTGGATGAGGCCGAGAAGGATGTGCTCGGTGCCGATGTAGTTGTGGTTGAGGAGCCGGGCCTCCTCCTGGGCCAGCACGACGACACGGCGGGCCCGGTCCGTGAACCGCTCGAACATCGCGCGTCCTTCCCTCCGCCCGACCTGGACGCTACTGGGCAGGGTGTGGTTTCGGCGTCGCTGCTGAGTCACATAGCGTGACGCGGTGGTCGCTCCCAACCCGCTGCTCGAGCTGCCGGCCATGCCGGCGCTCCTGGAGCGGGTGGAGAAGCGCCTGTTGGACGCCGTGGAGTCAGACGACCCGGCGATGAACGAGATGGCGTCGCACCTCGTCAAGGCCGGCGGCAAGCGACTGCGGCCGCTCCTGGGGGCGGTGTCCGCCGCCACCGCGGCCGGCCGGGTCCGAGCCGACGGCGGCATCGGCGACGTGATCTCCGACGACGCCGTGACCGGCGGCGTGGCGTGCGAGCTGGTGCACGTCGGTTCGCTCCACCACGACGACGTCATCGACGAGGCGTCGGTGCGGCACGGCGTCGCCAGCGTCAACGCCCGCTGGGGCAACATGCGGGCGATCCTCTCGGGCGACTTCCTGCTGGCCAGGGCGTCGGAGCTCGCGTCCTCGCTCGGCACCGAGGTGGCCTCCCTGCTCGCCGCCACGATCGGACGGCTGTGCGAGGGGGAGGTCCGGGAGCTGGAGCGGGCCTACGACGTGGACCGGACCGTCGACGACTACGTCGCCGCCATCGAGGGCAAGACGGCGGCGCTGTTCTCGACCGCCTGCCGTATCGGCGGGATCGTGACCGAGATGCCCCGCGACCAGGTCGACGCCCTGAGCGCCTATGGCTTGCACTACGGCCTGGCGTTCCAGGTGGTCGACGACATCCTCGACGTGGTGGCCAGCGACGACGAGCTGGGCAAGCCCGCCGGCCACGACGTGGCCGAGGGCGTGTACAACCTCCCGGTTCTCGGGTCCCTGGCCGGTCCGGACGGCGACGAGCTCCGGGCCGTGCTCGGCGGTCCGCTGGACGCCGAGGCACAGGCGCGGGTGCTGGCGCTGTTGCGGGCGGGCGACGGGCTGACGGACGCGACGGCCGCTGCGGGCGCCTACGTCGACGGCGCCCTCGCGGCGCTGGACAGGCTGCCCCCCTCGACCGCCACCGACGCCCTCGCCGGCGCCGCCCGCCACCTGCTCACGGGCCTGGACAGCTAGCGCCAACGCCGCCACGTCCGGTTCCTGACGCCGTTCTGGTTGCTGAGCAACCAAGACTGCGCCAGGAATGCCCGTCGCTCGGCCGGGCCATTTCGCTAGACCGAATTTTCGGGCGTGGCTACCGTCCGGCCGTGCCGATCACCCCCGACACGAAGGATTGGACGTGGGTGCTGGAGCGTCCCTGCCCCGAGTGCGGCTTCGACGCCCGGACCTTTCCGCGTGAGGAGGTGGGCCGGATGGTGCGGGCGAACGCCGCCGCCTGGGAGCGCGTGCTCGCCCGGCCCGACGGGCTCACGACCCGGCCGTCCGACGACCGCTGGTCGGCCCTGGAGTACGCCTGTCACGTGCGGGACGTGTTCCGCGTGTACGACCGGCGCCTCGAGATGATGCTGACCGACGACGACCCGCACTTTCCCAACTGGGACCAGGACGTGACCGCGGTCGAGGAGCGCTACAACGCGCAGGACCCCGGGTCCGTCGCCGGCGAGATCACCACCGCCGCCGCCCGGCTCGCAGATCGCTTCGACAGCGTGTTCGGTGAAGCGTGGCAGCGCACCGGCAACCGCAGCGACGGCGCACGCTTCACGGTCGAGTCGTTCGCCAGGTACATGGTCCACGATCCCGTACACCACCTCGACGACGTGGCCCGGGGCTTCACCAGGTTGGGCACGTGAGCGCCGATCCCACTCCTAGGCTTGGGCGGGTGGACCACCCGTCGATGACGCCCTCGACTCGGCCCCGTACGGGCGTGGTGCTCGATGAGCGCACCGACGAGGACCTCGAGACCGGCAAGCCCCGGGTCGCCCACATCGTGCGGACCGATCCCGGTGAGTCGGCGGTCGCCAAGGTCACCGAGGCGAGGATCTACGGGTTCCCGGTCGAGGCGCTGTGCGGCGAGCGCTTCGTCCCCCAGCGTGACCCCAAGAAGCTGCCGATGTGCCAGGTCTGCAAGGAGATCTACGACCTGTATCGCATGGCCAACGACGGGCTGTCCGAGACCCCCAACGCCTGACGGCAGGCTGGGTCAGGGCGCAGCCCTCCATTGCGCCCGCCATTCGGGCGCGTCGAACGCTTCGCCGACGTAGACGGTCTCGCGCACGATCTTGCCCTTCCTGGTCTCGAGGACGTCGACTCCGTACTGCGGCTCGCCGCCGTCATAGCTGACGTTGATCTCCGCCACCCAGATCTCGCCCGCACCCCTGATGCGGCGGATGTCATAGGTGACCGATCCCGGATAGCGGCTGCGCCACTCCCGGATGTTGGCGACGCCCTGGAATCGCTCGCCCGACTGCGGAAACTCGAGCACGGCATCGTCGTCGTACATGTCGTGCGAGCCGACGGGATCGTCCGCTCCCCGCCCGAGGTTCCGCAGCAACATCGCCCTGACCGTTTCCGGATCCATGCCGAGCAGGTTGTCCCGTCCGAAGCCCGATCGCTAGGTGCCCGCGGCCGGCAGCCGCCGCGGCAGGCGCCGCGCGGCGAGCACGCCCCCGGCGGCGACCGCCAGGGTGACGATGAACGCGATGGTCAGCGAGCTGGACGTGTCCCAGCCCCGCCCGTCGCCCAGCGCCACGAACACGCCGCCCAGCCCGGTGCCGAGCGACACGCCCAGCACGTCGGTGAGCTGTAGCGAGGCGCTGGCGCTCCCCTCCTGGCCGGGCGCTGCGGTGCCGAGCACCGTCACGGATATCGGCGCGTACGCCAGGCCCATCCCTAGGCCCGCCACCGACCACGCGGCGATGGCGACGGCGACCGGCACCGAGGGGTCGAGCGCCACCAGCAGGCCGGCGATCCCGACGCCGAGCAGGATGAATCCGCGCCGCACCAGCCACGCCGGGCCCCGGTCGCCCACCAGGCGCTGCTGGATCCAGGCGCCGGTGGTCCAGGCCAGCGTCGCGCCGGTGAGCGCCAGGCCCGCCACCCAGGTGGGTTGGTCGCGGGCGTCGGTCATGGCCAGCGACACGTACGCGTCCGTGCCGAAGAACGCGAAGGTCAGGATGCCGCGGACGCCGACGGCCGCCGGCATCCCGCGGCCCAGGACCACGGTCCCGGTGGGCACGAGCCGCACGAACGCCCAGGCCGCCGGCAGCGCCCCTGACACGATCAGGACGACCGCGAGCGCAAGCTGGTGCGCACCCAGCCCTCCCAGGACCAGGGCGACGCCCGCCACCAGGACGAACGCGTCCCGTCGACGGTCGCGGCCGGCGGTCTCCGGCCGGGGCGCCTCGCCGGCCCGCGGGTGGGGCGACAGCGCCGGAAGCGTCATCGCCGCCGCCACCGCCACCAGCGGCAAGAGGGCCAGGAACACCACGCGCCACGACGACCACCGCTCGATGGCGCTGGCCGCCGCCGGACCGACCAGCCCCGGGACCACCCATGCGGACGAGAACACCGCGAACACCCGCGGGCGCAGCTCCGGCGGGTACCCACGTCCGACGCTGGCGTAGGCCACGGCCGGGATGACGCCGGCGCCCACGCCCTGGGCCACGCGCCCGGCCACGAGCATCGGCATCGACTGCGCCGCGCCGCCGACCATCAGCCCCAGCGAGAACAGGACGAGGCCCGCCAGGAACGGCGTCCGCGTGCCACGGCGGTCGGCGGCATCGCCGGCGAGGACGATGCCGAGGAGGTTGCCGAGGAAGAAGCCCGAGAACACCCAGCCGTACAACCCGAGCCCGCCCAGGTCGTCGGCCACCACCGGCATGACCGTGGCGATGGCCAGCGCCTCGAACGCCACCAGCGTGATGGTCAGGACCAGGCCCGCTGTGAGGCGCCGCCGGGCCGGGGCCCACACGCCCTCGCCGGCGGCCGGGGCGGCGTCGAGATCGGTTGCGCCGAGGTCGGCGGTGCCGGCGGCATCAGCGGTCACGGGTGACATGCTCTCGGGGCAACCGCTCCCGCCGCGCATGAGATTCCCGGATAGCCAGGAGTGAGACTGTCGGAGTGGGGAGATCGGTCCTGGGACCTACGCCAGTGGGACGGGAGGACGAGCTGGTCCGCGAGGGCTTCGCCTGATCGGCCCGGTACCGTGCCGTCGATGGCGGCCACCACCGAACGTTCGTGGCGCGACGCTCTCGGCGGCGAGCGGTTGCTGGTGAGCGGCTTCGGCAAGTGGGGCGGCGGCATCTACGACATCTCCGACGGTGAGCCCGAGGCGCTGGACGACCTGGCGACCTCGGGCATCGCCGTCGGTGGCGGGCGGCTGTGGCGGGTGCTGAGGGCACCCGGGGAGCAGACCAGCACCTGCGAGCTGCTGGCGTACGACGCCCAGGGGCTGCGCAGCTACCGCCGGCTCGACGCCATCCGCGACCCCCACGACGTGTGCTGGCACGAGGGCGCCGTCCACGTCAGCTCCAGCTGGGACGACGCGGTGTGGCGCGTCTCGGGCGCCGCCGCCGAGCCGCTGTGGCGGGCCCGGCCCGACCACACGATGCCCGACGCTTGGCACGTCAACTCGCTCCTCGTCGTCGACGGGGCGCTCCACGTGTGCGCGTTCGGGAGGTTCGAGCGGCACAAGGCCTGGAAGCTGGCGGCCCGCAAGGACGTGGGCTTCGTCCTCGACCTGCGGACGGGCCGAGACGTCCTCGCGGGCCTGACCCACCCCCACGCCCCCCGGCGGCGGGCCGACAACTGGTACGTCTGCGAGTCGACTCCGGGCAGTCTCACCGAGCTCGACGCCGCTGGCCGGGTGTCCCGGCGGCTGTCGATCGGCCGGTTCACGCGGGGCCTGGCGCTGGTCGACGATTGGGCCCTGGTGGGCGGCAACGCCCACCGCGGGCAGGACGACGACCGGGCCGAGGTCCTCGTGGTCGACCTCGGGTCGTTCGCAGTCACGGAGCGGATCACGCTTCCGTGCCTCGAGGTCTACGACATCCTCGCCACGCCCTCGCCGCTGGCCCACGGGGTCGCGCGGGGCTTCGGCGCCAACGCCGCCCGCACCGTCGAGCAGTTCCGGTCCGCGCGCCGGCAGCCCGAACGCCGGCCAGCACCCCCCGACGCCGCGGTGCGCCTGGTGCCGTACCGGATCGCCGGCGCTATGGCGGCGATGGGCAGCGGCCTCGGGCCGGACGATGCCCGCCGCTGCGGCGTGCGGGGGACGGTCCCGCCAGAGATGGCGGCAGGCACGGCCCAGACCGTCCCGCTCCGGGTCGTCAACCGGTCGTCGCGACCGATCGCGTCGGTGCTGCCCAGGCCGATCAAGGTGGCGGCTCGGTGGTTCCGGGTGACCGACGGCCAGAGGGGCGAGCCGCACGCGAACCCCCGCGTCCCCCTGCCCCGGACCGTGCCGGCCGGTGGCGAGGTGTCGGTCGACGTGCCGCTGCAGGTACCGCGCGAGCCCGGGCTCTACGACGTGTGGGTGGCGCTGCACCAGCCGCGCCTGGGGTGGTTCGGTGCCCGGATACAGGCGGAGGTGACGGTGGTCGCGCCCTCCGACGGCTCAGGCCTGCTCGGGCCTGAGCGTGGGGAAGAGCAGGACGTCACGAATGGTGGGGGTGTCGGTGAGCACCATGACGAGCCGGTCCATGCCGATCCCGAGGCCACCGGTCGGCGGTAGCCCGTACTCCAGGGCCCTGATGTAGTCGTCGTCGACGGCCATGGCCTCGTCGTCGCCGCATGCCCGCGCCCGGGCCTGGTCCTCGAAGCGACGCCGCTGCTCGTCGGGGTCGGTCAGCTCGGAGAACGCATTGCCCAGCTCCCGCCCCGCGACGATGGGCTCGAACCGCTCGACCACGCCCGGCAGCTCGCGGTGGTCGCGGGCGAGCGGGGAGACCTCCTTCGGGTAGTCGAGCACGAACACTGGGCCCCACAGCTCGGGCTCCGTGGTCTTCTCGTAGATCTCGAGCACCAGCTTCCCGGGACCCCACGACGCATCGACGTCGATCCCGTGGTCGCCGGCGATCCGCCGGAGCTCGTCGAGCGGCATGCGCACGTCCACCCGCACGCCGGCGTGCCGCTCGACCAGGTCGATGAGCGATGCGCGGGCCCACGGCGGCGTCAGGTCGACCTCGCGGCCGCCGTAGCTGACGACCGTCGATCCGGTCACCTCCCGCGCCAGGTGTGCGACCAGCTCCTCGGTCAGCTCCATCATGTCGCCGTAGTCGGCGTACGCCTGGTACAGCTCGAGCATCGTGAACTCGGGGTTGTGGCGGGGGGACAGCCCCTCGTTGCGAAACACCCGTCCCAGCTCGAACACCCGCTCGAACCCGCCCACCACCAGCCGCTTGAGGTACAGCTCGGGCGCGATCCGCAGGTACAGGTCGAGGTCGAGCGCGTTGTGGTGGGTGACGAACGGCCGGGCCAGCGCGCCCCCCGGGATGGGGTGCAGCAGGGGCGTCTCGACCTCGACGAACCCACGGCCCTCGAGGAACCGGCGGGTCTCGGACATGACGCGGCTCCGTGCCTGGAACACCCGCATGCTGTCCTCGTTGGCCCACAGGTCGGCGTAGCGCTGGCGGTAGCGGAGGTCGGTGTCGGTGATGCCCCTCCACTTGTCGCCGAACCCCCGGCGCGCCTCGGCCAGGAGTTGCCAGCGCTCGACCCGGACCGAGAGCTCGCCCCGCCTGGAGCGGATCACCTCACCGGTGGCGACGATCCAGTCGCCGAGGTTGAGGCTGGTGAGGCCCTTGTAGTTGTCGGTGTCCCGCTCGGTGGCCATGAGCTGGATCGACCCGCTCGAGTCCCGGAGGGTGGCGAAGCTGAGCCGCCCCTGGTCCCGCAGCAGCATCACGCGGCCCGCCACCGTGGCGGTCACGCCGCTGTCGGCGCCGTCCCCGAGTCCGGCGTGGGCAGCCTGCAGGTCGGCGGCCCGGTCGGTCACCTCGACCCGGTACGGCGGCCGGAACGGCTCGGGCGTGTGCTCGGTCACTGGTTCTTCTCGTAGATCAGCCGCAGGCCGTGCAGCGTCAGCCAGGGCTCGTGGTGGCTGATCGTGGTGGACAGCGGCGTGATCAAGCCTGACAGACCACCCGTCGACACCACCTCGACTTTCTGGTCCAGCTCGTCCTGGATGCGGGTGACCATGCTGTCGACCAGGCCCGTGTAGCCGAAGATCACGCCCGACTGCATCGACTCCACCGTGGACCGCCCGATCACGTGCCGGGGCTCGACCAGCTCGACCCGGCGCAGCGCTGCGGCCCGGGCGAACAGTGCGTCGAGGCTGATGTCGATGCCCGGGAAGATGGCACCGCCGAGATACTCGCCCTTGGCCGAGATGGCCTCGAACGTGGTGGCGGTGCCGAAGTCGACAACCACCACCGGCCCTCCGAACAGGTCGAAGGCGGCCACGGCGTCGGCGATGCGGTCGGCGCCCACCTCCTTGGGGTTGTCGTAGAGGATCGGCAGCCCGGTGCGGATGCCCGGCTCGACGACGATCGCCGACTGCCCGAAGTAGCGCTCGCTCATCCGGCGCAGTGCCCCGGTCACCCTGGGGACCGACGAGCACACGCAGATCCCGGCGATGTCCTCGTCGAACGAGAACCCGTGGAACCCCAGGAACTCCTGGATGACCAGCGCGTGCTCGTCGGCGGTGCGCTCGGCGTTGGTGGCGACGCGCCAGTGGTCGAGCAGGTGGGTGTCGGCCAGCGTGCGGCCGACGTTGTGCTCGTCGTCGGGTTCCAGGTCGTACAGCCCGATGACGGTCTGGGTATTGCCCACGTCGATCACCAGCAGCATCACAATCGGACAAACCTACGAGTCGGTCGTAGACCGACGCCATTAGGGGTGGCGGCCGGGGTCGGGCCGGAGAGTCGGTCGTGGACCGACGCCATTAGGGGTGGCGGGGCTCGCGGCCGCCTTGCCCGCTACGCCCCGACGTCGAGGCCGATGTCGAGGACCGGCGCCGAGTGGGTGAGGGCGCCGATCGATGCCAGGTCGACGCCGGTCGTGGCGTACGCGGCGATGCCGTCGAGGTCGAGGCGGCCCGATATCTCGATCAGCGGACGGTCGGGGTGCCGTTCGCGCACCTCGCCCACGATGGCCCGCACCTCGTCCGGCGACATGTTGTCGAGCAGCAGTGCGTCGGCACCGGCCGCCACCGCCTCACGCACCTGGTCGAGATCCCCGCACTCGACGTGGACCGTGCGCCCGGGCCAGCGCTGACGCGCCCGGGCGACGGCGGCACTGATCCCGAACAGCTCGAGGTGATTGTCCTTGAGCAGCACCCAGTCGGACAGGTTGCCGCGGTGGTTGGCTCCCCCGCCGGCCCGCACGGCCGCCTTCTCGAGGGCCCGCAGGCCGGGCGTGGTCTTCCGGGTGTCCCAGATCCGCAGGGTCCCGCCCACCGCAGTCACGGCATCCACGAACCGGGCCGTGAGGGTGGCCACGCCCGACAGGTGGCCGAGGAAGTTGAGGGCGGTGCGCTCCGCGGTGAGGATCGCCGCCAGCCGCCCCGTCACCCGCCCGAACTCCTTGCCGGCGTCGAGGTGGTCGCCGTCATCGGCGTCCCACCACAGGTCGAGCGTGGCGTCGACCTGGTGCATGGCCTCGTCCGCGCACAGCCTCCCGGCGAGGACGCCGTGCTCCCGGGGCACGAAGGACGCGGTGGCCTCCAGCTCGGGTGGCAGCAGCGCGGACGTGAGGTCGCCGATGGGCGTGAGGTCCTCGGCCAGGGCGCGGGCGACCGCCTCGCGCACCGCCGTGATCGGGGGATGGGCGTCGTGCACCGCGTCGAGTTTCGCAGGTTTTTTCATCCGGCCCGGGGGACGGCTTCGAACACATCGGCGAACGGCTGGACATTGCCCCCGCACGAGGTGTCAACGATGCTCCTACACGCCCCGCACGCGCCGGTCGGCGGCCCCGCGTCGACGCGGGTGCCGTGGGGGCAGCGCGCGCTCTGGTGGTATGCGGGCCACCAGGCAGTCGCCTGCGCCGTCGCCGCGATCGCGGCCGCGGGAGCCGCGATCCAGGGCGTCAACCTGGCGACGGCGCCCGCGCCGGCGAGCGGCGAGGGAGCGCTGGTGGCCGCCGGCTGGTCGATCATCCACCTCGACTCCGCGGGCGACGCGACGTTTTCGTCGGTCGGGCCTTCGCTCGCGCCCGTCCACCTCGGGGCGTGGATGTGGGCGACGGGTGCGCTGGGACGGACGTCCAGCGCCATCACCACCGGCCGGGAGGCGATGCTCGCCGCCTGCCTCGTCAGCATTCCGCTGGTCTGGGTGCTGGCCCGCCGCTCGGGCCTGGCCCGCTGGGCGGCCGCCGGCGCGACGATCGTCTTCGCCGCGTCGCCGCTGGCGGTCGCGCTCCACCGGCCGGTGCACGGCGCCGGGCTGGCCGTGCCGTGGACGTTGGGCGCCCTGGTGCTCGCCAGTGCCCGCTGGCCCCGCACCCGGACCGTCGTGGCCTCCGGGGTGTGCCTGGCGGTGGCGGTGCTGACCGAGCCCGGCGTCGTCGTCGCAGCACCGGCGGTCGGCTGGCTGCTGTGGAGGTCGTCGCCGAGCGCTCGTCGCCGGCGCCGCCGCCTGCTCGCCGGCGCGGTGGCCTTCGGCGTCACCTGGCTCGCCGTGACTGCACTGCTGACGTCCGGAACCGAGCCTGCGGCCCCCCTCGGCGCGCTCGACCGGATCCGCCTGGTCGCCGGCCGTGCCACCTCCGCGGCGGGGACGCTGGCCTACGGGCTCGACGGGCGGTCCGTCGCCGGCCTGGTGGGCCTGGACCGCATCGGCGCCGGCGCCTGCCTGCTGGTGGCGGTCGTCGTGCCGGCGGTCGTGCCACGCCTGCGCCCGATCGGCGGCGCATTCTGGGCGTTCGCCGCACTGACGGTCGCCTCGGGCGAGCCATCGTGGACCGTCGTCGTCGCCATGGTGCCGCTGGGCGCCGTGCTGCTCGCCGCTGGGGCGCAGCTCGTGTGGGCCTGGCACCTCGAGGCCCGCCTCGAACCCCGCCGGCGGCCGCATACCGCCTCGCCGGCCGTCAGCCGGCTCGACGCCGCCGTGCCCGCGACGTTCGTGGCTGCGGCCGTCGCCCTGGCGCTGGCGATTCCCGACTGGATCTCGACCCATCGCATCCTGGCGGCGGCCGACGCTGCGACGCCGCTGGCCTCGGCCAGCGAGTGGGTGGCGGACAACCTCAACGGCGGCGATCGCGTCATCGTCGACGACGCGATGTGGGTCGACCTCGTGGAGAACGGGCTCGCGCCGTCGTCGATCGCGGGCTACGGCGCCGTCGGCGCCGGACCCGACTGGCGCTCGTACGGCTACATCGTCGCCACCCCGGCCTTGCGTGACACGGGCGTCTCGCCGGGCCTCGCCCGCGCCGTGGACAGCTCACTCGAGATCGCCAGCGTCGGCGAGGGCGAGGACCGCGTCGACGTTCGGCGCATCGACGCCACGTCGGGCCCCGCGGACCCGAATGCCGATCGGGCGGCCCCGGACGACACACGGGTGACGACGGGTCGGGCCTTGGCCGCCAACCCCAGCATCGCGGCACCACCCGCGGCACGTGCGCAGCTGCGTGCCGGCGAGGTCGACGAACGGCTCGCGACGGTCCTCGCGACCCTGGCGGGCGCGCATCACCTCCAGATCGGGGCCTTCGTCCGGCTGCCAGGTGAGGACGTGGCGGGCACGCCGGCGCGGACCGTCGAGCTCACCCGCATCGACGGCCGCCCGATCGCCGCCGGCGATCCCGCCGTGGTCGAGGTCGTCGCCTTCCTCGGCAACCAGCTCCCCGAGTTCCGACCGCACCAGGTCAGCGTGGTGGGCCGCGCCAGCCGCGAGCCGCGACTCCGCATCACCTTCCCCATCGGACAGGAGGACCAAGGATGATGATCGAACCTCGAGCCGACCGGCCGGGTCGCAGACCGAGGCGGCTGGCCGCAGCCGTCGCGACCGTCGCCGGCGTGGCGGGCGCGCTGACGATGGCCGGCGATCCCGTGGGCGCGAACGCCGCCGCGGACGTGCAACTGCGCGTCGCCCACTTCTCCCCGGACACGCCACCCATGGACGTCTATGCCACCGGCTTCGACGGCAAGGAGCAGCTCGTCCTGCCCAAGCTCGGGTACGGACAGGTGTCGGAGTACATGCCGCTCACCGCGGGTCTCTACGCGTTCTCCATGCGCCCGGCCGGTTCGCCCGCCACCGACGAGGCGGTGCTGCGGGTCTCGGCCGACCTGGCCGCCACGACGTCGTACACGTTCGCAGCGTTCGGGCGTCAGGCGGAGCTGAACACCGACCTGCTGACCGACGACCTCTCGGCGCCCCCGGCGGGCCAGGGACGCGTGCGCCTGATCCAGGCCGCCATCGATGCGGGACCGGTCGATGTGAGCGCCTCCGGCGGGCCGCTCCTCGCCCAGGGCGCCGACCTGGGCGACGTTGGCAACTACATGGCGGTCCCCGCCGGCTCGTGGACCATCACGGCGGACGGCGAGTCGGCCGACCCGATCGCCGAGAACCTCACGGTCGAGGCCGGCACGGTGAGCTCGCTGGTCGTGCTCGACGGTGACGGCGCGGGCGGCCTCCAGATCATCAGCGTCACCGACGCCGCCGGCGCCACGGGGGCGCGGGGCGCCGCGCCGGCCGGCGGCGTCGACACCGGTGGAGGGGCGCTGGCCGGGACTGGCACCACCGCCGATGCGGCGGGTGCCGGCGGTGCCGGCGGTGCCCTGGTGGCGACATCGGCGGGACTGCTGGCCTTGCTACTGGCCGTGGCAACGACGGGTCTCCTCAGGAGAAGGCGAGCGGCGTGACCCGCCGAGCGCCGAGAGCCGTCTGCCGGCGGGCCCTACCCCTGGCCATCGCCTTCGTGGGTGCGCTGGCCGCACCGGCACTCGTCGCCTACGCGGTCGATGCCAGGGGTTGGCCGCCGGATCCGGTCGAAACGAGGACGGCGGGAGCGGTGGCGACCCGGGCGGCGGGCCCGGGCGCCGCCGGCGTGCCCGGGC
>JBKOUY010000126.1:0-9946 GCA_046723645.1 Actinomycetota bacterium | reverse complement strand
AGGTCGCCGTCGGCGAACCAGCCGACGGCGCGGGTCTCGAGGGGGTGGGCGCTCAGCTCGCCGCCGACCGCCCGGCACAGGAACACCAGGCTGTACAGGGGCACGCGCGTGAAGCCGAGCCGCAGGCCGTCGAGCAGCGCGATGAGCTGGACCGGCACGCAATCGATGCCCGTCTCCTCGCGCACCTCCTTGACGGCGATCTCGCTCGCCGAATAGCCGACGTCGGCCCAGCCGGTCGGGTACAGCCAGATGCCGCTGTCGGCCCGCTGGACCAGCAGGATCTCGTCGTCGTCGTTGTGGACGACCGCACCGACGGCCACCTTCGGCGTGATGTAGCCCGCGACGCCCTCGCCGACGCCCTTCATCCACTCGTCGACGAAGTGCTCGGCGTCGAAGCCCTCGTCGGCCTCGGCGGACGCCCGGATGTCGCCCGCCACCGCCATCACCTCCTCGAACCGCTCGCGCTCGTACAGGCTCTGTGTGAAGCCGAGCCCGGTGCGGGCGATGCCCGAGAGCGCCTCGGACCACCGGATCAGGTCCTGGCGGGTGGGCGGCAACCTCCTGGTCACGCGGCCGACGTTATCCGGGCCAGCTCGCACGGCTCGGTCCGAGGCAATGGCGAACGGTCTGGTGGGAGCGAGGCAATGGCGAACGGACGTCGGGCGGTGTTGCCTCGGCCGATGCGCACCGTGCGGTATTGCCTCGGATGAACCGCCTCAGCCCGACTCCAGGGCGTGGAGCAGCGCGCGCTCGATCTCGGCCAGCACGCCGGCGTCCGTCACCTTGGACCCCTCCCCGTCGCGCACATAGAACGTGTCGACCACCCGGGGCCCGAGCGTCTGCACCTTGGCACTCGTGATGTCGAGGTCGAGATCGGCCAGGGCGCTGGTGATCCGGTAGAGGACGCCCAGAGCATCGGCGGCCTCCACCTCGACCACCGTGGCGTCGGGCGTGGCCACGAGGTCGAAGCGGATCTCGGGCTCGACCGACTCGTGGCCGCGGCTGCGCGCCCGCCGCGAGCCGTACGTCCGGATGCGGTCGGCCAGCCGGGCGCGTATCGCCAGCCGCCCGGCCAGGGCCCGCTCGATGTCGTCGACCACCTTGGTCCACGAGAACGTAGGCCCGAAGCTCGACTCGACCCGGAAGACCTCGAGCGCCCAGCCCCCCTCGGTCGTCGCCGCGGCGTGGAGCACGTCCAGGCCGTGCAGCGACAGCACGCCCGCGACCCTGGCGAACAGGCCGTGGCGGTCGGCGGCGACAACAGTGAGCCGATCGCCCTCGGTCACGATCGCCTGCTCGCCGGCCGTCAGCCGCGCGCGCTGGCGCTCGTCGGGGAACTCCTGGGCGACCTCCACCGCCGCGCCGCCCAGCATCACATGGTCGGCGCGCGCCACCAGCGCCCGCACCAGGTCCGCCTTCCATTCGCTCCAGGCCGCCGGTCCCGTCGCCAGCGAGTCCGCCTCGGTGAGCGCGGCCAGCAGCCCGAGCACCTCGCGACTGCCGCCCAGCTCGCGCACGATCGCCTCGATCGTGGCCGGATCGTCGATGTCTCGCCGGGTGGCCACGTCCGGCAGCAGCAGGTGGTGGCGGCACAACAGGACCAGCACCGCAGCGTCGCGGTCGTCGAGCCCCAGGCGCGGCGCGATGCGACCGACCAGGTGGACGCCGTTGGCGACGTGGTCGCCTGGCTCGCCCTTGCCGATGTCGTGGAGCAGGCCGGCGAGCACGAGGAGGTCGGGACGGGAGACGCGACCGGCGAGCTGCGCCGTCTGCGCCGCCGCCTCCCACAGGTGCCGGTCGACGGTGAAGCGGTGGTAGGCGTTGCGCTGCGGCTTGCTCCGCACCGACGGCCACTCGGGGAAGTAGCGCTCCCAGACACCCTGCTGGTCGAGCGCCTCCAGCAGCAGGATGGCGGGCGGACCGGCAAGAAGCAGGTCCACGAGCGCCTCGCGGGTCCCGGTCGACCACGGCTCGGACGGCGGCGGCGACTCGGCGCGGAGCCGCGCCAGCGTCTGGCGGTCGAGCTGCGTGCCGTGGCGGGCGGCGGCCGCCGCCGCCCGCAGGCCGATCGCCGGGTCGCCGGCCACGTCGGCGGCCTCGGCGACGTGGATCTCGCCGTCGCGGAGCACCAGGCCCTCACCGAGCGGCCGCTCGCGGCGGAGGCGCCCCAACGGCCCGGCCAGTGAGCTCTCGATGCGGGCCCAGGAATCGTCGCTGGTCCAGGCGATGGTCCGGGCGGCGTGGGCGACCGCGCGCATCAGGGCGTCGGCGTCCCGGTAGCCGAGGGAGTCGGCAACCGCATCCTGCTCCTGGAGGAGCAGGCGGTCGCCGGGCCGGCCCGTGCGCCGGTGCAACTCGACGCGCACCGCGAGCAGGCGGTCATAGGCGGCGTCGAGGCTGGCTCCGTCGGTCTCCCACAGGATCGTGCGCGCGGCCTGTGCCCAGCGGAGTGCCTGCACGTCGCGCAACCCGCCCCGCCCCTCCTTCAGGTCGGGCTCGAGCAGGAACGCGACCTCGCCCGCCTGGGCCTGGCGGTCGCGCACCCGCCGGGCCATCGTCGCCAGCCACCGCTTGGCCCGCTTGCGCCACTGGAGCGTCGCCTTGCCGGCCAGCTGGTCGGTGAGGGATCGGTCGCCGGCCAAGTGCCGGGCATCGAGCAGGGACGTGGCGGTGTCGAGGTCGTCGGCCGCGAGGGCGAGCGCCTCCTTGACCGTGCGCACCGAGTGCCCGAGCTTCAGGCCCTCGTCCCAGATCGGGTACCAGATGCGGTCGGCGACCGCACCGATGTCGTCGTGTCGCCCCGACTGCAGCAGGACGACGTCGATGTCCGACTGCAGGGACAGCTCGCGCCGCCCGTAGCCTCCGCACGCAACCAGGGCCAGCCCCCCGTCGGGCCCGCCCGCGACCGCGGCGTCGAGCAGCTCGGCGAGCCACCGGTCGACCTCGTCGGACCAGACGCGGCACAGCTCGCCACCCACGAGCGAGTCGTCGGCGGCGAGCTGAGCCCGGGTCGTCGTGATCGCGGAGTGCGCCGTCAGGCCAACCTACAGGGCGTCCGCGTCGACCTCGCCGGTGCGGATCCGCATGACGCGGTCGACCTCGGTGATCCAGATCTTGCCGTCGCCGATCTTGCCGGTGCGGGCGGCGGCGGCGATCACCTCGGCCACCCGTTCGGCGTCGGCCACGTCGGCCAGCACGTCGATGCGCACCTTGGGCACGAAGTCGATCGTGTACTCCGCACCCCGGTAGACCTCGGTGTGTCCCGACTGGCGCCCGAAGCCCTGCACCTCGGTGACGGTCATGCCGGTCACCCCTGCATCCTTGAGGGCGGTCTTCACGTCGTCGAGCTTGAACGGCTTGACGATGGCGGTGATGAGCTTCACGTCGGTCCTTTCGCTAATGAGGATCGATTCCGCCGGCTGCTGGTGGTCTTTTGTGCTCGTCCATGCGATTTACGTGATCCGCGGATCCACCCTCAATCCGCGTACGCGACTTCGGCGTGCTGGGACAGGTCGAGGCCCTCGTCCTCTGCGGCGTCATCGACCCGCAGCCCAATCGTGGCATCGATGGCCAGGCCGATGGCAAGGCTGACCACGAACGAGTAGGCGAGCGTCACGACGGACGCGACGATCTGGTCCCACAGCAGCGACCCCCCGCCGCCCAGGAACACCCCCTCGTTGGTGACCGCCGGGTTGATCGCGGCATCCGCGAAGAAGCCGAGGAGCAGCGAACCCACGAGGCCACCCACCAGGTGGACCGCCACGACGTCGAGGCTGTCGTCGAAGCCGAACGACTTCTTGATCCCCAGGGCCAGGTAGCACACGGCCCCGGCGATCAGCCCGATGTAGACGGGCGCCATGCCGCCCACGAAGCCGGCGCACGGGGTGATCGCCACCAGGCCGGCGACGGCACCCGAGGCGCCGCCCAGGGTCGTGGCGTGGCCGTCCTTGAGGCGCTCGACCACCAGCCAGCCGAGCATCGCGGCCGAGGCGGCGAGGAAGGTGTTCATGATCGCCTGCCCGGCGACGCCGTCGGCGGCCAGCGCGGAGCCGGCGTTGAACCCGGCCCAGCCGAACCACAGGATGCCAGTGCCCAGCACGGTGAGGGGCAGGTTGTGGGGCTGCATCGGTGTGTCCGGGTAGCCCTTGCGCCTCCCGATCAGCAGCACGAGGGCCAGGGCCGCGGCCCCGGCGTTCATGTGGACGACCGCGCCACCGGCGAAGTCGAGGGCGCCCATGTCGGCCAGCCAGCCGCCGGCGAAGACCATGTGGGCGATCGGCCCGTAAACCAGCACCAGCCACACGCCGATGAACACGGCGTAGGCGCCGAACTTGAGGCGATCGGCCGTGGCCCCGGTGATCAGCGCCGGCGTGATGATCGCGAACGTCATCTGGTAGGCGCAGAACAGGATGAACGGGATGGTCAGGGCGATGCCGTAGCCGTCCGGCGGGAGCGATGGCCCGACGTCCTTGAGCCACGCGAAGTCGAAGTTCCCGATGAACCCACCGTTGCCGGCGTCGCCGAACGCCAGGCTGAACGCGACCGCCGCCCACACAACCGCGAGCAGGCCCATGGCGAAGATGTTCTGCATGAGCATGCCGAGGACGTTCTTGCCCCGGACCATGCCCCCGTAGAACAGCGCCAGCCCCGGGGTCATGAACAGCACCAGCGCAGTCGCGGCCAGCATCCAAGCCGTGTTGCCCGGATCCATAGCGATCCTTTCGTCGCCCAGCTGAGACGAGCGAAAGGATGACCACCGAAGATTGCACCGACGATTCCGACATGTTTCCGGCCGATTAACTGCGCCGGCTCGGCGTCGACCCGCTAGCGCCGGCCCTCCCGGCGCCGACGTGCCAGGTGGACGTGGGCCTTGGCCGCCCCCCACAGCAGCCCGGGCTCGTGGAGCGCCGGATCCACATCGGCGAACGACGCCGGGGTGAGGTCGTACACGTCGTCCGGGAAGTTGCGCACGCTGAACTCGTCGCGGGTCGCCGGCCGGGCGCCGGCCGACGCGAGGACCCCGGTGGCGTGGGGCACGAGCGAGCGGAGCACCGCCAGCGGGTTCCCGGCCTGGCTGTCGACGTCGGTGGCCAGCAACGCGCGCACGCGCGGCGCGCCGTCGTCCCGGGCTGCCCTCCCGGCGTCGTCGATGCGGGCGGCGACCGCTTCGTCGACCGCGAGGCCCTGGTCGGCCAGGACCCGACGCACGGACCGGTCGATCCACCCTGGGATCGCCCGGTCGATGCCGTCCGCCAGCCCCGTCGCGTAGCGGGCCAAGGCGTCTGCGTCGTCGGGATCGTCCAGCGGATGGCGGTCACCGGCGGCGTCGGGCACACACCCGATTGTGGCCGCGCCGATCCGTAGCATGTCCCCGGTGCCATCGCGGCGCCTCACTCAGCACCGGCGAGGGGGTCGGCCGATGGGCGACGTATCGCGGCGGGCGTTCCTGTCACGATCGGGCGCGGTCGCCGGCAGCCTGGCGCTCGGTGGCGTCGCGGCCTGCGAGTCGGGCGACGAGCGGGCGGGCCGGCAAGGACAGGGGGAGAGCGCCGGCACCGGGGCGCCGTTCGACCCCGGCGACTGGGAGTCGGTCCGCAGCCAATTCCCGCTCACCCCTGACATCCGGCACTTCGCCGCGTTCGTGCTTGCCGCACACCCGCGTCCGGTCGGCGAGGCGATCGAACGGCACCGGCAGGGCCTCGACGAGGACACGCACGGCTACCTCGAGGAGCACCAGGACGCCTACGAGCTCGCGGTCCGCGACGCCGCCGCCGAGTACCTCGAGGCCAGGCCGGATGAGATCGCCTTCACCGACAGCACGACCATGGGCCTCGGCCTCGTGTACGGCGGGCTGCGGCTGCGGCCGGGCCAGGAGGTCCTGACGACCGAGCACGACTTCTACTCGACGCACGAGGCGTTGCGGCTCGCCGCCGATCGCGGCGGGGCGTCGGTCCGGCGGGTGCGGCTCTACGACCGACCGGCGCAGACGTCGGTCGACGAGATCGTCGGCCGGCTCACCGCCGCCGCGACCCCGGCGACGCGGGCGGTGGCGGTGACCTGGGTCCACTCGAGCACCGGCGTGAAGCTGCCCATCGCCCAGATCGCCGCCGCGCTGGGCGAGGTCAATGCTGGCCGGGACGACGCCGATCGGGTGCTGCTCTGCGTCGACGGCGTCCACGGGCTCGGGGCCGAGGACGAGACCGTGGAGACGCTGGGGTGCGACTTCCTGATCTCCGGCACGCACAAGTGGCTGTTCGGGCCACGGGGGACCGGGATCGTGTGGGGCCACCGCGGGGCGTGGGCTGCGGTCGGGCCGACGATCCCGCCGTTCGCGGCCGAGCACTTCGGCGCGTGGATCGCGGGTGGGGCCCCGCCCGGCACGGACCCGGGCGCCTCGCAGACCCCGGGCGGCTACCACAGCTTCGAGCACCGCTGGGCCGTCGCCGAGGCGTTCCGCTTCCACCTCGACGTGGGCAAGGCGGCCGTCGCCCGGCGCACCCAGGAGCAGGCCACGCAGCTCAAGGCCGGGCTGGCGGAGCTGGAGGGCATCGAGGTGGTCACGCCCGACGACCCGGGCCTCTCGGCGGGAATCGTGTGCGTGTCGGTAGGTGCGATCGCCCCCGCCGGCGTTGTCGGCTCGCTGTTGAACCGTCGAATCGCGGCCAGCGTGACGCCCTACCGCGAGCAGTACCTGCGACTCGGCCCGAGCATCGTCACGTCGCCAGACGATGTCGACGCCGTGCTCGAAGCCATGCGCGAGGCGGTCTAGTGGGGCGGCTTGCTCCCGTGCCCGGGTGTGAGGCCGAGAACGGCGTTGAGGTTGCCCGACCGGAGCCCCTCGAGGTCCAGGGTCACGTACCGGTAGCCCGCGGCCCGCACCGCCGCGACCACCTCCTCGCGCAGCGCCACCACGTCGGTGAGACGGTCGAGCGGCACCTCGAGGCGGGCCGTGTCCCTGTAGTGGCGCACCCGTAGCTCCCGGAACCCGAGCGACCGCAGCGCCGCCTCCGCCTGCTCCACGGCTGCGAGCCGCCCGAGCGTGACCGGCGTGCCGTACGGGAGTCGCGAGGCGAGGCACGCAGCGGCGGGCTTGTCCCAGGTGCGCAGCCCCAGGCGCCTCGACCACGCCCTCACGTCGGACTTGCCGAAGCCGGCGTCAACCAGCGGGAACGTGGCCCCCCGTTCGCTGGCCGCGCGTTGGCCGGGCCGGTGGTCGCCCAGGTCGTCGAGGTTGACCCCCAGCACCACCGTCGCGCCCTCGGTGATCGCCAGCGGCCCCGCGGCCCGCAACAGCGCCTCCTTGCACCAGTAGCACCGGTCGGCGTCGTTGCGGGTGTAGGCGGCGTCGGCCAGCTCGTCGGTCTCGACCTCGCACCAGCGCAGTCCCCACTCGGCGGCCAGGTCGGCGGACTCCGCGCGCTCCGCTGCGGGCAGCGACGGCGACACCGCCGTGACGGCCAGGGCCCGGTCGGGGCCCAGCGTGTCGTTCGCCACCCACGCCAGGAACGCCGAGTCTGCGCCCCCGGAGAAGGCGACGACCACCCGCCCGAGCGCCCGCAGCCGGTCCCGCAGGTCGTCGAGCGAGGCGGAAACGGCGGGCGCCGCCGGCGCCGTCAAGCGTCCTCCACGGCGATGCGGATCCGCTTGTTGCCCTTGCCCTTCGACTCAGTCTTGACCACGCGCACCCGGCCGACCTCGCCGGTCGAGCGCACGTGGGTGCCGCCGTCGGCTTGCTTGTCCAGCCCGACGATGTCCACGACCCGGATCTCGGCCACCGACTCGGGCACCAGGCTGACCTTGGTGCGGATCAGCGCCTCGTCCAGGACCGCCTCGGCCCGGGGGATGAACGACACCTCTATCGGGCGGTCCGCGGCGATCTCGGCCGCCATCAGCGCCTCGGCACGGGCGCCGAATCCCTCGGGTGTGGGGTCGAGCTCGAAGTCCATCCGCGCCGCAAGCGGCTCCATGTTGCCGCCGGTGACCGGGACGCCCCATTCGTTCCAAATGACGCCGCACAGCACGTGCAGCGCAGTGTGCGTGCGCATCAGCTGGTAGCGGCGCTTCCAGTCGATCTCGCCGTGCACCGGTGTGCCCGCCGCCGGCAACGATCCGGCGTCGCCACCCTCGAGCGTGTGCCACACCTCGTCGCCCCGCTTGCGCACGTCGCTCACCCGGGCAGACCCACCGTCCCACCGCAGGACGCCGAGGTCATGCGGTTGGCCACCCCCGGTGGGGTAGAACAGCGTGGTGTCCAGCGCGACCCGCACGTGGTCGTCGCCGGCATCCACGTCGCTCAGCACGGTGTCGAAGGTCCGTGCGTACGCATCGTGCAGAAACGCCAGGTCGGTGGGCATCGTGATCGATCGTTAATGCAACTGGTCGGCAGATCGCAAGCTCCGTCGAGCCACGAGTGGTAGACCTGTGGCGACGCGGGGGACGATCTCCCGCGCGTTCCATTGGTGGACAGGGGAGAATGCAATGCGACAGCACAGCCGGTGGTTGCGACTCCTCGCCCTCCTCATGGGTGTCTCGTTGGTTGCCGCCGCTTGCGGCGATGACGACGACGACACTCAAGCGGAGGGGGACGAGTCGAGCGATACGACAGCAGAAGAGGGAGGCGGCGAATCGGCCGCACCCCCGATCGGCGAGGCCGCGCCCACGTGTCAGGGCGAGAGCGATGGGGTGCTGAAGATCGGCGGCCTGTTGCCGTCGACCGGCGACCTGGCGTTCCTTGGTCCACCCGAGATCGCCGGTGCCGAGCTCGGCGTCGCCGACGTCAACGCGGCGGGTGGCGTGCTGGGCAAGCCGGCCCAGTACCTGCCGGGCGACTCGGGCGACTCCGATCCCGACATCGCCAACCCCACCGTCGATCAGCACCTCGCGGCCGGTGTCGACGCGATCCTCGGTGCGGCCGCCTCGGGCGTCTCGCTCAACGTGATCGACAAGATCACCAAGGAGAACTGCAAGATCCACTTCTCGCCGGCGAACACCTCGCCGGAGTTCACCGACTACGACGACGGCGACCTCTACTTCCGCACGTCTCCGTCCGACGTGCTCCAGGGCCGGGTTCTCGCCGACCTGATCGTCGAAGAGGGTCACAGCTCGGTGGCGCTGCTCGCCCGCCAGGACTCCTACGGTGAGGGTCTGCTGCAGTTCACCAAGGAGCCCCTCGAGGAGCAGGGTGCCGAGGTCGTCGTGGAGCGGGTGTACGACCCGGAGGCCCAGACCTTCTCGGCCGAGGTCGACGAGGTGATCTCGGCGGATCCGGACGCGCTGGTCATGATCGGCTTCGCCGAGTCGAGCATCATCCTCAACGACCTGTTCGAGCAGGGCTTCACGCCCGACGAGAAGGGCATCTACCTGGTCGACGGCAACATCGGCAACGCGCTCGGCCAGGAGTTCAGCGAGCCCGGTGCGCTGGTGGGTGTCAAGGGCACGCTGCCGACCGCCGAGCTCACCGAAGAGTTCCAAGGCCGGCTGGACGGCCAGTGGCAGCAGGACACGGGGCAACCTCTCGACGACTACAGCTACGGGCCCGAGACCTACGACGCCGTGGTCATCATGGCGCTGGCGGCCGAGATCGCCGGCACCGACGACCCGGCGCAGATCGCCGCCCACATCAACGGTGTCACCCGCGAGGGCACCGAGTGCACGACCTACCAGGAGTGCAAGCAGCTCGTCGCCGACGGGGAGGACATCGACTACAACGGCCCGTCCGGCCCGCAGGAGTTCAGCCAGCCCGGCGAACCCACGGCGGCGAGCTTCGCCATCATGTCCTACGGCGACGACAACCAGATCGACGCGAGCGCAACCGAGTACCGCCAGGCGTCGTTCTAATTTCCCTAGAGGGGGGAGGGAAACCCTCCCCCCTCTAACACCCCCCACCGCTTTGGCGCCGCCTTTCGGCGGCACTCAGTTGCCTGTCGCTCGACCGGCGGAGCCGGAT
>JBKOUY010000108.1:0-43437 GCA_046723645.1 Actinomycetota bacterium | reverse complement strand
CGACGACGACCGCCCCCGGCGGCTGACGCCCCACGCGTTCAGCGGTGTGCGGCCGCGGTGGCGTCGACCGGCGGGATGTAGCGGGCCTTGCTCCAGCGGGCGCCGTCCCGGGTCAGCACCCAGATCGACCCCTTGGGCCAGATGAACGGGTCCTTGAAGCGGGTGGTGCCGCCCTTGAGTATCCGCAGCATGTCGGGGATCACATCGCCGTGGCTGCAGATGGCGGCAGCCACGCGCTCCTTGCCCAGCTCGTCGGCGAGGAGCAGCGCCTGGTCGCCGTCGGCGCCCTCGAGCAGGCGGTCGTCGACGTCGATCCGCAGGCCGAGCTGATCGGCCAACGGCTCCAGCGTCTGCACGCACCGGATCGAGGGACTGCTGACAAGGCGCGACACCCCGACGCCGGCGAGGTGCTCGGCGATCCCGGACGCCTGCTTGTGGCCGCGCCGGCTGAGCGGCCGTGCGTCGTCCGGGCCCTCCCACGCCGCCTTGCTGCCGGCATGTCCGTGGCGGATCACGTACAGCCTCATGGCCGCAGCCTGCGCATCGCCGTCATTGTGTCCGAGCGAGCGCCCGGAGGTCGGCCAGAACGGTGGGCAGCACCGCCAGCAGGCGGTCGACGTCGGCGTCGGTCGTCGACCACCCGACCGACAGCCGCAGGCTGTGATGCGCGTCGACGCCCATGGCCTCGAGCACCGGTGACGGCTCCAGCGACTCCGACGAGCAGGCGCTGCCGGAGTGGGCGGCGATGCCGGCGCGGTCGAGGCCGAGCAGCACCGCCTGCGGCTCCACGCCCTCGACCCCGAGGCAGACGATGTGTGGCACCCTGCCGACGGGGTCGCCGTACACCACCAGTCCCAGGGCGGCGTCGGCCACGGCGTCGAGGATCCGCTGCGTGAGCCGTCGTTGCTCGTCGCCGTCGGTCGCCACGGCGCCGCCGGCCAGCGCGCCGCACAGCGCGCCGAGGCCGGCGATCGCGGCCACGTTCTCCAGCCCCGCTCGGCGCGCCCGCTCCTGGTCGCCGCCCACCATCAGGGGTGCGAGGCGCAGGCCCTGGCGGACCAGCAGGGCCCCGACCCCACTCGGCCCGCCGAACTTGTGGGCACTCACCGACATCAGGTCGGCGCCGAGCGCCCGGAAGTCGACGTCGACGTGCCCCACCGCCTGCGCCGCGTCCACGTGCACCAGCACGCCGCGCTCGCGACACGCCGCCACCGCCTCGGCCACGGGCTGCAACGTCCCCACCTCGTGATTCCCCCACTGGACGTGTACCAATGCCGTCTCCGGCCGCACCGCGGCCAGCACGTCCTCGACGCCCACCCGCCCCCGGCCGTCGACCGGGACCTGCGTGACCGCGCCGTGCCGCTCGGCGGCCAGGCGCACGGCCGAGTGCTCGACGGCCGGGACCACCTGGTGCGCACCGCGGGCGGCGGCGCCCCAGCACGCGGCGGCGATGGCCTCGGTGGCCCCGCTCGTGAACACGACCTCCCGGGGCCGCGCCCCGAGCAGCTCGGCGACCTGCTGGCGCGCATTCTCGACGGTGACCCGACTGGCCAGGCCCTCGGCGTGGATGCGCCCCGGGTCGCCGGTCCGGTCGAGCTGCTCGACGAGCGCGGCCCGGGCCTCGGGTCGCAGGGGCGACGTCGAGGCGTGGTCGAGGTACACGCGCTCGAACATGGGCTGGTTATAGCGGCACTAGTGGGCGAGCGCCCACAAGCCAGGCCACCCCGAAGTGTCGGGATCGGCGTGGCGGTAGGCAGCCGCCCCGGGGGGAGGGGAAGGAAGGGCGGCTGCCTTCCGCCGTGCCTGACGAGGGTCCATTCCGCCGGACACACGGTGCCCGGTCGGGTGCGTGCCCCTAGCCTGGCACCACCCGCGGAACCGACTCTCGGTTGCCCTGAACCGCGGTGACGCAGTGTTCACCGCCGGTGGGCAACGACAGCGCCGTCTCGGTTGTCAGTTGGTGGCCGTAGAGCGCCTCCAACATCCCCCGTACCATGCCACGATCGACGGCACAGATCACGGGATGTTCGATCGCGACCCCGCCAAAGGGGCAGTGCTCGCTGACGATCCGGAGCTCGGCGCCGTGGCGTTCGGCATGGGCCGCGAAGCCGTGCGCCGTGAGCGCGTCCGCGACCGCGTGCAGTGCCGCCTGGAAAGAGCGGTGCTGGTCGGAGCCCGGTGACATGCTCGCGGCCATGGCCCGGCCGTAGTCGACGCCCACGCTCTCGGCCAGCTGTTCGGCGCGATCGGGACCCAGTGCGGCGAGTGCCCGGCCCAGCAGCTCGACCAGCACGTCGTCGTGGCGCAGCGGCAGGTCGAGCGCGATGTCCGGTGCCACGACCCGGTAGCGCTTCGACGGCCGGCCGGCGCCCCCGCCCACGGCCCGCGCCACGGTGACCTCGACGTAGCCGCCCGCACAGAGCTTGTCGAGGTGATGCCGGGCGACGTTGGGGTGGAGCTCGAAGTGCTCGGCCACGGCGGAGGCGGTGACGCCGTCGTCGTGCTCGTGGACGAACAGGTAGATCTCTCGCCTGGTGGGGTCGCCGAACGCCGACGTGATGGCGGTGACGACCGACGCGAAGTCGGTCGGCGACATGGTCGGCTGGTGGGGCGGCGCGGCCACGTCGGTATTGTACCTATCGCCGTAGTGGTAATCCCCTGAGTGGTCGGTCAGACACCGGCCCGACGAGTCCGGGAGCTCATCGATGCCCGTCACCGAAGCCCAGGTCCTCGATGCCCTCCGTCCCGTCGAAGACCCTGAGCTGCACCGCAGCATCGTCGACCTCGACATGGTCCGGCGGGTCGCCGTCGACGGCCCCCGGGTCGACGTCACGGTGGCGCTCACCGTTGCGGGCTGTCCGCTGCGCAGCGAGATCACCCGCCGGGTGGACGGCGCCGTCTCGGCGCTCGACGGAGTCGAGGCCGTCGGCCTCGACTTCACGGTGATGACCGACGACGAGCGGGCCGCACTGCGGACCAGGCTCCACGGCGACCCGGCCGCCACCGCCGGCACGCACCAGGCACACGGCCACGCGGAGGGCCGCGTCATCCCGTTCGCTGATCCCGGCAGCAAGACCCGCGTGCTGCTGGTGGCCTCGGGCAAGGGCGGCGTGGGCAAGTCGTCGGTCACGGCGAACCTGTCGGTGGCGCTCGCCGACCGCGGGCACGCCGTGGCCGTGGTCGACGCCGACGTGTGGGGCTTCTCGATCCCCCGGATGCTCGGCGTGCAGCACGCGCCCGTCGTCATCGACCAGATGCTCGTGCCTCCCGAGGCCCACGGAGTGCGCTGCATCTCGATGGGCTTCTTCGCCCAGGAGGACCAGCCCGTCATCTGGCGCGGCCCGATGCTCCACAAGGCGCTCGAGCAGTTCCTCACCGACGTGTTCTGGGACGAGCCCGACTTCCTGGTCGTCGACCTGCCGCCCGGCACCGGCGACATCTCCATCAGCCTCGCCCAGTTCCTGCCGCGTGCGGAGGTGCTGGTCGTGACGACGCCCCAGCCCGCCGCCCAGCGCGTGGCGCAGCGGGCGGCGTTCATGGCGCAGAAGGTCAACCTCGAGGTCAAGGGCGTCATCGAGAACATGTCGTGGTTCACCGGCGACGACGGCAAGCGCTACGAGCTGTTCGGTGCCGGCGGCGGCGAGGAGCTCGCCTCCCGCCTGGGCGTGCCGCTCATCGGGCGGGTGCCCCTGGTGCCCGAGCTGCGCGCCGGCGCAGACGCGGGCTCGCCCATCGTCGCCTCCGATCCCGACAGCGAGGCGGCCCAGGTGTTCGGTCGCATCGCCGAGACCATCGACGTCGAGCTAGCGCCCCGCCGGATCTACCGCTCCGAGCTGCGCATCAGCTGACAGGCAACTTGCGGTGGGCGAGGCCCCAGCCCCCTGGGGGCTACGGCTACAACCGCCGCAGGTTCGATCGTGGGGCGTCAGACCGGGAGCGTCTCCTCGAGGAACGCCACCACCGCGTCGTTGAACACGTCGTTGCGGTCGCCCGCCACCATGTGGCCGGCGCCGGCGACGTCGACCGACCGGGCGTGGGGCACCAGCGCCTGCAGGTGGCTCGCGCCGCCCTCGGACAGCACGTCGCTCTGGCGGCCCCGGACCAGCAGCACGGGCAGCGTGAGCGTCCGGGCGGCCCGCTCGAGGCGGTCCTCGTTGCGGATCGATCGGGGCTCATCCATGCGCCCGGGGCTCATGAACCGGGGGTCCCAGTGCCAGTACCAGCGCCCGTCGTCATGGAGGCGCACGTTCTTGCGCAGGCCCGACAGGTCGGACGGCCGCGGCCGATGCGGGTTGTAGGCGGCCACCGCGTCGGCGACCTCCTCGAGGCTGCCGAAGCCGTCGAGATGGCCGAGCATGAAGGCGCCGATGCGGGCCACGCCCTGGGGTTCGAGGCGGGGGGCGACGTCGACGAGGACGAGCGCGCTGGCCACGGGCCCGTCGGGGTCGCCGGGTTCCGCCTCGGCGATCGCGATCAGCGAGCTGATCCCACCGAGGGAGGCGCCGACCAGGGCCGGCGCCTGGGAGTGCCCCCTGGCCTCGCGCCGGGCCACGGCGCGCACGTCGGCGGCGAATGCGTCGAGGCTGTAGTCGGCGTCCGGCGCCCAGTCGCTGTCGCCGTGGCCGCGCAGGTCGACCGTCGTGGCGCGCCAGCCCTTGTTGCCGAGCAGCCGGGCGGTGCCGTCCCACGAGTGGCGCGTCTGCCCGCCACCGGGGAACAGCAGCACGGGTGGGCCATCGTCAGGTCCGTAGGCGTCCGCCGCGAGCTCCAGGCCGTTGCCGGGGAGACGGAGGGGGGCGTCCATCGGGCAAGTCTGCCCGCCGCCCCGGCGGCATGGGCCAATCAGGCGCCCGCGGCGGCAACCTCGGCCGGGTGGAATGCGGCCACGGGACGCGGCTTGCGGTGCTCGATGATGTCGTCGACGAGCCCGTAGTCCACGGCGTCCTGGCCCCGCAGGATGAAGTCGCGGTCGATGTCCGCCTGGATCCGCTCGCGGGGCTGACCGGTTCGCTCGGTCAGCACGTCGACCATCCGCTCCCGCATGGTCACCATCTCCCGCACGGCGATCTCCATGTCCACCGACTGGCCCTGGGCGCCACCGTGCGGCTGGTGGATCAGGATGCGGGCGTTGGGCAGCGCCGAGCGGTGCCCCGGTTCCCCGGCCGCGAGCAGCACGGCCGCAGCCGAGGCGGCCTGCCCGACGCACACGGTGTGGATCGGCGGGCCGAGGAACTGCATCGCGTCGTAGACGGCGAACAGCGCCGTCATGTCGCCGCCGGGCGAGTTGATGTAGAGGTTGACGGGTCGGTCGATGTCCTCGCCCTCGAGGTGGAGCAGCTGGGCGATGATCAGGTTGGCCACCGTCTCGTCGAGCGGGCCGCCCAGGAACACGATCCGGTCCTTGAGCAGGCGGGAGTAGATGTCGTAGGCGCGTTCGCCACGGTTGCTGGTCTCGATGACGGTGGGGACGAGCATGGGTGGGCCTCCGGATTCGTAGGCGCAACTGTTTGGTTGCGTGTTGCACGCTAGGGCCGCCGATCCGAATTCGCAACTGTAGAGTTGCGGGTATGAACGACGAGACGCCTGATGCATCGGCCGTCACGGACTCGGGCGGCCGCGTGACGCGGGAGGTCGAGGTCGAGGCCGCCACCGAGGAGGTGTGGTCCGCCCTGGCCGAGCCCGAGCTGCGAGCCCTGTGGCTCGACGACGACGACGCCCGCTCGCGGGAGCTGCGGCTCGACGAGGTCGACGACGGCCACCGCCTGGTCTGGACGTGGTGGCAGCCCGACGACGAGGCCGGCGCCTCCACCGTCGAGATCGTGCTGGCGCCGACCGCCGCCGGCACCCGGGTCACGGTCACGGAGACGCTCGCCCTGACGCGAGTGGGCGTCGCCGAGGCGTCCGTTCGCCCGGGGCCGGCCACGCTCCGGGCCGGCGACCTGTGGTCGTACCGCGTGCTCGGCCTCGAGCTGCTGTTCGTGGCGGCCGGGGTGCTCGTCGGCTGACCTCGCCGGCCAACCGGGTCATGGCGCGAGAGCCGAGCGACGCGGTGTTCGCGGCGCTCGCCGACCCCACCCGGCGGTCGATTCTCCGCGCCGTCGCCGAACGGGGCCCGGTGACGGCCACGGCGCTGTCGGACGGGCTACCGATCAGCCGCCAGGCCGTGGCCAAGCACCTCGGCCTGCTGCGGGACGCCGGGCTGGTGGTCGCGGATCGCGCCGGCCGTGAGACGCACTTCGTTGCCGTCGGCGCGCCCCTCGAGGACCTGGCGGCCTGGGCCGAACAGACCGGCCGGCGCTGGGACGACCGCCTGGCCCGGCTGCGCGACCGGGTCCGCGACCGCCGCGCACCGGCGCCGCCGCAGCCGGCGGCCGGCCGACCACCACGCGCCGGCTCGGAGGCGTAGCCTCATAGCGATGCGCGAAGTCCCGGGCCCCGCCCGGGTCGAGCCCGACCACAGCGGGGGAACACCGATCGGCCGGCGCGTGGTGCTCGGCATGATGGGCTTGGGCGCGCTCGGCATCCTCTTCGGCGACAGCGTGCAGGGACACGTCGAGCGGTGGTTGCGGCCGCTCACGCAGAACGATCCGACCGGGCTCACCTCGTTCGTCCCCACGGCCGGCAGGTTTCGCATCTACTCGGTGGTCGGCCACCTGCCCGCGCGCAGCGACGCCGAATACCGCCTCAAGGTCGATGGCCTTGTTGACCGGCCGCTAGAGCTGAGCCTCGACGATCTACGCAGCCGCCCCCAGACCGACCTGGTGCGGGACTTCCAGTGTGTGGTCGGCTGGAGGGTGGCCGACGTGCCATGGCAGGGGGTGAAGCTGTCCAAGCTGCTCGACGAGGCCGGCGTGCAAGCCGGTGCCACCCACCTGCGCTTCGAGTCGTTCGACGGCGTCTACTACGAGAGCCTCACCCTCGATCAGGCTCGGCGCGACGACGTACTCGTGGCCCACGAGATGCAGGGCGGCCCCGTGACCAGGGAGCACGGCGGCCCGGTTCGTCTCTACGTAGCCCCGATGTACGGCTACAAGTCCCTCAAGTGGCTGGAGCGCATCGAGCTGGTCAACGAACTCGATCCCGGCTACTGGGAGGAGCGGGGCTACGACGTCGACGCCTGGATCGGCAAGTCCAACGGCCGCGATGACGAACCGGTCTAGGGCCGCACCGCCCGACGCGACCGGCGAAGCGCTCCTCGACCGGTTCACGCCGGCCGAGCGGGCGCTGCATTGGGCCACCGCCGCTGCCGTGCTCACGTGTGCGGTGACCGGGCTCGTCCTCTACGTCGGGTCCCTGAGCACCCTGGTCGGGCGGAGGACGCTGGTGAAGGACGTGCACGTGATCGCCGGCCTAACGATGCCGGTGCCGCTGATCCTGGCCTACCTGGGCCGCTGGCGCGATCCGGTGCGGGCCGACATCCGCCGGCTGTCACGCTGGTCGCGGGCCGACCGCCGATGGCTGTGGACCCGGGGGTTCGAAGGCCGCGAGCGGGTGGGGAAGTTCAACGCCGGGCAGAAGGCCAACGCCGCCTTCATCGCCGGGATGATCCCCGTGATGCTCGCCTCCGGCTACATCATGCGCTGGTTCGAGCCCTTCCCCCTCGAATGGCGCACGGGCGCCACCTTCGTCCACGACTGGACCGCTATCGCCACGTGGCTGATCGTCGCCGGCCACATCGGCTTCGCGCTGGCCGACCGCGTGTCGCTGCGGGGCATGATCACGGGGCGGGTGACGCGTCGCTGGGCCGAGGACCGCCACCCCCACTGGGCGAGGGAGATGACCTGGGCCGCTGCCCCGACCGTCGATGGCAGCGGTGGCAGACGGCAGCGACAGTCGCGCTGGTTGGCTCGCGAGGAATACGGGACCCCTCCGGGGTGGGACGGCCCTTCAGGGGAAGGACGCCGCGAGCGTCGCGAGTGGCCGAGCTGAGCGGTCACCACTTCGCCTCCACGTCGCCGTCGGGCCCACCGTCCCCATACGATGACGGCCGCTCGATTTCAGGAGGAAGCACGTGGACGTCCGCATCGGGGTGAGGAGCTCGCCGAAGGAGCTCGAGGTGATCCTGGCCGACGAGACCGACGCGGACGCGGTGCGCGAACACATCGACGCCGCGTTCAAGGACGGCGGCACCCTGTGGCTGACCGACCGTCGCGGCCGGCAGTTCGGGGTGCCGGTCGACAAGGTCGCCTACGTCGAGATCGGCAGCCCCGCGATGGCCCGCCGGATCGGGTTCGGCGGTTAGCGCGGTGACTCCAGCGGGTCAGGTGGCCCCGCCCGACCCGCCCGCCGACCTGCTCGACCGCCGCCTGCTGTTCGTGACCGGCAAGGGCGGTGTCGGCAAGACGTCGATCGCCGCGGCCCTGGGGTCGCTGGCGGCCTCGCGGGGCCAGCGCACGCTGCTGTGCGAGGTCGACGCCAAGGGAGACCTGGCCGGCGCCTTCGAGACCGCCCCGACGCAGTTTCGCGAGCGCGAGATCGCGCCCGGCCTGTGGGCCATGACGATGGACACCGAGGCGTCGCTCAAGGAGTACCTCCGCCTCCAGCTCAAGCTGCCCCTGCTCGCCAGGCTCGGGCCGCTCGCCCGCACGTTCGACTTCGTGGCGAACGCCGCGCCCGGGGTCAAGGAGATCCTCACGGTCGGCAAGCTCTGCTACGAGGTGCGGGAGCGCCACTACGACCTGGTCGTCGTGGACGCGCCGGCGTCCGGGCACATCGTCGGCCAGCTCGCCGCCCCAGAGGCCATCAACGACCTGGTGAAGGTGGGCATGGTGCGGGACCAGACCGGGTGGATGCTCGACATCCTCCGTGATCCCGCGCGGACCGGGGTGCTGGTGGTGGCCACGCCCGAGGAGATGCCGGTGAACGAGACGCTCGAGCTCGCCGCCCGGCTGCGGGAGAACACCGTGGTCGACCTGGCGGGGGTGGTGGTGAACCGGGTCCTGCCCGAGTTGTTCACGCGGGGCGAGGAGAAGATCTTCCGGGAGCTCCAGCGCCCCGACCGCACGGAGGCCCTGGCGGCGGCCGTCGGTGCCCCCCGCTCGGGCGCGGGGCCGGGGGCCGTGGAGCCGCTGCTCGACGGCGCCGACCTGGCGGTGAAGCTCCGGAGGACGAGGGCCGAGCACCTCGGCGCGCTGCGCGAGGGCCTGCCGCGGGGAACGCAGCTGTTGTACGTGCCCGAGCTGTTCCAGCGCAGCCACGGCGTGCGGGCCACCCGCCAGATCGCCGAGGCCCTGGGCGCGGAGCTGGGCTACTGATGGCGGCGCGTCAGTCGCGCCAGGGCCGGGCGCTCGAGGGCACGTCGTCGCTCGAGCCGCTGCTGGCCTCCAAGGAGATCGTCATCTGCTGCGGATCGGGTGGCGTCGGGAAGACCACGATTGCGGCGGCCGCCGCGGCCATGGCGGCGGCCCACCTGGGCGGCAAGGTCCTGGTGATCACCGTGGACCCGGCCCGGCGGCTGGCCAACGCGCTCGGGCTGGAGCGCTTCGGCAACGTGGAGACCCGGATCCGGCCGGAGGAGTTCGCCGCCGCCGGCGTCTCCGAGCCCAGGGGCGAGCTGTGGGCGGCGATGCTCGACACCAAGCAGTCGTGGGACGAGCTGGTGCGGGTCCACGCCCCCGACGCGGCGGCCCGCGACGCCATCCTCGCCAACCCGCTCTACGACAACATCACGAGCCGGTTCGTGCAGAGCCACGACTACATCGCCATGGAGCGGCTGTACGAGATCCACGCCTCGGGTCGCTACGACCTGATCCTCGTCGACACGCCGCCGACCCGGAACGCGATCGACTTCCTGGAAGCCCCGGAACGCATGGCCGACTTCTTCTCCAGCCGGCTGCTTCGCTGGCTCACGGTGCCCGCCCGGAGCCGGGTGTTCACGATGGCGTCGAAGCCGTTCTACACGGTGGCCGACCGCATCCTCGGCTCGCAGTTCCTGCAGGACATCGCCGAGTTCTTCCTGCTGTTCCAGACCATGTACGACGGCTTCGTCGAGCGGGCCAGGGCGGTCACTCGCACCCTGTCCGACAAGCGCACGACGTTCGTCGTCGTGTCGACGCTGGAGCCGTCGCCGGTCCGGGAGACCGAGTTCTTCGTCGACGCGCTGTCGGAGCGCAAACTGCCGCTCGGCGCCGTGGTGCTCAACAAGGTGCTGCCCGAGTGGTTCGGCGACCGGGACGCCGCGGCCGTGGCCCAGCGCATGTCGGCCGATCCGGCGGGACTGGCCAAGGCCGTGACCGGGGCCGTCGGGGGCGCGGGCATCGGCACCCCGGACCAGCTCGCGCGGGTCCTGGCCGAGGTGGGGGAGAGCTTCCTCAACTTCCAGGTGGTCGCCACCCGCGAGGCCGAGCAACGCGCCGAGCTGGCGGCGGTGGCCGACGTGGTGGCCACCGTCCCGTACGCCGACCACGACATCACCGACCTCGCCGGCCTGCTGGAGCTGGGCTCCTGGCTCTGGCGGTAGCGCCCAACCTCACCGGCGCCGTCCGCAAGGCGTACATCGTGCAGTACGCACCCCACGGCGCCGAGCGCCTCGAGGGTGATCCGTCCGCCGGTCCGCCGACGGCCCGCGTGCCGTGCGATGCGGCGGACCGCCAGTTCCCCGTCGTGGTCGGGGGCCGCCCGGTCCGGTAGAGGTCGCGCCGGTCCGCTGGGCGAACCCCGCCGATGGCGGGCGTTGGGGCGGTCCGCTGCCAGAATCATCGGCAGATGGCCACGCTCGCCGAGCTCGCCCGGTTCTTCACCCGCCTCGACCCGGGCGCGGTGGAGCACGTCCAGCGCCTCGTCGCGAGCTGGGGGCTGCTGGCCGACTTCTGCTTCGCCGACCTGCTCCTGTTCGGCGTGGTGGGCGAGACCCGGGACGGCGGCACCAACCGGTTCGTCGTGCTCGGACAGGTCCGCCCCACCACGTCCCAGACCGTCTACCGGGCCGACTGGGTGGGCACCGTCCTCGAGGAGGAGGACAGGCCGCTGGTCGCCCGCGCCTACCGGCTGGGCGAGATCATCGAGGGCGAGATGGTGATCTCCCCGCTCAAGGAGCGGGTGCGCGTGCTGTGCATCCCGATCCGCTACCGGGGACGGGTCGTGGGCGTGCTCACCCGCGAGTCGGCGCCGGCGTTCGGCCGCCAGCCCGGCGAGCTGGAACGGACCTACGTCGACGTCTTCAACCGCTTCGCCCGCATGATCGCGAGCGGGGCGTTCCCGTTCGACGCCGACGATGCCGAGAGCGAGGAGGCGCCCCGGGTCGGCGACGGCGCCATCGTCCTCGACTCGTCGGGGAGGGTCGAATACACGTCCCCCAACGCCGTGTCCACCCTGCACCGCCTCGGTGTCCACGCCAATGCCGAGGGCCTGCGGTTCTCGGAGCTGGGGCTCGAGGAGACGGTGGTGCGCACGGCGTTCGACACCGGGACGCCGGCGACCGAGGAGCTGGCCCGCGGCGTCGACATCACCGTGCTGATCCGGGGCATCCCGCTGCTGGACCAGGGGGCGGTCACCGGCGCGGTGGTGCTGCTGCGTGACATCTCCGAGCTTCGCCGGCGCGACCTGCTGCTGCTGTCTAAGGACGCGACCATCCGGGAGATCCACCACCGGGTGAAGAACAACCTGCAGACCATCTCGTCGTTGCTGCGCCTGCAGGGCCGGCGGCTGGCACGGGGCGAGGCCAAGACCGCCATCGAGGAGTCGGTGCGGCGCATCCGCTCGATCGCGCTCGTGCACGAGATCCTGTCCCGCGAGGCCGGCGACGACGTGCCGTTCGTCGACATCGTGAAGCCGGTGGTGGCGATGGTCGCCGACAGCATGATCTCGCCCGAGCATCCCATCCGCTTCGACGTCGACGGCGACGGCGGCATCCTTCCGGCCGGCATCGCCACCCCGTTGGCGGTGGTGCTCAACGAGCTACTGCAGAACGCCGTGGACCACGCGTACCCGCCCGAGGTCGACCTGACCGGCACGCCGGGGCGCGTGCGGGTGGAGATCGCCCGCGACGGGCGCGTGCTGCGCCTCCGGGTCGCCGACGACGGCGTGGGCCTCCCGCCCGGGTTCCGGCTCGAACAGTCCACCGGCCTCGGCCTGTCGATAGTGAGGACGCTGGTGACCGGCGACCTGGCCGGCGAGATCTCGATCTCCCCCGGCCGCGGAAACGGCGACCGGCCGGGAACCGAGGTCGCGCTCAGCGTGGCCGTCGACGCGACGCGCGACGACGACCTCGATCACACGCGACCGATGTCGCTGTGATCGATCCGATGGCCGGTCATCCCCAGTTCCGGCCGCCCCAGCAGCCCCTGCAGGCAGTGCGAACGACGACGGGTCAGGAAGCGGCGCGGCGGTGGCGGGCCACCCACTGGCGGCGCAGCGTCCGGCGCTCCTCCTCGGAGGTGCCTCCCCAGATGCCACTGTCCTGGTTGGTGGCCAGCGCATACTCCAGGCACTCCCGCTGGACCTCGCACTGCCGGCACACGCTCTTGGCCGTTTCGATCTGCTCGATCGCAGGACCGGTGGTGCCGACCGGGAAGAACAGGTCGGGGTCGGTGTCACGGCAGGCGCTGTGCTCGCGCCAGTCGTCGTTTTCGATGGACAGGTTGATAGTGCGGCTCTGCGTCAGGGCCACGGGACCTCCACGGCGGATTCGGGTCACCGAGATTGTGACGAGTTTCACATGCCACCGCGATACGCAACGGCGTGCGTGTGGCTGCGACGGCGAAACGATACTGGGAGTTGTCTTGGCGGGCAAGGACTTTTTTCTGCCGCGAAAGATCGGTGCGTGCGGCGGGAAACGAGGCCGGTCGGCGAACCCGCAGCGAGAGGTGCCACATTCGTGACGCTGGTGATCGGGCACAAGGGGGCCGCCGGCTTGGCGCCGGAGAACTCGCTGGAGGCGTTCAGGATGGCGCGGGAGGTCGGTGCCGATGGCGTCGAGCTTGATGTGCGCCGCACCGCGGACGGTGCCTTGGCCGTCCACCACGACCCGACGCTGAGCGACGGCCGGAGGCTGCTGGACCTGGCGGCGGGCGAGCTGCCCGCCGGGATCGCGACGCTGCCGCCGGTGCTCGACGCCTGCGCGGGGCTCAAGCTCGTCAACGTCGAGGTCAAGAACTGGCCGCTCGACGCCGACTTCGACGAGTCCCTGGCCATGGTCGACCACGTCGTCGAGGCGCTGACGGCGCGCCCATCTGCCGAGCGCGAGCGCTACGTCGTGTCGTGCTTCCACCTGCCCACGGTCGACCGCGTGCGCGAGCTGGCGCCGGACCTCGTCACCGCGTGGCTGGTCGGCATCGTGGGGCCCGACGGCGGCGCCCAGGTCATCGCCGAGGCGGTGGACCACGGGCACCGGGCGCTCCACCCGCACCACGCCCTCGTGACCCGGGAGCTCGTGGAGCGCGCCCACGACGAGGAGCTGGCGGTCAACGTCTGGACCTGCAACGAGCCCGACCGGATCCGCTGGCTGGCGGGGGAGGCGGGCGTCGACGGCATCGTCACCGACGTGCCCGACGTGGCGCTGGCGGCGCTCGGCCGGGGGCCCGGGCACTAGGACAGCCGAGGTAGTAGTGAACGCACGGCCCAGCCCGAGGCGCTGAAGAACGGTGACCCGTGCGGCATCGCCTCGGCCCGACCCACCGTTCGCCATTGCCTCGGGTCAGGGCAGGACCAGGTCCAGCACCTCGGGCTCGTGGCGAAAGTCGAGGCGCTCGGTGTCGCCGAGGTGGTCGCCGTCGACCTGGTAGGGGACCGGCCCGTAGGCCCGCACGCTCAGCGCGGCCAGGTCGGTTCGATGGTCGACCCAGCGGCTCCGCCGCAGCAGGGTGCCGCTGCCCAGCGCCGAGGCGATGATGCGCATCGTCCGGGCGAACGCCATGGTCCGCAGCGTGACCGACGCCAGTCCCCGGTCGAGCGTGGCCTCGGGCGCCAGTTCCAGCGGCCGGTTGCCGAAGTACGTGTAGGGGTTGGTGTTGAGGACGATGGTCAGGTAGGCGTCGTCGATCACCGTGCCGTCGGCGTGGTGGACCGCGAAACGGGGGCGGCTGCGGTCGTAATGGCGGATCCACGTGTCGAATCCGGCGAACACGAACAGCGGATGTCCCACGTACCGCTTGAGCTCGGCGCGGCGCTCGACCTGCTCCACCACGGCGGCGTCGAACCCCACGCCGGTGTGGAACAGGAAGTAGCGGCCGTTCACCGACCCCAGGCCCACCCGCCGGATCGAGCGCCGCGCCAACGCGTCGAGCAGCACGCCCGTGGCCTCGATCGGGTCGTTGGGCAGGCCGATGGTGCGGGCGAACACGTTGGTCGAGCCCCCCGGCAGGGGTGCCAGGGCACAGGCGGTGCGGGCCAGCCCGTTGGCAGCCTCGTTGAGCGTGCCGTCCCCGCCCAGCACGACCACGACCTCGACGCCGTTGGCGGCCGCGCCCTGCGCAAGGCGGGTGGCGTGGCCGCGGCGGCTGGTCTCGGCCAGGGTGACGTCGTGGTCCGCCGCGAGGGCCTTCTGGATCACCACGCGGCTGCGCGGCGTCACCGACGACGCCGACTCGTTGACCAGGAGGAGCAGCCGCATGTCGGCCCGGAAACTACCCGCCGGGGCGCCTGGGGCGATTTGGTCGGCCCGCGAAACGGCGGGCAGCATGGCTGGTCATGAACGTGGTCGTGTGCGTGAAGCAGATCCCGGACCCCGCAGAGCCCGGGAAGCTCGAGGCCGACAACACGCTCGACCGCAGCGGCAAGCTGATCCTCGACGAGTCCGACAGCTATGGCGTCGAGATGGGACTCCAGCTGGCTGATGCGTCGGGCGGCGGCGAAGTCACGCTGGTCTCGATGACCCCCAACGGCGAGACCTCGGGGCTGCGGACCGCGCTGGCCATGGGCGCCGCCAAGGCGATCCTGGTCTCCGACGAGGCACTGTCGGGCGCCGGTGCCCTCGACACGGCGAAGGTGCTGGCGAAGGCGATCGAGCGGGCCGATGCCGATCTCGTCCTGACCGCCACCGAGTCGACCGACGGCTACACCGGCACGATCCCCGAGCAGGTGGCCGCCCTTCTGGGGCGGCCGTCCGTCACCTTCGCCAAGCACGTCGAGGTGGCCGACGGCACCGTCAAGGTCCAGCGCCAGACCGAGCTCGGCTACGACGAGGTCGAGGCTCCGCTGCCCGCCGTCGTGTCCGTGACCGCCGGGGTCGTGGAGCCCCGCTACCCGAGCTTCAAGGGGATCATGGCCGCCAAGTCCAAGCCGGTGGATCAGCTCACCCTCGGCGACCTGGGCATCGACCCGGGGTCGGTCGGATGGGCCGGCGCCGGCCAGGAGATCATGGCCGTCGACGAGGCGCCGACCCGCGAGGCCGGCGAGATCGTCGAGGACGACGGCGAGGGCTACGCCAAGGTCATCGCCTTCCTCGAGAACCTCAAGGTCATCTAGCGGCGTGAGCGCCCGCCAGTCCTGGCCCCGCCGCGAATCGACACGTAGGAGACGACTGACGCAATGGCTCTGAACCGCATCTGGGTCCTCGCCGAGGCCGCGGACGGCAAGGTCGCGCCCATCACGCTCGAGATGCTCACCAAGGCCCGTGAGCTCGGCGACACAGTCGAGGCCGTGTACGGCGGCGGCGACGCCGATGCCATCGCGGAGGCCCTCGGCGCCTACGGCGCCAGCAAGGTCTATGCCACGGGCGACCTGGCGGGCAGCTTGCCCGGCCAGCCGGTGGCGTCGGCAATCGGCAAGCAGGTGGCCGACGGCAACGGCCCCGACCTGATCATGATCGGCACCACCTACGACGGCCGCGACGTCGCCGGCCGCCTGTCGGTGGCGCTCGACAAGCCCGTCCTGACCAACAACACCGAGGTCGCCGTCGACGGCGACGACGTGGTCGTGACCACGCCGGTGTTCGGCGGCACCAAGCTCGTGCGCACCCGCTTCACGGCCGGCGCCCCCTACATCGCTCTGTTCCGGCCCAAGTCGTTCACGGCCGAGTCCTCGGGCGGCGGGGCGGCCGAGGTCGTCACCGTCGAGGTCACCGAGCCCGGGACGGCCAAGGTGCAAAATCGCCATGTCGAGGAGGCGACCGGCCCGAAGCTCGACGAGGCCGACATCGTCGTGTCGGGCGGGCGTGGCCTCGGCGAGGCCGGCAAGTACGAGATGATCGAGCAGCTGGCAAAGGCGCTCAAGGCGGCGCCGGGCGCGTCACGCGCCATCGTCGACGCCGGCTGGGTGCCGTACAGCTACCAGGTGGGCCAGACGGGCAAGGTCGTGAAGCCGACGGTCTACATCGCGGCCGGCATCTCGGGCGCCACCCAGCACCTGGTGGGGATGAAGGGCTCGAAGAACATCATCGCCATCAACAAGGACCCCGAGGCCCCGATCTTCTCGGTGGCGGACCTCGGCATCGTCGGCGACGTCCACAAGGTCCTACCGAAGCTCCTCGAAGCGCTCCAGGCACGCTGACCGAGGATCGACGCCGCCGTAGGGCGGCGGCCCAAGTCTCGGTTCGCAACCTCCGGTTGCGGACCGAAGTCAACCGAACGTGTCGCACTCCGAGCTCTCGCCGGACTCGAAGCCTCGGTTGAACCACTCCTGACGTTCGGCCGACGAGCCGTGCGTCCAGGTCTCGGGGTTGACCGACATGCCGGCCTGCTCCTGAATGCGGTCGTCGCCCACCGCCTCGGCTGCAGCCAGGCCCTCCTCGACGTCGCCCGGCTCGAGGTCGCCGCGCGCGTAGACCGAATGCGCCCACACGCCGGCCAGGCAGTCGGCCTGTAGCTCCAGGCGCACCGACCACTTGTTCGCCTCTTCCTGCGAGCCGGCAGTCTGCTGGTGTTGGCGCACCTCGTCGCTGATGCCCATGAGGTTCTGCACGTGGTGACCGATCTCGTGGGCGATCACGTAGGCCTGCGCGAAGTCACCCGGTGCGCCGAACCGGTCGCTCAGCTCGCGGAAGAAGTCGAGGTCGATGTAGACCTCGCCGTCGGCCGGGCAGTAGAAGGGCCCGACCGCCGACGTCGCGGCACCGCACCCGGTGTTCACCTGCCCCGTGAACATGTTCAGACGGGCGTACTGATACTGCCGCCCCGCCTGCTGGAACTCGGAAGCCCACATAGCCTGCGTGTCCTCGGTCAGGAAGGTGACGAACTGGGCGTCCTCGGACTGGGCCTCGTTCGCGACCTCGTTGGACGACGAGGCCTCCGGCACAGCCCCGGGAAGCTGATCGATCATGCTGCCCAGCCCGCCGCCCCCTCCCGCGACGAGGGCGATGAGGATGGCGATGAGCCCGAACAGCCCGCCGCCCGCCGCCAGCGGAACCCCCACTCGGCGGCCTCCACCTCGCCCCCGCAGATCGTCGACGTGCTCGCTCGTCGTACGGCGCCATTTCATGGGCCAATCCGTACCCTGCCGCGGGGGCCGCCAGCACGATTTGCGCGTTCTAGCCTGGCGGCCATGTGCGCCGCCGCCACGAGTCGAACAACCAGCCGCGCCCGAGCCCGGGCCACCTGGACCAACTGGGGGCGCAACCAGATGTGCGCGCCGACGGAGATCCGGCACCCCGCGACCGAGGGCGAGCTGGTCGACCTGGTGAAGCATGCCGCGGCCAACGGGCAGCGGGTCAAGGCGGTCGGCGCCGGCCACTCCTTCACCTCGATCGCGTGCACGGACGGCGTCCTTGTCGACCTCGGCGCCTACACGCGCGTCCTCGGGCACGACGCGGCCACCGGCCGCGTCACCGTCGAGGCCGGGATCCCCCTCCACCGGTTGTCCGACGAGCTCGACGCCCGGGGCCTCGCACTCGAGAACATGGGCGACATCGACCGGCAGTCGGTCTCCGGCGCCACGCAGACCGCGACCCATGGGACCGGCCTGCGCTTTCGCAACCTGTCCTCGCAGATCGTCGGGCTGCGGCTGGTGACCGCAGACGGGTCGATCCTCGACTGCACGGAGTCCGAGAATGCCGACGTCCTCGACTCCGCCCGCGTCGGGCTGGGGGCGTTGGGCCTGGTCTCGACGCTGACGCTCCAGTGCGTGCCGGCGTTCCGGCTGCACGCCGTGGAGGAGCCGGTCCCGGTGGACGACGTGCTCGCCGACCTCGACGAGCTGGTGGCCGCCAACGACCACTACGAGTTCTATTGGGTGCCGCACACCCGCTGGGCCCTGACCAAGCGGAACCGGCGCACCGACGAGCCGGCCCGGCCCCGCCCGCGCGTGCGCGAGTGGATCGACGACATGGCCCTCAACAACTACGCCTTCGGGGTGCTGTGCCGGGCCGGAATGTGGCGGCCGTCGCTCATCCCCCGCCTGGCGAAGATCATCCCCAGCACCGGCCGCATCGACTACGTCGACCGGTCCGACCGGGTGTTCACGAGCCCCCGCAAGGTCAGGTTCTGGGAGATGGAGTACGGCATCCCGCGCGAGGCGCTGCCCGAGGCGCTGAGCCGGGTCCGCAAGCTGGTGGACGAGATGGGCATGCAGATCAGCTTCCCGGTCGAGGTGCGGGTGGTGGCCCCGGATGACATCCCGCTGTCGACCGCGCACGGCCGCGAGACGGGCTACATCGCGGTGCACGTCTACCGGGGCACGCCCTACGACGCGTATTTCACGGGCGTGGAGCGGATCATGGACAGCTACGGCGGCCGGCCCCACTGGGGCAAGCTGCACTTCCAGCGCGCGGACACGCTTGCCGCCCGTTATCCCCGGTGGGCCGACTTCCAGCGCATCCGCGCCCGGCTCGACCCGGAGGGCCGCTTTTCCAACCCCTACCTGGATCGGGTGCTCGGCCCGCCGGAGCGGCCGCTGGGCGCCTGAGAAGGTGCGCCAGGCCTGGACGGCGCCTGGGGGCCGGCTGGGCGACTGCCGGAATTTCCCTGCGAAAACTTGACCTCGCCCACGCCGTAGGGCACCGTGCCCGGGCGGGCCTAGCGGCAGCGGGGAGGCGAGGGTGACGGTCGACGGGACCCGTCGTGGTGAGAACGCCATGGTGGTGGTCGCCGTCGTGCTCACCGCCGTCGCCGGCGGGGTGCTCATGGCGACCGCCGCTGGGGACGGCCGGATCGCCGACGCGCCGCTCGACCTCGGCTGGCTGTGGCTGATCGTGGCCTTCGCCGCCTGCGAGGCGTTCGCGTTGCGCGTCGAGCGCCGCCAGGGCGAGCAGTACGGCTTCACCGCTGCCGAGGTGCCCTTGGCGGCGGGTCTCATCTACGCCGAGCCCACCACGCTGGTGTTCGCACGCCTCGCGGGGGTGGCCATCTTGCTGCTCGTCCTGCGCCAGCGGCGTCCCACGGAGGCGGCGTACGAGCTCAGCGCCCAGTTGGCGCAGACCGTCGGGGCGATCGTCGTGGTGCGGGCCGTCCTGGGCGACGCCGAGCTGGTGAGCACCCGCGGGGGCGTGGCGCTGGCGCTGGCGTTGCTGACGTCGTACGTGGTGGCGCTGGTCGCCTTGGCGGGGTTGATCGCGGCCGTCACCCGAAGCCTGCCGGGCTGGCGTGGGATGTTGGTGCTGGCGAAGAGCGACCTGCCCGCCGGCATCCTCAACGCCGCCATCGGCATCGGCCTGGCGCTCGCCCTCTGGGAACACACCTCGGTCGAGCTGCTGCTCGTCGCCATCGTGCTCGCGTGCATCCTGTCCAACCGGGTGTACTCCCGGCTCTACGAGCGACGGCGAGGGCTGGAGGCGCTGCACGAGTTCACCAAGACGGTCGTGCGGTCCATAGACATGTCCCAGATCGCATCATCCGTGCTCGGCGGGGCCCGCTCACTGCTCAACGCCGACGACGCCGTGCTGCTGATCGAGACCGTGGCCCCGGGCGATCCCGGCCGGCGGTTCACGTTGGGTACCGGCGGCCGGGGCGAGGAGTGCATCTCGCTGATGGAGCTCCAGGCCGACCTGAGGGCGGTCATCCCGGACGGGACGCCGCGACGGTTCGAGGTGGGGCCGCTCTCCCCGGCGTGGCTCCGGTCGCGCACACGGGTGGCCGCCCTGGCCGCCCCGATCACGAGGGCCAACGGGTCCGTGTTCGGTGCGCTGGTGGTCACGCAGGCCCGGCGCAAGGCGGCGTCACACTTCGGGGACAACCACACGCGGCTGCTGGGGGACCTGGCCGACCAGGCGTCGATGGCCATCGAGAACGGCCTGCTGTTCATGGTGCTCGAGCTGGAGGCGGCCGAGCGGGCCCACGAGGCGCTGCACGACCCGCTGACCGGCCTGCCCAACCACGCCCACCTCAGCGACGTGCTGGACCTTGCGCTCCAGGAGGCCTACGCCGAGCACGGGCGGGTCGGGCTAGTCGTGATCGATCTCGACTCGTTCACCCAGGTGGTCGACGCCTTCGGCCACCAGAGTGCCGACGGCCTCCTCGTCCAGGCCAGCGGCCGGATGCGGAGCCTGCTGCCGGAGTCGGCCGCGTTGGGGCGCCTGGGCAGCGAGCAGTTCGCCGTGGTCCTCCCCGGCGTCGCCGACACGGAAGAGGTGGTCAACGCGGCCCGCCTGCTGATCGCAGGGTTCGATCCGCCGTTCCAGTCCGAGGGGGTCCTGCTGGCGCTGGGCGTCAACGTCGGCGTGGCGGTGTACCCCGAGCAGGCGATCGACGGGCATTCGCTCATGCAGCGCGCCCACATCGCCGCCGACACGGCCCGCCGTCACCGCAGCGGCTGGGAGATGTACGACCCCGTGAACGACCCCGCCACGCCGCGGCGCCTGGCGTTGGGTGCCGACCTGCGGGAGGCGCTCGAGAGCGACGACCTCGACGTGTGCTTCCAGCCCAAGGTCGAGCTGGCGACCAGCATCGTGCGGGGCGCGGAGGCCCTGGTGCGCTGGAACCACCCGCGCCTCGGGCGGGTGAAGCCCGACGAGTTCATCACCATCGCCGAGCACACCGGCGACATCCGGTCGCTGACGATGACGGTCATGCGCAAGGCCCTCGCCCAGTGCCGCTCCTGGCGCGACCTGGGGCTCGACCTGTCCGTGGCCGTGAACCTGTCAGCCCGCAACCTGCTCGACCTGCACCTGGTCGACGACGTCAGTCGCGCCGTCGAGGAGAGCGGCGTGCCTCCCGAGTCGCTCACCCTCGAGCTGACCGAGAGCATGGTCATGAGCGAGTCGCAGCGCTCGCTCCACGTGCTCGGAGGGCTCGCAGAGCTGGGTGTGTGCCTGTCGTGCGACGACTTCGGCACGGGCTACTCGTCGCTGGCCCACCTGCGGCGCCTGCCGATCGGCGAGATCAAGATCGACAAGTCGTTCATCGCCAAGATGACCGTCGACGAGAGCGACCGCGCCATCGCCCGCTCGGTGCTGGCGCTCGGCCGCGACCTGGGGCTGGTCACGGTGGCGGAGGGGGTGGAGTCCCGGGAGGGATGGGACCTGCTCGCGTCGATGGGCTGCGACCTCGCCCAGGGGTTCATCGTCTGCCCGCCGCTCACGTCGCGGCAGTTCCGCGAGTGGCTCGACCGCCGGCCGCCGGAGGAGCTCGCGGTGCTGGCGCCCGCCGCGGGCGATGGCAGGGCCGCCGGCAATGGCAAGGCCGCCGGCGATGGCAAGGCCGCGGGCGATGGCGATGGCGATGGCGACGGCTCGGGCGAGGGCGGGGCTTCGGCTGGCGTCGATGCGGAGGCCGAGGCCTGACGCCTTCCTGACGCGGGATTGGTGGCCGGGGCCACCAGATCCGCGGCAGGTTTCTCAGACGAGGGGCCAGGGATAGCGCCGGCCGGAGTGATCGATCGGGAAGGCGCCGCGGTCGGCGACGGCGGTGGCCCGGCGCGCGAGCGCCCGGCGCTCCGCGGGGCTCAGGAGCGCCTCCATCGCAGCCGGGGCGCCGCTCTCGGCCAGGCGCCGGACGTCCGCAACCAGGTGCTGGGGGATCGGCTGGCCCCCGAACTCCCAGATGACCGTGCGGAGCTTGGTGTCGCAGTGGAAGGTGAGGCCGTTGTCGACCGCCCACAGCCGGCCGTCGTCACCGGCGAGGCAGTGCCCGCCCTTGCGGTCGGCCGAGTTGGCCACCAGGTCGAAGCAGCAGATGGTGCGCAGGGCGTCGTGGCGGCCCCGGTCCTCGACCAGCGAGAAGTAGTGCTGCTCGGCATCGAAGTCCACGAACCGCTGCAACGAGCCCGCGCCGAAGGGGAGCCCCTCGTCGTCGCGCAGGACGGTCTCCGGCACGATGTCCCACCCCAGCCACCGGGACAGCTCGTAGGCGGCCACCTCGCGGCGATCGAGGCCGTCCGGAAAGTCCCACAGCGGGCGTTCACCGCGCCGCGGCTTGTAGACGGCCCGCAGGCAGTCGGCGCCGTCGCGGACCTCGGCCAGGAAGGTGGCGTTCGAGCTCCAGGGCATGCGGCCGAGCACCTCGACCTCGCCGGACCGCAGCAGCTCCAGCGTCGCCCCGAACGCCCTCAATTCATCCGGGGACACACGTGGCCTTCCGCGTCCATGGGCTGGCCGCAGAAGCCGCAGTTGGGCCTCCCCTGGGCCACGAGCTCCAGTGCGAAGCGGGCGAAGGCCGCGGCCTGCGCCAGCGTGAAGCAGAACCGGGCGGTGGCCGGCGTCTCGTCCTCGCCGGACAGCTCCTCGAGCACCACCACGATCCGCTCCTCGGGCTCGTCGTACTTCACGCCGATAGAGCCCACGTCCCAGTCGAACGGCAGCGGCACGACCTTCCCGTGGCCCTCGACCGCCTCTACCTCCGGCGACAGGTCCTCGAGCAGGGCGAGCAGGTACTCGCCGAGCGCTGCGACCTGCTGCTTCTCGCAGCGGAAGTACACGATCTCGCCGTCGGCGCCGCCCGCGAGGAAGAACACCCGCTGGCCGGGTGGACCCTCGGCCCCGGGCCAGAAGATCTCGGCCTTCGAGAAGTCGTACGACTCGGACATGATCAGGACGGCACCAGCGCAGCGCCGGTGTCCACGCCGGAGTTCACGGTCAGCACCATCGGCCCCCCGTCGCCGTAGGCGACGGCCGTGAGCGAGCACGGCGAGATCACGACGCGCTGGAACAGGTCGAGGTGGGTCCCCATCGCGTGGGCAACGGCGGCGCGTATGGGATCGGCATGGGAGACCGCCACGATGGTCTCGCCGCCGTGGGCCGACCGCATCCGCTCGACGCAGGCGACGATGCGGGCCTGCATGTCGACGAAGGACTCGCCCCCGGGGAACGTGAAGCCGCTCGGGTAGCGCTGGATCGCGGCCCACTCGGGGCGCTTGCGCGCGGCCTTGAGCTCGAGCCCGGTCCAATCCCCGATGTCGAGCTCGAGGAGGCCGTCGTCGACCTGGACCTGGCAGCCGGTGGCCTCGGCGATGGGCGCCGCGGTCTCGCGCGTGCGCTCCAGGGGCGAGCTGTAGACGGCCGCCACGCTGCGGCGCTGCCGCCCGTTGGCCGACGCCATGGCGGCGATGCGGGCGGCCACCGATTCCGCCTGGGCCCGGCCGGCGTTGGACAGGTGCAGGCCGCTGGCGCGACCCGGCAGCTCCTTGCCGGTCGTGGCCGTCGAGCCGTGGCGCACGAAGAGGATCAGGGTGGGGGCCGGGGGCTTGCGTCGGCCACCCACCCGCCGGTCGGTCCGCGGGCCGCTGGCACGTGGGGCTCGCTCGGCTCTGGCCATCGTCAGTGCAACCTATCGTCAGCTCCCGTGGATGAGGCCGGGCGCCCTGCGCCGCCGAAGCTCGAGGTCCTGGAGCGGGAGATCACCGCCTGTCGCGCCTGCCCCCGCCTCGTGGCGTGGCGCGAGCAGGTGGCCCGCGACCGGCGGCCGGCCTTTCACGACCAGGACTACTGGGCCCGCCCGGTGCCTGGCTTCGGCGACCCCGCCGCCCGCGTCGCCATCGTGGGACTGGCGCCGGCCGCCCACGGCGCCAACCGGACGGGACGGATGTTCACGGGTGACCGGTCGGGCGACTTCCTGTACGCGGCGCTGTGGCGGGCGGGGTTCGCCAGCCAGCCGACGGCGGTGCACCGCCATGACGGCCTCAGGCTCGACGGTGCCTGGATCACCGCGGCGGTCCGCTGCGCACCACCCGCCAACAAGCCGGCGCCCGACGAGCGCGACCGCTGCCGGCCGTTCCTGGAGCGGGAGCTGGCCCTCCTGACCGGGGTGCGCGTGTACCTGCCGCTCGGGCAGTTCGGCTACCAGGTGCTCTGCCGTGTGCTGGGCGTGCGCGGCGCGCCGCGGTTCGGCCACGGCGTCGAGCTGGCGCTCGACGGCGGCCGCTCGATCGTCTGCAGCTACCACGTCAGCCAGCAGAACACGTTCACCGGCAAGCTCACGGAGCCCATGTTCGACGCGGTGCTGCGGCGGGCCCGCGAGCTGGCCGGCCTGTGATCGGGTCACCGGTCACGAGCCGAGCGCGGCGATCTCACCGGCGGCGTACGCGACCGCCGTGACGGTCAGGAACGCCCCCACGACCGCGTGCAGGCGGCGATCCTCGGACCGGATGGCGAGCGCCGCGCCCAGGCGGGCACCGGGGATCATCCCCACGGTGAGCAGCAGCGCGAACCGCCAGTCGATGTTCCCCAGGAACGCGTGCGTGATCGTGCCGGGCACGGCGAAGATGCCGACGCAGGCCAGGGACGTCGCGATGGCGCGCTTCAGCGGCATCCCGGCGACCTGTGTGAAGCCCGGGACCATCACCGTGCCGCCCCCGATGCCCAGCAGCCCCGACAGCAGGCCTGCGAGCGTCCCGACGCCCGCCAGGCGGACCACCGTCGGCCGACCGTGCGGCCGGTCGGCGGCCCCGACCACGAGGTCGCCGGGCACCCCCTCGCTTTTTCTTGCCGCGGGATTGGTCGTCGTGGCGACCATTTCCGCGGCAAGAACGTCGGGTGGGAGGGCGGTCCGGTCCGGAGTCGGGTTTCTGATCATCCGCGCGCCGCTCACAGCCAGCAGGGCCGCCGTGGCCAGCATGAGCGCGTGGCCGTGGCCGGGGACGACCTCGGTGAGCAGTGCGCCGGCGACGGCGGCGACCATGCCGACCGGCGTGGTCGCCAGCACGGCCGGGCCGTCCACCAGCCCCTCGCGCGCGTAGCGCAGGGTGCCGCTCGCCGCTCCCGGGATGATGCACGGCAGCGTCGTGCCGATGGCGGTCTGCGCCGAGGCTCCCAGGGCCCGGATGCCCGGCGTCGAGATCACCGCCCCCCCGATGCCGAACAGTCCCGACATCGCCCCCGTGGCGACCCCGACGGCCACCGTCAGGGCGTCACGCAGGGGTCCCGGGTCCACGCGCGGTGGGCTCAGGCCTTCACTGGCTGGGCCTTGTCGCCGCGCTTGCCGTTCGTGGCCGGGCCCCGCGGATCGTCGACGGCGAACCCCGGCCAGCGCTCGCGGCTCTTGGCCGACAGCTTGTGCATCAGCGCGATGGCGCCGGGATCGTCGTCGCCGGGCCGGGCGATGATCGACCCGTCGGCGATCATGCGGCTGATGATCTCCCGGCCGAGGTCGGTGCGGACGATCGTGAGCGTCCAGTCGTTGTCCTTGCCGATCCCGCCGGTGGAGATGTCGGCGTGCTCGGCGCCGAAATCGGGGCAGTAGGTGCAGCCCTCACGGGTCCAGGCGTGGCACTCCTTCAGCGGGACCTCGTAATAGCGGCCGTCCCGCGTCCACAGCTGGAACACGCCCTTGATGTTCATCTTGACGATGTCGCGCTTGTCGAGCCCGTACTTGGTCCAGAACAGTTCGTCGAAGATCGAGTCGTCGAACGTCTTGGAGCAGAGCAGCCCGATGTTGAACAGGAACGGCTTGGAGACCTTGCCGACCTTGCGGCTCCACATGATCGGCGGAACCGACGACTGGCACGACATCCCGACCAGCGCCAGGCGGCTATGGCCGCGCTCGAGCGCCTCGCCCAGCGCCAGCGTGTTGGCCGAGTAGGTGTAGCGGCTGCCGGCACTGTCGAGGATCTCCTCCTTGCTGGCAGCGACGCCCGGCCGCGCCTTCCAGTCGTGGCCGTCGCCCTCGAGGTACGAGACGAGCGCGGCGTCGATGTAGTCGTTCTCCAGCGCCCAGATCAGCAGCGCCGACACCAGCCCGCCGTCCTGGCCCATGCGGTGCACCATCTCGTCCGACGCCCGCGTCAGCAGGATGTCCTGGTAGATGCCCGACAACTCGTCCGGTTGGCGCACCCGGGCGAACAGGTGCTCGTCGGCCTCGGGCTCCCACGCCCGGAACCGCGGGCAGGCGCGCGTGCACGAGGTGCAGCCCTTCTCGCCGTGGATGCAGTTGTCGAACCCCAGCTCCTCCTCGAGGTGGAAGGGCTTGTAGCCACCCGGCTCGTGGTCGTAGCCGATGACGTCGTGCGGGCACGAGATGACACAGCCGGCGCAGCCGGTGCACAGGCCGGTCTGGATGACCTCCGCGTATAGCTCCTTCCACTGCGCCGTCCAGCGCACACGGGGGGTTGCGGGAGCCGATGCATCGCTCACGGAATCGCAAGCTAGCGGACCCTCGCGGAACTCATCGTGGCGTCTCGCCGGCCCATCCCCCGGGCCGCCTGACGGCTGTGCGGTGTGGCCGACGGGTAGCCTCGTCCGGTCATGTCCCGTGATTCCCGGCACATGCGCGCCCCGGGTCAGCCGCCGGGCCAGCGCCCTCCCCCGGCCACGTGGGATCGCGCGCGCCGCGGCCGGGGGCGGCGGTCGTGGCGCCAGCGGGTCATCCTCGCCGCGCTCACCTCGATCGTGGTCGTGTGCCTGGCGGGCGCATCGGTCGGCGGCTACGTGCTGGTCAAGTACAACAGCATCAACCGGGTCGACAACCTGAGCCTGGACAAGCCGCCCTCCGGCGATCCCGAGAACTACCTGATCGTCGCAGTGGACACCCGCGAGGGTCAGAGCAGCAAGAACACCGACACGATCATGGTGGCGCGCGTCGACCCCGAGTCCGAGCGCCTGGCGCTGACGTCGTTTCCCCGGGACCTGATGGTGACGATCGCCGACACCGGGGAGATCGGGATGATCAACTCGGCCTACGGCCGCCCGAACGAGGGCGAGGGCGAACAGAACCTCATCAACACGCTGCGCCAGAACTTCGGTGTGCCGATCCACCACTTCATCGAGGTGAACTTCGAGAGCTTCAAGCGCGTCGTGGACGATGTCGGCGGCGTGTCCATCTGGTTCCCGTCGCCGGCGCGCGACAAGTCGTCAGGCCTCTTCGTCGAGAAGGCGGGGTGCATGAAGCTGGACGGGCAGACCGCCCTGGCCTTCGCCCGGTCCCGCAAGCTTCAGATCCTGACGTCGGATGGCTGGGAGGGAGATCCCCGGTCCGACCTGAGTCGCGTCCAACGGCAGCAGATCTTCATCCACCGCGCCCTGGCCAAGGCCCTGTCGCAGGTGCGGTCCAACCCGCTCCGGGTGACCGATCTCGTGAACATCGCCGCCGATACCGTGCGCTTCGACGAGGACCTCGGTGTCCGCGAGATGATCGACCTGGGGAACCATTTCAGCGACTTCGACTCCGAGAACCTCGAGACCTACAACCTTCCCACGCTGCCGTATCCGCCGGACCCCGACCGGGTGCTCCTGGACGAGCGGGGGGCGCAGCCGGCCCTCAACGTGTTCCGGGGCCTGCCCCCCGGTGAGCTCAGCCCGGTCCAGGCGACGGTCACGGTGCTGAACGCGACCACCAAGGAGGGCTTCGCCCGCGACATCTCGGGGGCGCTGCAGCGGATCGGCTTCGAGGTGACCGAGCCGGATACCACCGAGCCCGCCGCCACCACGACCGTCCAGCACGCCCCCGGCCAGGCCAACTACGGCCAGCTCGTGGCGCGGTACCTCACCACCCGGGCGACGCTGGTCGAGAACCCCGCACTCGGCGCCGGTGAGGTGGTGGTCGTGGCCGGCGCCGACTTCACGACCGTGCACGATCAGCCGGCGCCCACCGAGGAGGCGACGACCAGCACGGCCGCGGATCAGCCGGTGGCGAACAGCACCACCACCACTACCGACGCCGGCGCCAGCACCACGACCGCCAGGCCGCCACAGACCACGACCACAACCGAGGGCAGTCCGTTCGTCATCGGCGAACCGCCGCCCGGCGAGACGTGCGAGTGATCGCCGCGTTGGCGGATCGCCATGTCGGTGGCTGCGGCGCCCGGGGGTAGCCTCGGCCCATGGACGACGCCGACGTGATCAGCCGCATCGGCGCGCTGGTCGACGAGGAGCACGCGCTCGAGCGCGAGGCCGGCGACCACGGGCCCGAATCCGACGCCGCCAGCCGGCTGCGCGAGGTCGAGGTGGCGCTCGACCAGTGCTGGGACCTGCTGCGCCAGCGGCGCGCCCGGCGGGAGATGGGGCAGGACCCGGACGACGCCCGCGTGCGACCGGCCGAGGTCGTCGAGCGCTATCAGCAGTAGCACGATCTCCCTCCGCGGTCGGCGCGACAGGGCGCCGCGCCCGGGGTCGCGAAAGCGTTGAGGGAAGCGGCGCGACTCGTTAGCTTTGCGGCGCTTCTACCCACCGACGCTCAGGGGGACCGGTGGAGCTGTTCAATCGTTTCTTTGATCCCGCGGGTGCGTGGGAGATGCTGTCGCGCTACGGCCACATCCTGTCCGGCATCACCTGGATCGGGCTCCTGTACTTCTTCAACTTCGTGCAGACGCCCGCCTTCGCCGAGATGTCCGCCGAGGCGCGGAGCGAGGCGCAGCGCAAGATCACGTGGCGGGCGCTGTGGTGGTTCCGGTACGCCGCCCTGCTGACGTTCCTGTTCGGGCTGTCGATCATCGCCGTCCAGGACGACATGGACGACTACTTCTCGGGTCAGCGCGGCACCGCGATCCTCACCGGCATGCTGCTCGCCATCACCATGTTCCTCAACGTGTGGGGCGTCATCTGGCGGGCGCAGAAGGTCATCATCGGCTCGGCCGAGCGGGTGGCCCAGGGTGGCGAGGCCGATCCCCGCGCGGCCAGCCTCGCCAAGCCGGCGGCCCGGGCCTCCCGGGTCAACACCCTGTTCAGCATCCCGATGCTGTTCTTCATGGTGTTCGCCCCCCACGGGGCCGGATTCTGGGAAGAGGCGATCAACAGCACCGTCGTCTACTGGATCTTCGTCCTGCTGATCTGGGCGTTCATCGAGGCGTCGGCGCTCGGCTACATCGGCGGGTACGACAGCGCCTTCAACAAGCTGGCCTTCGACGATCACCGCAACACGATCATCGGTGGCTTCGTGTTGCTCGCGGTGCTCTACCTGATCGGCTGGGAGCTCATCCTGCAGCTCGCGTAGCCGGGCGTCCGGGGCCGGCGCACACCGGCCCGTCGGCAGATTCCTCGGAGGCGGCGCTCCGGTCTCACTCGACCGTGAGCGTCGCCTCCATGCTCTCGTGGCCCGGGATGTCGCAGAAGATGCGATAGTCGCCCGGCTCGAGCTCGACGCTGCCCTCGTCGGTGTCGCCGCTCGACGTGACCGTCAGTTTGAAGTCGTCGACGCCGTCGATCAGCAGCGTGTGGGTGAGGTTCCCGCTGCTCTCGTACTCGATCGTCACCTCGCCGGCGCTGGCGGTGTATTCGTCACGGTCGAAGCGGAGCGAGTCCTGGGCGACCACCGTCACCGTGTCGGCGCCGCCCGAGCCGGTGGACTGGCCGTCTCCCCCTCCGCCGCCGCCGTCGTCGTCGCCCCCGCAGCCGGCCAGCACGGCGCCGGCGACAACGAGCGCGCCGATCCAGGTCAGTCGCTTGTCGGTCACGGGCGGACGATACACACCGGCTTGGCGGCGCCGGTCATCCGGCCCGACCCCCACCCGCCGTGATGGCGTCGGTCTTCGTCCGACTCAATTCACCCAGGCTTCGACCAGGCGGGCGATGTCGCCACAGCTGGTGGCGTCGTCGCCGTCCTCCCATGCCGGGTTCACCGAGATGGGCAGCAGCGGCACCCGCCACGCGGTCGCGCCCGCGCGGATCACCGTGTCGGTCGCCTCCCACCAGCCGTACTCGGACGGCACGCCGCCCTCGAGCATCGTGCGGATCCTGCGCTGGACGTCGTGGTTGTCCGCCAGCCCGCCGTGGAACGCCGGCACGACCGCGCTGGGAAGGCCGTCCAGGTGGGGCTCGGATCCCGCGACCGCGTCCGCCAACGGGAAGACGGCCAGCTGGTCCACCCCATGCACAGGGCAGGCGAGCATCTCCCGCAGTGCCGGGGCCTCATCGGCGATCGACCGGAACAGGCCATCGTCGGTCGTCACGTCCAGGGGCGACAGGGTGCGGACGACGGCGGTGATCCACCGGAGCCCCAACCCGCCGGCCACGCCCCAGCCGTCGTCGCCCGCGGGCGGGTAGTAGGCGCCGCCGGGCTCGACGAGCGGGCTCAGCAGCACCAGCGTGTCGACCGGTGCGTCGGGGTGCGCCAACAGGTAGGCCTTGGCGACCAGCGCCCCCTCGCTTTCGGCGACGATCGTGACCGGCTGCTCCACGTCGGCCTGGAATGCGTCGACCTGGCGGGCCATCAGGGTCACCGAGCGGGAGACGTCCTGGTAGGTGTCCGCGTCCTCGTAGGGCAGGGGCAGCCCGTCCGCGTCGACGCCCCGGTACGAGAAGCGCCGCTCGTCCGCCCAGGTGCCGATCCCGTCGTCCTGTCCGGTGAAGCTGCTCCCGAACCCCGACACCAGCAGCACGGGTCTGCGGGTCGTCGCCTGCCCCCCGGTGCCCGTGCCCGCCCCGGCGACGGTGGCCGCGTCGGTCACGTTGGCCGCCTGCACCATCTGGTCGTCCCGGGTGGCGACGGAGAATCCGACGCTCACGCCGAGGAGGATCACGCCGACCAGCGCGGCCACGCCGAGCGGTGCCACGGGCATGAAGCGCCGTGCCCGTCGGCTGCAGCTGAGCGTGTGGACGATGCTGTGCCAGGCCCAGGCGTTGAACAGCCCGGCCGCACCGATCGCCGGCAGCCGCAGCGGCGCCGGCACCAGGACGACCACGGCGCTGGTCAGGGTGAGCACCAGGAAGGACAGGAGGACCCACGCCATGGTGCGTCCGGGTGGGCGCTCCCGCCACCACGTCGGAACGACGGCGCCGTGGTGGACGAGCGCGGCCACGCCGAGCACCGACGGGACGGCGACGAAGAACAGCCACGACAGCGACACGATGGCCATGCCGAGGAGCAGGGCGGCGAACGGCAGGAGCACCAGCGCAGCGACGACGGTGAACGCCACCGAGCCGGCGGCGAGCCGCAGCGCCCCAGGCGCCGGCCTTCCCGCAGGCCATGCGGCCCGGAGGAGGCACGCCGTGATGGCGGACCGGACGGCGATCAGGGCCGCCAGCTCGAGTGCGAACGCGTGCCACGAGGGGTGGAAGACGAGCAGCCAGCGAAGGTCGTGAAACACGCCGAACGGCGCTGGCGCCGACGCCTGGGGCGCCAGCGCCTGGGCGCTTGACGCACCGATCGCCGCGAGGATCAGCGCCTCGAGCACGGGCAGCCCAACGGCGAGGACGATGAGTGCGGGATGTGCGCCCAGCGACGGGCACCCGCAGCCCCTGACGTGGCCACGCCTGCCGGCGCCGGCGGTCGACCGAGGAGGCGGGTGCGCGTGGCGCCGATCGGTGGTCCTGCAAGATAGCGACTGAGCGGTGTGGTCGGACGACTCGACCCCGCCGGGGGGAGTGAGCATCGAGAAGCCTTCCGTCCAGAACGCGAACAGTCTCGCGTCCTCGCACCCGCCGCTACCCGGAATTACGCGCGGCCAGACATCTCCCGATCACTCGCTGTAACCGCATCGGCGACGGGCGGATGGCCGAAGTGACGGTGCGGGGCCAGGCCGCGCCGCACGGCCGGTACGGTCGGTCGGGTGGCGAAGTCTCCGGCGATCGAGGTCCAGGTGGGCGACCGGACCGTGCGGATCTCGAATCCGGACCGCGTGTACTTCCCGGCCACCGGGGCGACCAAGCGCGACCTCGTCGACTACTACATGGCGGTCGGACCGGGGATCGTCAATGCGCTGCGGGAACGGCCGTGCATGATGCACCGCTTCCCGACCGGCGTCAGCGGCGAGAAGGTCCACCAGAAGCGCGTGCCGGGCGGGGCGCCGCCGTGGCTGGAGACCGTCCGGGTCCACTTCCCGCGCTACGGGCTCCACGCCGACGAGCTGTGCGTGACTGAGCTCGCCCACGTGATCTGGGCGGTGCAGATGTCGACGGTCGAGTTCCACCCCTGGAACTCCCGGCGCGCCGACGTGGAGAAGCCGGACGAGTGGCGGATCGACCTGGATCCCATGCCGGACTGCCCGTTCGCCCGGGTGCGGCGGGTGGCGGGCGTCGTGCACGAGGTGCTCGACGAGCTCGGCGCCGTCGGCTGGCCGAAGACGTCCGGGGGCAGGGGGATGCACGTCTACGTGCGCATCGAGCCGTCGTACGGGTTCACCGACGTGCGTCGCGCCGCGCTGGCGTTCGCCCGCGAGGTCGAGCGGCGCGCGCCGGACGACGTGACGACGACGTGGTGGCGCAAGGACCGTGACCCGGCGGCGCTGTTCGTCGACTACAACCAGAACGCCCGGGACCACACCATGGCGGCGGCATACTCGGTGCGCGGCTTCCCGGAGGCCACGGTGTCGACGCCGGTCACCTGGGACGAGATCGCCGACGTCGAGCCGAAGGACCTGACGATGGCGACCGTGCCCGCCCGGTACGCCGACCGCGGGGACCTCCACGCAGGCATTGACAGCGCCGTGTTCGTCATGGACGAGCTGTTGGAATGGGCCGCCCGCGACGAGCGCGCGGGCGAGGTCGACGCCGGCGTTCCCGATGTCGAGGATGACTAGTGGGCGTGAGGGTCCACTGGTGCGTGCTCGGCGTCCGGCCGGCGGCGCTACGGCGCCGCGCCCTGACGCCGTAGCGTGTTGCGTGCGTGCTTCCGCCAACTATCGGGCACGAGAGCGTGGCCTGCCAGCCGGCGAAGCAGCCCGGCGTCGCCGTCCTCGTTGGCGGCGATGAACTCCGCGATCGTCAGGACGTCGTCCGGCCGCGCCAGACGCCGGGCGCCGTCGCCGGCGGCGACGCTGCCCGATGCCTCGATCGCGAAGTACGCGCCAAACCGGCGGGCCGCGGCGAACCGCTCCACGAACCCCGCGTCACCCATGCGGATGCCCAACTTGAAGCAGGGGAAGCGGGGCTGGGTGACGCGGAGCCGCGCGGTGCCGATGGCCCACGTCTCCCCGACCGAGCACGCGTGGAGATCGACGCCCTCGAGCGTCAGGTTTTCGCCGAATGTTCCCGGGGCCAGCGGCGTCCCGAGCTCGGCGGACCACCACGCGTAGTCCTCGGCCGCGTACGCGTACACCGCCATGGCGGGACCGCCGTGCACGCGCCGATCCGCCTGGTCGTCACCATCGACGTTGACGCCTGCGACCGTCACCCGCCCGGCCACTGGCTCCTTCCAGATAGCCGTGGTGACGCGGCGCCCGAACCAGTCGACGACACGCGGCGTCCCCACGTTGACGGACACGACGCGACCGGGCGCCGGCCCGCCGCCCTCCGGACCCCGCACCTCCGACTCCGCTGCGGTCATCGCGACGCTCCTCGATCGCTAACCGTCGATCGCCTCAGCGGAGGTTAGTGGCCCCCGCCATGCGGTGCAACCGTTATTCCACGGTTGTACGGTTACCGGCATGGTCGAGTCGCCGCCGTTCCTCTGGACCGGGAACCATCCGGCGACCGACCTGTGCAACACCGAGCCCGTGATCGGCGGCGGCCGTGTCGAGCTTCTGCCCGACTTCGACGCCGTTGTGGCGTGGGCGAACCTCGCTGGCATTGCGAGCCCGAGCGATCCGATCGACGTCGCCGAGCGCGACGCGGTGCGCACCCTTGGGTTCGTGCGCCGCCTGCGTGCCGCCCTGCGGTCCTCGTTGGACCCGACGATCGCCGACCCGGGCGCGCTCGATGCCGTGAACCGGGTTCTCGGCGAGGCACCGGGCGTCCTGCACGCCGAACCCTCGTTCGGGCGCATCGGCGTGTCGTTGGTGGCGTCCACGCCCGCGGCGCAGCTGCGACTCGACATCGCGGCGGCGACCGTGGACATCTTCCGCCACGATCGCCGCCGCATACGACGGTGCGCCGGCCCCACCTGCGTGCTGCTGTTCCTGGACGTCAGCAAGAGTGGCCGCCGCCGGTGGTGCGACATGGCCGTCTGCGGCAATCGTGCGAAGGTCGCAGCGCACCACGCCCGCACCCGGGCGTCGTGACCGGCATCATTGGCCCGACGTCGGCTGCTGGCCGATCTCGACGGTGACGGTCGCCTGCTGCGGCCCTCGCTGGACGACCACGTCGGCTCGCCTGCCGGGCTTGGCGCTGGCGACGGCGTTGGCCAGGTCGTCGGCCGTCTTGATGTCGGTGGAGCCGAACCGGAGGATCACGTCGCCGCGCTGGATGCCGGCGGTGGCGGCGCCCGAGCCGGGCGTGACGCCAACGACGAGGGCGCCGTGGTCGACGGCGAGACCGAGCTGGCTCTCCAGCGCCGCGGTCATGTCGATCGTCTGCACGCCCAGGAACGGCTGGGCGGGGGACTCACCGTTCTCGAGCTGCTTGAGCACCTGGTTGGCCTGGTCGATCGAGATGGCGAAGCCGATGTTCTGGGCCTGGCCGGCCACGGCCGTGTTGATGCCGACGACGCGGCCCTGGCTGTCGACGAGCGGGCCACCGGAGTTGCCGGGGTTGATGGCGGCGTCGGTCTGGATGACGTTCTGCAGGCGGACGCCGTTCTGTTCCGAGATCGTCCGCTTCAGCGCCGACACGATGCCGTCGGTCACGGTCGGCCCGCCCTCGAGCGCCAGGGCGTTGCCGATCGCGACGACCGGGTCACCGACGTGCAGCGTGCTCGAGTCACCCAGCTTCACCGTGGGCAGGTCCTTGGCGTCGATCTTGAGCACCGCCAGGTCGGCGGACGGATCCGCCCCCAGGACCTTGGCCGGCTTGGTGGATCCGTCGACGAGGGTCACCTGGACTTGCTGGGCACCGTCGATGACGTGGTTGTTGGTGACGATCTTGCCGTCGGAGCTGACGATGAAGCCGGTGCCGGCGCCCTGTTGCACCTCGGGGGCCAACAGGTTGTCGAGGCTCATGCTCCGGGTCTGGACGGACACCACCGCCGGCTGCACGCGGCTGAGGACGGCTGCCACGTCGAGGCCGCCGATGGTGGCCGAGCTGTGGGCGACGGGGGCGGCCGTGGCGCTGCTGCTGTTGCTGGAGTCGTCGTTGGTGGCCAAGGCGATGGATCCGGCGACGAGGGCTCCGGCAAGCGCGCCGGCGAGGGCTCCGGCGAGGAACCCGCGGCGGGGCCTGCGGGCGCTGGTCCCGGGCGGGCCGGGCGGTGGCGGCATCGACGGAGGCGGCTCGGGCGCAGGGCCAGGTGCCGAGGTGTCCGGTGGCTGGGTGGTCAAGGTCATGTGGGGCCTCCTCGGGCCGGTGCGGGTCGGAAGAGCTCGCTTCGCACGGTAAGGAGGGCGCGGTCAGGGATCGCCCGGCGTTAGGTAACGCTTGGGTCAAGCTTGCGTCGGCGCTTCTGCCGCCGGCAGCCGGAGCCGGAACACCGGTGGCCGGGGAATGACGAGGTCGAGCGATCCCATGTCCGCCTGCGCGAGCTGCCGGGCCAACGACAGTCCGATGCCGTGCCCGTTCTTGCGATTCGACCGCTCGAACAACCGCACCACGGCATCGGCGTTGACACCCTCGCCTTCGTCGGACACCTGGACGACACCGCCGCTCGGCTCGGTCCTGATGTGGAATGCGACGCGGCCACCGCCGTGGTCGAGGGCATTGGCCAGCAGGACGTCGACGATCTGACCGACGGCGCCCGGGGTGGCGTGGACCGACACGGTCCCTTCGCTGCGCACCTCGATGCTCCGCTGCGCCCGGCGGAAGCGGGGCTGCCAGTCCCGCACGTGCTCGCGGACCAGCGCCGCGAGGTCGAAGGTCCTGCGTTCACCGGCCCGGCCGGTCCGGGTCAGGCGGAGCAGCCCGTCGATCGTGGCGTCGAGACGCGCCACCTGGGCGAGGGCCTCGTCGGCCTCGTCCTTGGTCTCGGCGACGGGTGAGCCGGCGAGCTCCTCGAGCCGCAGCGTCAGCCCGGTCAGGGCCGACCGCAACTGGTGGCTCGCATTGGCGGCGAACTGGCGCTCGCTGTCGACCAACGCGGCGATCCGTGCGCGGCTCGAATCGAGGGTGTCGGCAAGGGCATCGAGCTCTGCGATGCCCGAGTGCGGCGGGCGGGCGGAGAAGTCGCCGGCACCCAGCCGCTGGGCGGCCCGCGCCAGCTCCTCGATGGGGCGTGTCAGGCGTCGCGCCTGCACGGTCGCCAGCACCAGCGCCAAGGCGAACCCGATCGCAGCAACGACGGCCAGGGCCAGGACCGAGCCCCGGACGGTGTCGATCACCGGCGTTGCCGGGGCGACCAGCTCGACCGTGGTGCCGGCGCCCGCCGTGGTCTCGACGGAGATGCTCGGACCCGACGTCCGCTCGCCCGCCTCGACGCGACCACCGTCGGGCGTGTGGACGACCGTCTGGTCGCCCGGTGGTGTGAGCTGCTCCAGCAGTTCCGGATCGGGGAGGGCACCCCTCTCGACGGTCGGTTCGATGGCCACGGCAACGGCAGCAGCCGAGCGTTCGAGCCGGTTGGTGGTGGCCTCCCGCGCCAGCCGGTCGAGCACGAAGCCGAGCGGCACCCCCAGCAGCACGATCGTCACCAGGACGATCAGGATCGTCGAGACCAGGAAGCGGCGTCGCACCGGACCACCGTCAGCCGGGCTCGAGCCGAAAGCCCACGCCACGCACGGTGACGATCCGCCGGGGGTCGGCCGGATTGTCGCCGAGCTTGCGTCGCAGCGCCGAGACGTGCATGTCGAGCGTGCGGGTCGAGCCCCACCAGTGCTCGTCCCACACGTCCCGCATGATGCGGGTCCGGGTGACCGTCCGCCCCGCCTCCCCCACGAGCAGGCTCAGCAGATCGAACTCCTTGGGCGTGAGCTCGAGCTCCTCCTCGCCCAGGAAGGCTCGGTGCGCGGCGCGGTCGATCCGCACGTCCCCGGCGATGACGACGTCGGCATCGCCGACGACGGCGTTCGCGTCCGCGGTGACGCGCAATCGGGCCCGCAGCCGCGCCACCAGTTCGGCGACCCGGAATGGCTTGGCGACGTAGTCGTCGGCTCCGGCGTCGAGGCCGACGACCACGTCGATCTCCTCGCGCCGCGCCGTCAGCATCAGGATCGGCAGCGCAGGGTGGCTCGATCGGATCTGCCGGCAGACGTCGAGGCCGTCGATGTCGGGGAGGGTCAGGTCGAGCACCACGAGGTCGATGCCCCCGGCGCCCACCCGGGCGATCGCGGGCTCACCGGCCTCGACGTGCTCGACGGCGAAGCCCTCGCGTTCCAGTGCCCGCAGCAGGGGCCGTGCGATGGCCTGATCGTCCTCGACGAGCAGCAGGCGGTTCAATGCGGACCTCGAAGTGATCCTCGGCGACGAGGCCGGTCGCGCTCGCGGGCCGGTTCTCGTCGTGATGATGGCAGCAGCGTAGGCAGCGGGAACGACGGCCATCCGGCCGCAGTGGCCGGACACCGGCGCAGCGGGCGGGCGGCCGGGCGACACCGACCTGCGGGGCCGCAGGGGTGGGCCTCGCGGTCAGCCCAGCTGGCCGAGCCGACGGCTCTCGTCGTGCAGGCGTGCGATGCGGTCGGCGGTGGGCGGGTGGGTGGCGAACAGCTGGGCGAACGCAACCCGCCGACCGGCGAGGGGGTTGACGATGTAGGCGGTGGCGTGGGCCGGGTCGACGTCCATCGGCACCGCCCGCGCTGCGGCGTCGATCTTCACGAGCGCGCGAGCGAGGGGTTCGCCCGTCCCCAACATGTCGGCACCGGACCGATCGGCCTCGAACTCCCGGCTTCGGGAGATCGCCATCTGCACCACGATCGCCGCCAGGGGGGCGAGCAGCGCCATCGCCAGCGCCCCGATCGGGTTGCCGCGGCGTCCCCGTCCCCCGCCCAGCAAGGTTCCCCACATCGCCATGCGGGCGAGGACCGTCAGCGCCAGTGCGATCGCGGCGGCGATCGACGCGATCAGCGTGTCGCGGTTGCCGACGTGCGACAGCTCGTGCGCCAGCACGCCCCGCAATTCCTCGTCGTCGAGCAGGTCGAGTGCACCCTGGGTCACGCACACCGCGGCGTGCGCTGGGCTGCGGCCGGTGGCGAACGCGTTGGGTTGGGCATGCGGGGACACGTACATGTCGGGCGTCGGCATGCCGGCCCGCGCCGTCAGGTCGGTGACGATCGCGGCCAGCCGGGGGTTCTCGGCTGCGGTCACCCGGCGGGCGCGGGCCGCCCGGACGGCCAGCGAGGCGCTGAACCAGTACGACCAGCCAACCACCAGCAGGCCGAGGGCGAGGCCCACCAGTGCACCGGCGCGCGATCCGATCAGTCCGCCGGCGAGCACCAACATGCCGCCCAGCACCGCAAGCAAGAGGAACGTCTTCAGCGTGTTGCGACTCACCGTCACCTCCGACCGTGCGCCTCGATTCGGGACGGTAGGGATGGCCGTGTCAGCAATCGCCGGGGGTCGCGTCAACTCTCGGTATCGGCCGCCGTGTGCGGGGCAACGCCGGTCGAGGCGATTTACCCGGTCCTGGCCGAACCTTGACGGTTCCTCGATAGATCGCTGAGACAGCGATCCGTACGGTCAATCAGCGAGGCGAAGTTTCCGTCGAGCAGGACGGAGCACGAGATGACCGAACGACGCAGTGGCGGTACGCAGCCAGGCAAGCTCGGGCTGGGCGCGGTGGCGCTGGTCGCAGCGCTGGCCGCCGGATGCAGCTCGTCGCATGCGAGCTCCCCGTCGGCGAGCGAGGAGGCGGCGATCCAACCGCCGAGCTGGGAGCTGAAGGGGAGCTACAAGCCGTCGATCGACCCGGCGAACTTCGTCGCCACGATCGACAACCGCTACTTCCCGCTCAAGCCCGGCACCGCCTTCCACTACAAGGGATTGGAGGACGGCACACCGCACACCGACGACATGGTCGTCACCGATCAGACCAAGCAGATCCTCGGCGTCACGGCCACCGTCGTCGAGGACACGGTCTCCGAGAACCGCAAGGCGGTCGAGCGCACGTTCGACTGGTATGCGCAGGACAAGGACGGAAACGTCTGGTACATGGGCGAGAACTCCCTCGAGATGCGCAACGGCCGCCTCCAGCGCGTCAGCGACTCGTGGGAGGCCGGGGTCAACGGTGCCCAGCCCGGGATCATCATGGAGGGCAACCCGCAACCGGGTGACGTCTACCGGCAGGAGTACTACCCACCCGGTGACGCACTCGACCAGGCCCACGTCGTTCGACTCGACGGGAAGAGGAAGGTTGCAGCCGGAACCTTCGATCGGGTCCTCGTCACCGACGAGTGGAGCCCGGTCGAGCCCCAGATGGAGCGGAAGTCCTACGTCGCAGGCCTGGGCGAGATCGAGGAGCATGTGACCGAGGGCGGCAACGAGCACTACGAGCTCGTCAGCGTGACGCACTGACCCTGCCATCGCCGAGGAGCGGGCAACGGGGCCCGCACCGGGTCGACCACCGCCGCCGGATCCGGCACCGCTCCCCCGGTGCTGCGGTCGGGCGGCGGTGGCGCGAGCCGGGCGCATCGCTCGTCGCCGACGCGATCCTGGACCGTGCGGCCTGCGTCGACTAGTCGTGCCGATCCATGTAGCGCTGGACCTGGCGGCTTGCCACTCTCCGGTGGCAAGGTCGTCTCGGTGATGGATCGACCATAGGGGCTGGGCCCCCATTGCCACATCGGCCGCCGGTACCAATGCGGACCGTCCCGCGGTACGAAAACGCCCCTTCCCGCGGTCCCACGAATCTGGACACGCCGGCTTCGGGATCCCGAGCGGCCGTGTTACAACCCCGGGATGAGCGTGCGGTGGGGCATCGTCGGTCCGGGTGGGATCGCCGAACGGTTCGCAGAGGGGATGGAGCTGGTGGCGGACGGCGAGATCGTCGCCGTCGCCTCGCGATCGCGTGAACGCGCCGACGCCTTCGCCGACCGCCACCACGTCCCGCTGCGATACGGCAGCTACGACGACCTCGCCGCCGATCCCGAAGTGGACGTCGTGTACGTCGCGACGCCGCACTCGCGCCACGAGCAGGACACGCTCACCTGCCTGGCCGCCGGGAAGCACGTGCTGTGCGAGAAGCCGTTCGCGCTGAACGCCGCGCAGGCGTGCCGCATGACCGAGGCGGCCCGGGCCGGTGGCCTCTTCCTGATGGAGGCGATGTGGAGCCGTTTCCTGCCGGCGTACCGCCGCCTGCGTGAGCTCCTCGACGGTGGGCGCATCGGCGAGCCGCTCGTGGTCGAGACCGATTTCGGCTTCCGGGTTCCCGTGAACCCCGCGCATCGCCTGTTCGACCTGGTGCTCGGTGGCGGGGCGCTGCTCGACCTCGGGATCTACCCGGTCCAGCTGTGCTCGTTCGTTCTCGGGCTACCGGAGCGCGCACTCGCCGATGGCGTCATCGGTGAGACCGGCGCCGACGAGGTCGTCACCGGCCTGCTGCACCACAGCGGCGGGCGGCTCGGCGTGATCAAGGCGGCGACGCGTGTCGCGCTCTCGTGTACCGCCCGCATCTCCGGCAGTGACGGGTGGATCGGCCTGCCGGCGCCCATGCACAGCCCGATGGCGCTGACGATCGGCGATCCGGGGGTCCTGGGTGCCACGGGCACGGTCGGCACCGAGCACGTCGACGCCGCATTCCAAGGCGTGGGGCTGCGCTTCCAGGTCGAGGAGGTCCACCGATGCCTGGCAGCGGGCCAGACCGAGAGCCCGATGATGCCGCTCGACGAGTCCATCGCGCTCCTCGGCGTGCTCGACGACATGCGAGCGCAGCTCGGCGTCGTCTACCCCGGCGACTGACGAAGCTCGGGGACGTGTCGAAGAGCTCCGCCAGCCCGCTTGCCACGGAGGGCGCGTGCCGGGCGCCGACCCGAAAATGTGGTGGTGGCGGTGATGAACCGGCGTGAGTTCCTCGCCGCAGGGGTCGGGCTGGTCGGCGCCGCGGCGACCGCCGGCACCCTGACCGGTGCCGTGTGGCCGCTGCTGTCACGCGAGGACCTCGTACCCGGCCAGGCGCCGGACGTTCAGCTCACGCCCAATGCCTGGCCGACGGCCGACGACCGCCTCTCGTTCGTGGCGCTGGGCGACAACGGCAGCGGTGGCCGCCAGGCGCTGGCGGTCGCCGAGCGCATGGCCACCACCTACCAGACGGCGCCGTACGGCCTGGTCGCCCTGCTGGGCGACATCTGCTACTACGGCAACTTCCGGCGCCGGTTCGACACCGTCTTCCGCCGCCCACTCGGACCGCTCATCGACGCGGGGGTGGGCTTCGAGCTCGCGATCGGCAACCACGACAACGCGCTCCACTTCAGCGACCAGGGGTTGAGCGCCATCGAGGCCGAGCTCGAGGTGCTGGGCACGCCGGGTCGCTACTACACGACGAGCCAGGGTCCGGTGGACTTCTTCTTCCTCGATTCGAGCATCCCCGGCCTGTACGGGCCACGAGCGTCCGAGCAGCTCGACTGGCTCGACGACGCCCTCGCCACCTCCGCCAACCAATGGAAGGTTGTGGCCTTGCACCACCCTCCCTACTCCTCCGGCCACCACGGCAGCACGGCGGGCGCCCAGGAGCGTCTGGTGCCCCTGCTGAGCCGCCACCGTGTCGACCTCGTCCTCAGCGGGCACGACCACAACTACGAGCGCACCGAGCCCCAGCAAGGCATCACGTACGTCGTGAGCGGGGGTGGCTGCAAGACCACCCGCGTGGGCCGCAGCGCCTTCACGGCCGTGTCCGAGCGCACGCTGCAGTTCCTCCATGTCGAGGTCATGGACGACCGCCTGACCGCGACGTGCGTCCGGGCGGACGGGACGGTCGCCGACCGGTTCATGTTGCGAGCCCGGGAGGGGACGTGAGCGGCCGGGCCACCGACGTCGCCGTGGCCGCGGGCTTCGCGCTCGTCGGCTTCGTCGTCGTCCTCGTCCCGGCTATCACCGTCCAGTCCGAGGTCTTGAACGCCGGCGTCGGCAGCATCGACGACGACGTCCTGGCGGCCAGCGCCGTCGTCGGCGCCGCGCACGTGGTCCTGGCCTGGAGGCGGCTGCGTGACGAGGAACGGATCGCGGCCCGCCGGCTACACCTCTGGATCGCCGCGCTCAACGCGCTCGTGGTCCTCGCGTTGAGCGCGTCCGTCCTGCTGCTGCTGGTCCTCTACTGGTTCCCCGACGAGCACGCCTCGATCGCCAATCGTGGCTTCCCGGTGTTCCTCCTGTGGGCGGGGGTCCAGGGCGTGGCCATCCTGCTGGCCGAGGCGACGGCCCGCTTCTTCTTCTGGTGGCTCGAACCGCACGGACCCCCAGACGCGCGGCCCGGGCCTCCCGTGACGCATCCCGAGTCACCGTACGCGCAACGCCCGCCGTCGTTCCGGTAGCGCCGGGGCCGCGTCGGTCATCGCCACGCACGCCGGGCGGCGAGCGTGGCGGCGAGGCCGCTGATCCCCATGGCCGCGACGCGCCGGCGGTGCCGGCTCAGGGCCCACTGCGTGCTGCGGTCGTGGGAGCCCGAGTCGAACGGGCCGTGGGCTCCGTAGTCCTCGTGCTCGTCGACAGGGTGCCAGAGGTTCGCGGGTCGGTCGTCGCCGGCCGGCTCCTCCGTCTGCTGGCTGTCGTAGCCGGTGCGGGCGAGGTAGCGGTCGAGCAGCCCGGGGGCGACGGCGTTGGCCACGAGGGTCGCCGCAGTGGTGGCGCCGACCCACCACTCCCGGCGGTGGTGGTCCGCGGCCCAGACGATGGCGCGGGCGGCCAGCTCCGGTTCGTAGATCGGCGGGACCGGCCGGGGTCGGCGGGGGAGCCGGGACAGCACCCACGTGAACTGCGGCGTGTTGAGGGCGGGCAGCTGCACCATGGTGACGTGGATGCCGGTGCGGTCGTGCATGAGCTCGGCGCGCAGCGACTCGGTGAAGCCCTGGATGGCGTGCTTGGCGCCGCAGTACGCCGATTGGAGGGGGATGCCGCGGTAGGCGAGCGCCGAACCGACCTGGATGATCGTGCCGCGGCGGCGGGGTCGCATGTGGTCCAGGGCGGCGCGCGTGCCGTTGACGTAGCCGAGGTAGGTGACCTCGGTGACGCGGCGGAACTCGTCCGGTGCGATCTCGTCGAACGGGGCGAACACCGACGTGAAGGCGTTGTTGACCCAGACGTCGATCGGCCCGAGCTCGGACGCGACCCGCGCTGCGGCGTCGGCGACCTCGGCGGGATCCGCGGTGTCGACGGTCAGGGCGAGGCCGCGGCGGCCGGCGGCCTCGACCTCCTTGGCCGCGGCCTCTAGCCCCGCATGGCCGCGAGCCAGCAATGCGACGTGGGCGCCCGTCTCGGCGAACCGCCGGGCCGTGGCCCGGCCGACGCCGCCCGTGGCCCCGGTGACGACCACCACCCGCCCCGATCCAGCTGCTTCCGTCATTGCCATCGCCTCCTAATTACCGGCGGAAATTGTCGGCGTCCGC
>JBKOUY010000239.1:0-19361 GCA_046723645.1 Actinomycetota bacterium | reverse complement strand
TGCCACGTCTGGTGGCCGGGATCCACCACCGAGGCGATGGTGAGCCACAGCTCGTACAGCGGTGGGTGGTCGGCCGCCTGGACGACCCGGCCGGTGATGAGGGCCAGCGGGTCGATGAAGCCGCGGCCCCCGGCGATGAGGTCGGCGGTGACGCTGTAGTAGAGGGCGTCGCCGCCGAGGGGCACGGCGCCGCGCCGGAACGCCAGGACGTACCCGACGCGCAGCGCGAACCCACCCAGGCCCAGCAGGGCCAACGTCAGCCCGAACCCCCAGCGGCGCCGTGGCACGGCGCCGCATCCTAGGTGGTCCCCGGTGTGGAGGCCCCGAGGACAATTGCTACTATCCACATAGGAGAAATTCACGCGACCACCTCCTGTCCAAGAAGGGGACGCACATGGCAGTCGCCGATCTCGACCTGGGGCGCTACAAGCTCGGCTGGGCCGACGAGGAGAACTACGTCTTCAAGCCCAAGAAGGGCCTGAACGAGGAGATCGTCCGCGAGATGTCGTGGATGAAGGGCGAGCCCGACTGGATGCTCAACTATCGCCTCGCCTCGCTCCGCCACTTCGAGAAGCGTCCCATGCCCACCTGGGGTGGCGACATGTCGGAGATCTACATCGACGACATCTACTACTACGTCAAGCCCACCAACGCGCAGGTCGACGAGTGGGAAGAGCTGCCCGACTCGATCAAGAACACCTACGAGAAGCTGGGCATCCCCGAGGCCGAGCGCAAGTACCTGGCCGGGGTGACCGCCCAGTACGAGAGCGAGGTCGTCTTCCACCGCAACCGCGAGGACCTCGAGCGCCGGGGCGTCGTGTTCTGCGACATGGACACCGCTCTGCGGGAGTACCCCGAGATCGTCAAGCCCTACTTCGGCACGATCATCCCCAAGAACGACAACAAGTTCGCCGCGCTCAACTCGTCGGTGTGGTCGGGCGGGTCGTTCATCTACGTGCCGCCGGGCGTCGAGGTGGAGATGCCGCTGCAGGCCTACTTCCGCATCAACGCCGAGAACATGGGCCAGTTCGAGCGCACGCTGATCATCGCCGACGAGGGCGCCAAAGTGCACTACATCGAGGGCTGCTCGGCCCCGGTGTACACCACGGACTCGTTGCACTCCGCCGTGGTGGAGATCGTGGTCAAGCCGAGCGCCCGGGTCACCTACACGACCATCCAGAACTGGTCCAACAACGTCTTCAACCTGGTCACCAAGCGGGCCCGCGTCGAGTCCGAGGGCCACATGGAGTGGATCGACGGCAACATCGGGTCCCGCCTCACGATGAAGTACCCGTCGGTCTACATGGTCGGTCCCAAGGCGACCGGCGAGGTGCTGTCGGTGGCCTACGCCGGCCCCGGCCAACACCAGGACGCCGGCGCCAAGATGGTCCATGCCGCGCCCGAGACCACGTCCAAGATCGTGTCGAAGTCGATCTCCAAGGACGGCGGCCGCACGTCGTACCGCGGCCTGGTCAGGGTCGAGGACGACGCCTACGGCTGCAAGAGCCACGTGCAGTGCGACGCACTCATCCTCGACGAGGACTCGGTGAGCGACACCTTCCCCTACATGGAGGTGGGCGCCCGCGACGCCCAGATCGGCCACGAGGCCACCGTGTCCAAGGTGGCCGACGAGCAGCTCTTCTACCTCATGAGCCGCGGGCTCTCCGAGGAGCAGGCGATGAGCATGGTGGTCAACGGCTTCATCGAGCCGGTCACCCGCACCCTGCCCATGGAGTACGCGGTGGAATGGAGCCGGCTGATCGAGCTCCAGATGGAGGGGTCGGTTGGCTGACAAGCCAACCGACGCCGTCACGGGGTGGCGGGTGGGGGTCGGGCCGGAGGGTCGGTTGGCTGACCGCAGGGAGGTCAACCGACGCCGCCACGGGGTGGCGGGTGGGGGTCGGGCCGGAGGCTCCGTCGGCTGAACGGCGAGATCGTTCCCTTGAGCGCCCGGAGCCGCGAAGAAATCGCGCCACTACCTGGCACAATGTGTCGGTGCCGATGCGCCAGGACTGCAAGAATTTCGAGTCCCGCACCTACCGCAACGGGGAAACCGTGCGGAAGTGCAACCTCGACCTGGCGCCCGAGGCGCCGTGGCGGTGCCCCGACAACTGCCCCGCGTACCAACGGCGGATGGCCGACGTCAACTGGGCGCACGGCACGCTGGTCACGCCGAGGACGCCCGACGAGCCGCTCGACGCGCTCGACCGGGCCGACGGGTCGGTGGCGCGCCTCCTCGACGAGGCCGAGGAGATCGTCAACGCCGCCGGCCCCGAGATCATGGCCGAGGTCCAAGCGGAGCAGTTCCGCGAGGGGGAACCCCGCTGGCGCCGCTGGTTCCGCCGCAAGTCGTGACCGCGGGCGGCCGGTAGGCTCCATCGTCCTCACCGCGGCGCCCGTCCGCCTCGGGCGACCTGCGAAAGGATCAGACGCTGAGCACGTTCACCCCTGACGCGAGCGCCGCGCTCGACGGCCCCGAATGGCTGCGCCGCCGGCGCGCCGCGGCGGCCGTGGGGTTCGCCGACGCCAGCCTGCCCAGCACTGAGGAAGAGGTGTGGCGCTACAGCCGCATCGACGACCTCGACCTCGACGACTTCCGGCCGGCGCCGAGCACCACGGCGGCGGGACGTGGCACGCCGGCCGGCGTCCCCGAGCGGCTACGCCCGCTGCTCGACGCCACGCCGGACCGGGCGGCCCTGGTCGTCGCCCGCAACGGGCGGGTGGTCCATGCGGAGCTACGCGACGACCTGGCGGCCAAGGGCGTGCGTGCCGAGCGGGTCGGCGAGGGCGACGACGGCGTGCTCGGCGCCGCGGTCGACCAGGCCCCCGACGTGTTCCTCGGCTTCAACGACGCCTTCCTGGCCGAGCCGGTGGTCCTGCGTGTGCCCGGCGGCGTCGCCGTCGACGCCCCCGTCGTGGTGGCCCACCTGACCGAGGGCGACGCGCTCGCTGCCTTCCCCCGGCTGGTCGTCGAGGCGGGCGACGACAGCGAGGTGTCGGTCCTCGAGATCCAGGTGTCGGGACCCGAGACGAGCCTCGTCGTGCCCGTGACCGAGATCGTCGTCGGGCGCGCCGCCCGAGTGGGCCACCAGACGGTGCAGCAGCTCGGGCTCGCCACCTGGCAGCTGGGGCTGCAGGTGGCCAGCGTCGAGGCCGAGGCCAGCCTCCGCACCACAACCGTCGGCTTCGGCGGCGACTACACCCGGCTGCGCACCGACTGCCGCATGGTCGGGCGGGGCGCCACCGGCGAGCTGGACGCCGTGTACTTCGGCGAGGGCGACCAGACGCTCGACTTCCGCACCTTCCAGGACCACGTCGCCCCCGACTGCACGTCGAACCTGCTGTTCAAGGGCGCGGTCGGTGGGCGGTCGCGGTCCGTCTACACCGGGATGATCCACGTGGGTAAGGAGGCCCGCGGAACCAATGCGTTCCAGACCAACCGCAACGTCAAGCTCTCGGACGGGGCTTGGGCGGAGTCGGTGCCCAACCTGGTCATCGAGAACAACGACGTGCGCTGCAGCCACGCGTCCGCCGTCGGGCCCATCGATGCGGAACAGCGCTTCTACCTCGAGAGCCGGGGCGTCCCCACCGACGAGGCCGAGCGGCTGATCGTGAGCGGGTTCTTCGACGAGGTCCTCGGCCGGGCACCGGTGCCGGCAGTGGTGCCCGTCCTGCGGGGGACGGTGGCGGCGAAGTTCGAGAGGCGTACCTCCTGATGCCCGAGCACGCGATCCGGCAGCGGCTGTGCCGCCTCGACGAGCTGGCGTCCGGCGAGGCCCGGCGGTTCGACATCGGCAAGCGACGCATCGTCGTAGTCCGCATCGGCGACGACGTCTACGCGATCGGCGACCGCTGCACCCACCAGGACATCTCCCTCGCCGAGGGGGAGGTGCACGCCGAGGAGCGGACGATCGAGTGCTGGAAGCACGGCAGCGAGTTCTCGCTCGAAACGGGAGAGCCGCTGAGCCTGCCGGCGACCCGGCCCGAGCCCGTCTACGAGGTGCAGGTCGAGGATGGTGACGTAGTCGTGGTGGTGGACGACGAATGAGTGGTGCAGCCAAGGTCGGACACGTGCTCGAGATCACCGGCCTGCGGGCGGGCGTGTCGGGCAAGGAGATCCTGCGCGGCATTGACCTGACGGTGAGGTCGGGCGAGGTGCACGCGGTGATGGGTCCCAACGGATCGGGCAAGTCCACCCTGGCGCATGTGGTCATGGGCCGGCCGGGCTACGAGGTGCTGGGCGGGACGGTCACGCTCGACGGCGTCGACCTCCTGGAGCTCGAGCCCTGGCAGCGGGCGCAGGCCGGGCTGTTCCTGGCCCTGCAGTACCCGACCGAGGTGCCGGGCGTGTCGCTCCACGCGCTCCTCGAATCGGCCGCCCGGGCCGGGGGGCGCGACCCAAGCGCGATCGACCTCGACATCCGCGCCGAGGCCGAGCGCCTGGCGCTAGACCCCCGGCTCATCGACCGCCCGCTGAACGTCGATCTGTCGGGCGGCGAGAAGAAGAAGAACGAGACGCTGCAGCTCGGCGTGCTGCGACCGGCCATCGCGCTGCTGGACGAGGTCGACTCCGGCCTCGACATCGACGCCCTGCGGGCGTGCGCCCGCCGGGTGGAGGCCGCCACCAACGAGGTCGGCCTCGGCGTCCTCGCGATCACGCACTACAGCCGGCTGCTGCACGAGCTCCGGGCCGACCGGGTGCACGTCATCGCGCAGGGGCAGATCGTCCGGTCCGGCGGGCCCGAGCTGTCGGAGGAGCTGGAGGAACAGGGCTACGCCGGGATGCTGGGCGCCGAGCTGGCCGGCGAGGCCGAGGAGGGCCAGCCCGTCTCCATCCGCCCGGCCATCGAGGATCCGTTCGGCGGCCCGGGCGGCGGCGACCCGTTCGCGGACCCGCTGGCCTGAGGCTGCGCCGCTCGGCCCCTTAGAGCTCGCGGAGCCCCAGCCTTGCCGTCAACCAACCGGACTCGCCGCGCAGGACGGTCACCCACTCCCGATCCGATGGCCGCCCCCGCGCCTCGAGCACGTCGGCCCGCACGCGCTGCGTGAACGCCACCCACGGCCGGGCCTGGAGCGCGCTGTGGCGGTGCAGCGCTACCACCAGGTGGCGCTCGGCGTCGGCCCATTCCCCCGACACCGCAGCCAGCCGGCCCAGGTGGAACGCGGCGACGCCGGCGAAGGTGCGGTAGCCGATGCCGCACGTCAGGTCGGCGTGCGGGGCCAGCAGGGCCCTGGCCGCGTCGACGAGTGCGGGATCGCGGAGGTCGGCCGCCACGATCGCCAGGACACCGAGGGCGTGGAGCCGCTCGTCGCCCGCGGGCAGCGGGCTGACGCCCGTGACCACGTCGCGTGCGAGGACCCGGGCGCGGTCGGACTGACCGTGGACGAGGAGCTCGAGCGCGGCGTCCCAGCGTGTGTCCGGCCCGTCCGGCGGATCGGTCTCGGTGCGGACGTCCCCCGGTGCGCCCCGCATCCAGCCCACGATCGCCCGATGCCGCCGGGCCACCACGGCGGCCGCCTCCGGCCCGTCGAGGGCGTCGCGGGCGCGGGCGGCGGCCTCGATCGCAACCAGCGCGTCGTCGAAGTGGCCGCTCATTGCCGCCCGGGCGGCCTCGTGCTCCGCCACCAGCGCCGCGGCGACCGTGTCATCGGCCTTGGCCGCAGCCTCCTCGATGACGCGGAGGCAGGCGTGGGCCGACTCGTCGTCGCCGGCCAGCGCCGCCGCCATCGCGCGCTCATGGGCGGCCACGACCGCCAAGGCGCGATCGCCCGCCGCGTCCGCCAGGATGGCCAGGTCGCCGGCGAGTGCGTTCCGCTCGTCCAGGTGATCCGGACCACCGAGGGCCTCGAGCCGCCGGCGCAGGGCGCGCAGGGCCTCGTCGCCCGGGCGCCGGGCCCCGTCGCGGGAGCCCCCCAGCGCGACTGCGCGGGCCAGCAGCCGGGCGTGCACGAGCCCGCCCCCTTCGTCGGCCGGCCGAAACGATGCCAGCGCGGCATCCACGAGGGCGGCGGCATCGGTCCGAAGCTCCGGGCGAGCCCCGGCACGGTCGGCCAGCGCCAGGGCGACGCGGGCGAGCACGTCGGGGCGGCCGTGCTGGCGCGCCGCCGCGGCCGCGTCGATGAGGGTCGATTCCCCGCCGGGATCGCCGGCGGCAAGGAGCGCAATCGCCAGCTCCATGAGCACCTCGGCCCGCTGGCCGCCGTCGTCGCCCGGCAGGTGGCTGAGGGCTTGGCGCTCCAATCGCACCGCCTCGACCAGCGCCCGGCGCGCGGTCGCCTGGGCGGCCGCCGCCCGTGACCAGCCCACCGCTCGTTGATCGCCCCGCGGGCCGGCGGTCGCAGACGTGTGATGCGCAAGGACGGCCGTGTAGGCCGCGAGGCGGTCCGGGCGCCGGGCCTCGATGGCGTCCGCCAACCGGGCGTGCAGGGCGCGGCGCCGGGCCCCGCTCAGCTGGGCGACGAGGGTGCGGCGCACGATGTCGTGCGGGAACCGGTAGCGCTCGTCGCTCTCCTCGACGACGAGTCCCGACGCCAGCGCGGCATCGAGGCCGTCGAGGGTGGCGTCCTCGTCGAGGCCCGCAGCCGTCGCCACCAGGTCGAGCTCGAAGCGGGACCCGGCCACCGCCGCCGCCCGCAGCAGCTCGGTGGCCGCGACGCCGAGCCGTCCCAGCCGGCCGGCGACCAGCTCCTGGACGCCGAGCGGGATCTGCGCATCGCCCGCGTCCAACGGCGTGCGCAGCATCTCCGTGACCAGGAAGGGATTGCCGGCGGTCTCGGCCATCAGCCGGCGCGTGAGCGCCACCTGATCGCGGGGGGTCGAGACGGTTCGCCGCACGAGGGCCCGGACGTCGGCCTCGTCGAGCCCTCCCAGCGGCAGGCGGCGCACCCAGCCGTCTCGGTCGAGGGCATGGATGACGTCGCCCAGGACGCTGCCCGGGGCGACGTCGTGGTCCCGCGAGACGGCGACGACCAGCACCGGTGCGTCGCCGGCGCGCCGTAGGAGGTGGCGAACGAGCAGCAGGGTGTCGTCGTCGGCCCATTGCAGGTCGTCGAGCACGAGTAGGACCGCCCGATCGGCCGCGGCCGACGCCACGAGGGCCGTGACGGCGTCGAACAGGCGCGCTCGCCCATCGGGGCCGCTGCGGCCGGCGAGGCGCCCGTCGAGCGACGGCAGCACGGCGGCCAGCTCGGCGCGGGCCGCCTCGTCCAGCGGCGGGAGCTCGTCGGCCGGCGTGGCTGCGACGTAGCCGTCGAGCGCTTCGACGATCGGCTGGTACGGCACGATCGCTTCCTGATCGCAGCGTCCGAACAGCACCAGCCCGCCCTGCGTCGAGACCCTCCGGGCCGCCTCCGTGGCCAGGCGGGTCTTGCCGATGCCCGCCTCCCCGGTCACGACGACGACGTGGCGGGCGCCGGTCGCGGCGCGGTCCCACGCAGCGTCGAGCGCCGCCAGCTCCGCGTCGCGACCGACGAACGGTGGCGGCGATGCGGCCCCGCCGCCCGCATCGGTGGCCTCGGCCACGCCCGCGCCCATCCCCGTTCGGGTCGGACGCGCCGGCGCCGCCGGCCCCAACAGCTGTAGGTACGCCGCCTCGGTCTCGGCGTCCGGGTCGACCCCGAGCTGGTCGGCCAGGACGCGGCGCAGGCGCTGGTAGGCGAGGAGGGCCTCGCCGCGGTTGCCGGCGGCGGCGTGTGCGCCCATGCGGGCGCGGTGGGCGCTCTCCCGCAGAGGGGCGCGCTCGACGGCGTCGTCGGCGAGCGCCAGCGCCGCGGCCGCGTCACCGCTGGCCGCCGCCGCCACGCTTGCGGCCTCGAGCGCCGCCACCAACAGGTCCGACAGCCGGTCGCGTTGCTCGTCGACCCAGGGCCCGTGACGCCCGGCCAGGAATGGGCCCCGGAGCCGGTCGGCGGCGCGCGTTGCGTCCCGATAGGCGGCGGCGTGGTCGCCGGAGGCAAGGGCCCCGCGGGCGGCGGCCAGGAGCCGGTCGCCGTCCTCGGCGTCGACCTGGAGCGATACGTCGTCGGGCAGCTGCCACCGGTAGCGGCCGCCCTGGGCCACGATGGGATCCGGTGCCGTGGGCCCCAGCGCCTCCTTGAGGAACGATCGGACGCGGCTCATGGTCATGCGCAACGCCGAGCGCCAGGTCGCCGGCAGGCCGTCGGGCCACAGCACCTCGGCGAGGCGCTCCGACGTGACGCCCTCGGCGCGTTCTATCGTCAGCAGCGCCAGGGTGACCCGGGCGTTCCCTCCCGGCAGCGACCGCCGGGTCTCCTCGCTCTCGCCCCCGAGCGTGATGTCGCCGATGAGCGTGACCTCGAGACGCACGTGCCTCCTCCCCAACGAGTCTGTCACCCTGAAAGCCCAGGTCATGTATAGGAGTGGGGCGTTTGCCGGGCGTTCATCAGTTGGCGTTGCGCGGATGTTGCGCGGCCGCGTGCACCATGACCGCCACGGAGCAACCACGTGCCATCCCCCCCGACACGTTGCGGCGGAAATTCGTGGCGGGGCCAGGGGTGAACACGGCGGATGCACCCCGGCAGTGGGCCGGCCTGCGGCGGGGCCGGCCCACTTGCGCGACCGTGCAGGACAGGCAGCAGGCAACACATAGAAAGGCCCGGGGACGGTGATACAGGAGAACGAGGCCGCCGCCCGAGCGGCCGTGGAGCGGGAGGCGAGGTTGTCGCTCCCGCTCGACCGCCTACGCGAGCGCTACGAGGTCGTGGTCGTCGGCAGCGGCTACGGCGGCTCGATCGCCGCGTCCCGACTGGCCCGGTTGGGGCGGTCGGTGTGCGTGCTCGAGCGGGGGCGAGAGCTCCGCCCCGGCGACTATCCGGACACGCCATGGCGGGCGGCGCGCCAGGTCCAGGTCCGCACGCCCCGCCGCCGCATCGGTCCCCGCTCCGCGCTGTTCGAGCTCCATGCCGACGACGAGGTCAGCGTCATGGTGGGCTGCGGCCTGGGCGGTACGTCGCTGATCAACGCCGGCGTCGCGCTGCGCCCGCCGGCCTGGGTCTTCGACGACGAGCGCTGGCCGACCGAGCTGCGGGGCTCCGGCAGCGACGAGCTCGCCCCCTACTTCGAGCGCGCGGAGCGGATGCTCGGCTCGACGCCGTACCCCGACGAATGGCCCGGACCCGCCAAGCTCGTCGCCCTCGGGCTCGCCGCCGAGGGTGTCTCGGCGACCATCGAGCGCCCCCAGATCAACGTCACGTTCGAGGCGGGCGTCAACGCCGCCGGCGTCCACCAGGAGGCCTGCACCCTGTGCGGCGACTGCGTCAGCGGGTGCAACCACAACGCGAAGAACACCGTGCTCGTGAACTACCTCCCCGACGCCGTGGCCCACGGTGCGGAGATCTTCTGCGAGACGCCGGTGCGCACCGTCCGCCCCGCACTCGGGGGACGACGTGGCTGGATCGTCACGTTCGACGCGCCCGGCGACGGGCGGCACCGCCTCGGCGCGCCGGCCTCCTTCGTGTTCGCGGACGTGGTCGTGCTGGCGGCCGGCACGCTCGGCTCTACCCAGATCCTCATGCGGTCCCGCAGCGAGGGCCTGGCCGTCTCGCCCCGCCTGGGGTCACGGTTCAGCGGCAACGGCGACGTCCTGGCGTTCGGCTACGACGCGGAGGTCCCGGTTCGCGGCTTGGGCACCGGCCGCCGCCATCCAACCCCCGAGACAACCGTGGGACCGTGCATCACCGGCATGGTCGACCTCACCGCCGACCGGTCTCGCGCGCTGCTCGTGGAGGAGGGCGCCATCCCCGGCGCGCTCAGGCCGCTGATGCCGGCGGCCCTGGCGGTGGCGTCCGAGGCCGGCGGTGCCGGTGGTCTGCGTGCGTTCGCCCGCCGTGTGTCGCGCCGGCTCCGGCGTAACCCCCGGCGGGTCCTCGCCCGGCGCGGCGGTGCCGCCGACGACACGCTGACGTACCTCGTCATGAGCGACGACGCGGGCGACGGCCGGCTGCGGTTGGAGGGCGACACGGTGCAGGTCGACTGGGTGGGTGCGGGCGACCGCCCCGTGTTCGACCGCAACGCGGAGGTGCTCCAGAAGATGAGCGCCTCCCTGGGCGCGACGTTCGTCGGCAATCCCTTGTCGACGCCGCTGTTCAACAAGTCGCTGCTGACCGTCCACCCCCTCGGTGGTTGCCCCATGGGCGACGACGGTGAGCGGGGGGTGGTCGACCACGCGGGCCGGGTGTTCACGGGTGCGAACGGCGAGGTCCATGATGGCCTCGTGGTGGCAGACGGCGCCGTGGTGCCGCGCCCCCTGGCCGTCAACCCGCTCCTCACCATCTCGGCGCTGGCCGAGCGCGCGTCGGACCTCCTGGCCGCCGACCGCGGCTGGCGCGAACGGGGCCCCGTTCCGACCCCCCGGCCCCCGGCGCCTCCCCTCCGACGGCCGGGCGTGACCTTCACCGAGCGGATGGTGGGCTGGGCCGCGCCATCGATCGACGGCGACCCCGTCGCCGGCGAACAGCGGGGGCGGGCCGAGGGCACGCGGCTGGAGTTCGTCCTGACCGTGAACATCGACGACCTCGAGGCGCTGCTCCGCGATCCGGCGATGCCGGGCCGCCTGTCAGGCACCGTGATCGCCCCGGTGCTGTCGCCGCAGCGCCTCCGCGTTGTGGACGGGACCTTCCGCCTGATGCAGGAGGATCGCACCCACGTCGAAACGTGGCACATGCGCTACGCGATGCGCCTCGTGGCAGAGGACGGAGGGGAATTCGGCTTCGAGGGCATCAAGTACCTGCACGACCGCTCCGGGTTCGACGCGTGGGCCGACACGACCACGCTCTACGTGACGATCACCGGTGGCCCCGGGCAGGGCGTGGTGGCCGCCGGCGTCATGCGCCTGACCGCCCCCGACTTCGCCCGCCAGCTCAGCACCATGCGGGTGTCCGGTGTCGACGGGTCGCTCGAGCGAGCGCGGTGGCTGGCCCGGTTCTCGACGCGGTTCCTGCGCTCGCTGGGCTCCGTGTACGGCGGGCCGCTCGACGGGGTCGGACACTTCCCGGCCGCGCCCCCCGTCCCGGTCCCGCCCACCGGCGACGGCACCCGACGCCTCAGGTTGCCCGCGGCGGAGCCACGCTGGTGCGACCGGGACGGCGGGTGGCACGAGGGCAGTGACGTGGGCGACGGTGCATGGCTGCGGTTGACTCGCTACGAGGGCGGGCGTCGCGGGCCCGTGCTGCTCGCTCCGGGGTTCGGGATGTCGGCCATGTCGTTCATCGGCGGAACCATCGACACCAACCTCACGGAACACTTCGTGGCCAAGGGCTACGACGTGTGGCTGTTCGACTACCGGGCCGGGATCGACCTGCCCTCGTCGCGCACATCGTTCACGCTCGACGACATCGCCACCGCTGACTGGCCCGCGGCCGTGACCGAGGTGCTGCGGGTGACCGGGGCGTCGAGTGTGCAGGCGGTGGGCCACTGCGTCGGATCGGCGTCGCTGATGATGGCGCTGGCCTCGGGGAGCATCCCCGACGTGCGCTCCGCCGTGTGCATGCAGTTCACGCTGCATCCGGTCACGTCGCTGCTCAACCGCGCCAAGGCGGCGCTCGGGGTCGGCCTGCTCCTGGGCCGGTTGGGCCTGGACAGGGTGGCGCCGTTCACGGGCGGCTCCGTGGTCCGCAAGCTCCTGGATCTCGGGCTGCGAGCGGTGCCGATGCCGGAGGGGGAGCGGTGCGGCAAGCCGGTGTGCCGATGGATCAACGCCATCTACGGCTGCACCCATGCCCACGAACAGCTCAACGACCTCACCCACGAGCGGCTGGACAACATGTTCGGGGTCGGCAACCTGCGGGCCCTCGACCACCTGGCCGTCATCATGAAGGCGCGCAAGGTGGTGGCCGCCGACGGTGCAGACAGCTACGTCGGCCACCCGGAGCGCCTGCGGATCCCGATCCTCCTGGTGCAGGGCGAGCGCAACCAGATCTTCCGCCCCGAGGGCAGCCTCCGGACCCTCCGCTGGCTGCAGGAGGTCAACGATCCGGCGCTGTACGAGCGTGTGGTCCTGCCCGGCTACGCGCATCTCGACGCCCTGATCGGTCGCGACGCCGCCGCCGACGTGTTCCCCCTGGTCAGCGGCCACCTCGACCGGTACAACCGCTGATCGCCGGCCTGCCGCCGGGCCCGCCGGTCTCAGTCCCGACCCAGCTTGGGATGGGCGGCGGGGAGCGACGCCAGCCCCAGCTCCTCCTCGAGCGCCAGGCTCTCCGCATGCAGCAACAAGGCGCGGTCGGTGTCGCCCGGCCCGTCCCGCTCCACCAGCACGTTGGCCAGCCAGCGGGCTGACAGCGCCACGAACGGTCGGGCGCCGAGGGCCCGGTGCCGCTCCAGGCCGGCCTCCAGCTCGTCGGTGGCCGCCTCGCCGCGGCCCAGTGTCGCGTCGAGCGTGCCCAGGTGATGGTCCACCGCGCCGAGGAACGATGCATACCCCATCACGGCGTTCTGGCCGGCGTAGGGGCGCAGCGCCTCGTGCGCCGCGCTGGCCCATCCCCGGTGGCCCGTGAGCGACGCCGCCGCAGCCGCCCCGATGACCGTCGGGCGCCATCGGTAGCCGCGGTCCTGGGAGGCGAGCTGCGCCGGGTCCTCCTCGTCGAGGAGGTCCTCGGCCCGGGCGACGTTGCCGCTACCGGCCTCCAGCCACGTCAGGAGGGCCCAGCCGTTGAGGCTGACAGACGCGGGCCGGCGGATGGCCTCGACCAGCGGCCGCATCGCCTCGACGCCGCCGTGCAACAGCCGCAGCACGAGCGTCTGGGCCACCCTCATGTGCTGGGCCTGCGAGTGGCCGGCGGCGCGCAGCTCGTCACGGAGCGCGTCGGCCCGGGCCTGGGCCTCGTCGAACCGGCCCTCGATGACGGCCCACATCGTCGCCCACATCGACGCAATGCGCAGGTGGTCCGGGTGGCGTACCTCGTGGGCCAGGGCCGTCAGCTCGCGGGCCAGGATCTGTGCTTCGGCGTGCCTGCCGACGACGAACAGCGCCTGGATCCGGGCCCGCGCGCCCTGCAGCACCAGGTCCGGGTCGCCTGTCTGTCGCCCGATGGCCATGACCTCCTCGCCGAGCTCCAGCTGCTCGTCGACGTCGTCGGGCCCGTCGAGCGCCAGGCTGCGCGACACCAGCACCGATGCCAGAACGACGGGGGCGTCGAGCCGGCGCGCCATGGCCACGGCCTCGTCGGACTCAGCCCGCCGTTCGGCATGCGGGGCTGCGAGCGTGACCACATGGGCCAGCCGCGCCAGCGCCAGCGCCCGCGAGCGGCTGTCGCTCGGGGCCAGCCGGGCGAGCGCCTCCTCGAGGAGGCTCCGGGCCGTGGGGTTGGGCAGCGTCGCCGCCGGGAGCCGTCCTCCGTAGCCGAGCGCGGCCCGCGTGAAAAGGTCGGTGCGGTCGAGGGCCCGGGCCAGCTCGGCGGCCTCCAGGTGCCGGCGGTCGCGCGCCGTGAACTCGCCGGCGCGATCGTGCGCCTCGGCCAGCTCGAGGCGGAGCTCGCAGGCCAGCACGTCGTCCCCGGCGCCGCGGTCGTGCACGTCGACCACGCGCCCCAGGAACCAGACGGCACCCTCGAAGGCCGTCTCGCGTCGGGCCTGGTCGGCGGCGGCGCGGCCCCAACGGACCGCGAGGGCGACCGCCGTGGCCGCCTCGGGGGCGACGGGGGTCGTGTCGGATGCGGTGCGAGCGGCGAGGTGGGCGTTCGCCGCGTTCAGGTAGTGGTGGGCGATCGCCGGTGCGGACGACCCGTCCCCCGCCCCGTCGGCGAGCACATCGGCGATGCGGCGGTGGAGCTCCGCCGTGCGACTGGTGGGCAGGGCGTCCTGCAGCGTGCGGCGGACGACGGCGTGCGCGAAGGCGAGCCGTTCGTCCGCGGCGTCCCGGACCAGCCCGGCATGGACCGCGTCGTCGAGGCTGCTGCGCACGTCGACGGCGGGCCGGTCGAGGCTCGCCGCCAGGACGTCGAGGCCGAACTCCTCGCCGATGATCGACGCCGCCGCCAGCGCGTCGCCGACCTGGGGGTCGAGCCGGTCCAGTCGCCATCGGACGACGTCGTGGAGCCGCTCGGGCAGCCGCTCGCGCACGGCACGGAGCGAGCCGCCGGGGTCCGCGACGTCGAGCCCGCGCAGGATCTCCTGCACGAACAGCGGGTTGCCCGCCGTCTCGTCGGCCATCCAGCGGGCGATGCGCGCCTCCTCGTCGTCGACCGGGCGACCCAGCGCCTGGGAGACCAGCCGCTCGATCGCCGATGGCGGCAGGCCGCTGAGCTCGAGGCGCTCGACGTCTTCCCCGGCCTCGAACAGGCCCAGCGTGTGCAGGGGACCCATGCCCTCGACGTCGCCGTCGCGCAGTGTCACGACCACGAGCACGGGGGCATCCGGGGGGGCATCGAGCACGTGGCGGAGCAGCAGAAGCGACGAGCGCTCCGCCCACTGCAGGTCGTCGAGCACCAGCAGGACGGGATGCCGCCCCGCGATCGCACCCAACCAATGCGTGATGGCGTCGAAGAGGCGCCGGCGCTCCGCGTCGGGATCGTCGACCAGGGCGGCCCGCACGCCGCCGATGCGGGCGCCGAGGTCGGGGAGGAGGCGCGCGAGGTCCTCGGCGTGGCTGGCCAGGTCGGCGCGCAGGAGCGGCTTGGGACTGGCTGCGGCGTAGGTCCCGAGCGCCTCACGGATCGCCTGATAGGGGGCGAGCGCCTCCTCGTCCCAGCGGCCGTACAGCACCAGGGCGCCCGTGGCGTGGAGCCGGAGCGCGAGCTCGGCGGCCACGGTGGTCTTGCCGATGCCCGGGTCGCCGGACACCACCACCATCAGGTGCTCGCCTCGCCCCGCCCGCTCCCACGCCCCCTCCAACAGCTCGACGGGACCGTCGCGGCCAACAACCAGCCCGGCTGCGGCGCGCCGCGCCCATCCGAGATTCGAAGCGCCGGCGTCGTCTGGGGGAACGCCGTTCCCGTCGGCGGCCGGCAGCCGGAGCTCGTGGACGCGCTCGTCGCGGTGCTCGCTGACCGCCAGGCCACCGAGGTCCACCAGGTCGGCGCCCCGCGGCAACGCGTGGCTGATCATGACGGCGGTCGACGCTGCAACCAGGATCGTGGCGTCGACCGGGAGCGCGGACAGCTGGAGGGCCCGCTCGACGGCGGAGCCGCGGTAGCCGTCGTCGGTCGGATCGACCTCGCCCGTGCAGAGCGCGATCCGCACGGGGCGGCGCCCGGGTCGCGTCGCGGTTCCGGCGGGGGGCAGCGCCTGAACGAGGCGCACGGCGGCCGTGGCTGCGTCCGCGGCGATGTGGAACGCCGCCAGCGCAGTTGCGCCGGCATTGCCGTGCGCCAGGTCGACGGTCCGCTCGAAGACGACGCCGCCGACGCCGGCCACGGTTTCGTCCAGCAGCCCCCAACCGCCGTGGTCGGGCGAGTCTCCCGGTCCGAGCGGAAGGTCGGCCAGCAGGATCGTCATCACCTCGGGCACGCGTCGAGTGACTGTACGACCCCCGTGGGTTGCGGACGAAGTGTGCCCCGACCGCGGGCGGCCGCTGCGCCCCGTCAGATGATGGGCGGAACCATCGCCTCGATGAGCACCGGGCCCGGAGCGGCGAGGGCCCGCGCCAGCTGGTCCGACAGCTCCTCGGCCGTGGTCGCCCTGCTGGCCGGGACGCCGAGGCCATCCGAGATGGCCACGAAGTCGATGTCCGGCCGGGACAGGTCGAGCAGCTCCTTCGCCTTCGGCCCGGCCTCGGCCCCCACGCGGTTGAGCTCCATGTTGAGGACCGCGTAGGAGCGGTTGTTGAACACGATCGTCACGACGTCGAGGCCCTCGCGGGCCTGGGTCCACAGCGACTGGATGGTGTACAGCGCGCTGCCGTCGGCCTCCAGGTTGATCACCTTGCGGTCGGGGCAGGCGACGGCCGCACCGGTCGCTACCGGCATGCCCTGGCCGATGGCGCCCCCGGTGAGCGTCAGCCAGTCGTGGCGGGGGGCGCCGGCCGTGAGCCCAGGCGCGAACAGGCTCGAGGTGTTGCCCTCGTCGGACACGATGGCGCCCTCGGCCAGCAGCGCGCCCAGGGCACGGGCGACCGCCTCGGCGGTCAGCGCCCCGGTCGGGAGGTCGGGCCGGTCCGCCGCTTGCCGGGTGGCGGCGTCGGGCGGGGCGCCGACCAGCTCGGCCAGCGCCTCCAGAGCACCCGCGGCGTCGTCGCCCGGTGCCGCCAGCAGGTGCACCTCACAGCCGGCCGGAACCAGGTAGCTGTCCCTGCCCGGGTACGCGAAGAAGCTCACCGGGGCCTTGGCATCGACCACCACCAGGTGGCGGAGGCCATCGAGCTGGGCACTGGCGAACTCCGCCAGGTACGCCAGGCGGTCGATGGGCGGCAGGCCGGCCCCCCGCTCCAGGCGCGCCGGGAACGTCTCGGCCAGGAGCCGGGCGCCCGTGGCGTTGGCGAGGCGGCTGGCGGCCACCAGCCCCGGCTCTCGCAGCGCGGTGCCGCCGAGGAGCAGTCCCGCCGGCTCGCCGGATCGCAGCGCCTTGGCGACGGCATCGACGACGTCGGCGTCGGGATTGGCGTCGGCCTGTGTGGGTGCTGGGCGGGCCGGTTCGGCTACCGCGCCTCCCGGCGACCAGCTGACGTCGGCGGGCAGGATCAGCGTGGCCACCTGGCCGGGAGGTCCGAGCGCCGCCGCGACGGCCTCGGCCGCGTCCCGGCCGACCGCCGCGGTGGCTTCCGATCGCCGGATCCACGCGGAGACGTTGCGGGCCACCGTCTCGATGTCGGACTCGAGCTGGGCGTCGTACTGCTTGTGATACGTGGCGTGGTCCCCGACGATGTTGACCACGGGCACATGCCCCTTGCGGGCGTTGTGCAGGTTGGCCAGCCCGTTGCCCAGCCCCGGTCCGAGGTGCAGCAGCGTGGCAGCGGGGCGGCCGGCCATCCGGGCGTAGCCGTCGGCGGCGCCGGTCACGACGCCCTCGAACAGCCCGAGCACGCCCCGCATCGCGGGCACCGTGTCGAGCGCCGCCACGAAGTGCATCTCGGAGGTGCCGGGATTGGTGAAGCACGTGTCGACGCCGCAGGCCACGAGGGTGCGGATCAGCGACTGCGCGCCGTTGACGGCGGCGGGGGCGGTGGTCTCGTCGCCCTCAGTTGGTTCGGTCATGTCCGTCGTCCCTCGTGCGGGCCTTGACCCGAGGCAATAGCGATCGTTGCGGCAGGGCCGAGGCAATGACGCACGGTTGCCCTTCGTGATTGCCTCGACTGCGGCGGACCGTTCGACATTGCCTCAGGTCGATGCGTGTGGGTGCGTGGATCGCTCATTCAACCCTCGTCGAAGACCGTGCCCGGGTTGAGGATCCCGTTGGGGTCGAATGCCGCCTTGATGCGCCGCATGAGGGCGATCTTCGCCGGGTCCTCGAGCTCCATGAAGTAGGGCGTCTTCTCGGTGCCCAGCCCGTGCTCGCCCGAGATGGCGCCGCCGAGCGCCATGCCGGCCTCGAACAGCGCGTGGAGGAGCCGGTGGCGCACCTCGGGGTCCCGCTGGAACACGCCCATGTGGACGTTGCCGTCGCCGGCATGGCCGCACCCGGCGATCCACGCCTGGTGCTCGGCGGCGAGCTCGCCGACCCGGGTCATGAACGCCGGCACCGCGGCCCGGGGCACCACCACGTCGATGATGTCGTCGGCTCCGTTGGCCTTGGCCACCCAGAACGCCTTCTCCCGGGCGTCGATCAGCGAGGCCGCCGCGCCGGGCGGCAGGACATAGACGTCGATCGCGCCGAGCGCGGACAGCTGCTCGGACACGGCGTGGGTGTCGGCCTCCAGGCGGTCGACGTGGCTGCTCTCCAGCGCCACCACCAGGTAGGCGAACGCCGCCTCGCGTACGTCGTCCGGGATGCCGAGGTCGATCCCCACGTAGGCGGTGGCGGCGGCCATCGTCAGCATGTCGATGTACTCGAGGATCAGCGGGCCCACCCCGCTGGCCAGGATCTTGGGCACTGCGCCGGTGACGGCCTCCAGGGTGGTGAAGGGCGCCAGCACCGTGGCCTGGTGCCGTGCGCGCGGGTGGAGCTTCAGGTAGGCCCTGGTGACCAGCGCCAGCGTGCCCTCCGACCCGATGATGAGCTGCGTCAGGTCGTAGCCGGTCGAGACCTTGACGATCTTCCCGCCGGAGTGGATCACCTCGCCGGAGGCGAGCACCGCCTCGAGGCCGAGAACGTGGTGGCGGGTGACGCCGTACTTGACGGCCCGCATGCCGCCGGCGTTGGTGGCGACGTTGCCACCGAGGCTGGCGCTGTACTCGCCGGGGTAGACGGGGTACACGAGTCCCAGCGGCGCCAGCTCGGCGTCGAGCTGGTCGAGCTGGACGCCGGGCTCGACCACGGCGACGAAGTTGTCGGTGTCGATCTCGACGATGCGGTTCATGCGCTCGAACGACACGACGATTCCGTCGGGCCGCGGGATGCAGCCGCCCGACATCCCCGTGCCCGCGCCTCGGGCGGTCACCGGCATGCGGTGCTCGTTCGCCATGCGGAGGACAGCCGCCACCTCCTCGGTCGAGGCCGGTGCGACCACCGCCAGCGGCCGCTGGGGCTCAGCGGTCAGCGCCTCGTCGTGGCCGTCGTCGTCCTTGATGGCATCGCCGGTCCGCACGTGCTCGGGACCGACCACGCCGGCGAGGAGCTCGACCGGGCCTTTCGCCATGGCCGGACCCTAGTGGGCCCTCGCGGAAGTCATCGTGGCGTCTCGCCGGCCAGATCCGCCGCTGGACGTCGTCCTCGTCGTCGCCGCAGCTACGGCTGCGCCTTCCTCCTGCGTCCTTGCCAGCGACGGTTCTGACACGCCGATCCATCCACGGAACGTCCGCGAGCGCCCACTAGTGGACCCTTGCGGAAGTCATCGTGGCGTCTCGCGGGCGAGATCCATCCACGGAACTTCCGCGAGCGGCCACTAGTGGTCGAGCAGGGGTGAACAATGGGGGCCATGGCCAAGCTCACCCATGACGAAGCCGAGTCCCGCCTGGCCGACGTTCCGGGCTGGGGCATCGCCGACGGCGCGCTGCACCGCGAGATCGAGTTCCGCAACTTCGTCGAGGCCTTCGGCTTCATGGCGATGGTGGCGCTGGAGGCCGAGAAGCTCGACCATCACCCCGACTGGTCGAACTCGTGGAACCGGGTGGTGATCGACATCGCCTCGCACGCGGAGGGCGGCATCACCGACACGTGCTTCGCACTCGCCGCGGCCGTGAACAAGGCCCTGGGGGAGTAGCGCCGCCCCGGTAACGGCGCCTACACCGGCCCGTTACCCGCTGGCTAATAGACGTCCGGTCTACTTCCGACCACGGCGACGATGACGGCGGGTCATCTCGCGGGCGGACAC
>JBKOUY010000004.1:0-3672 GCA_046723645.1 Actinomycetota bacterium | reverse complement strand
GGCGTCGCGCTCGTGACCCTCTTCGACCGGAATGCGGGCCTCGACGCCCCGGCGACCGCCGCCCACGCCGCGCGGCTGCTGGATGCCGGCGTCCGGGGCGTCGTCGTGTCCGGTTCGACCGGCGAAGCGGCAACGCTCGAGCCCGAGGAGCGCTCGGCGCTGCTCCTCGCCGTGCGCGACGCCGTCGGCGGTCGGGTGCCAGTGCTGGCGGGGACCGGCGCGCCGTCGACCCGGCAGGCCGTGGCCCTGTCGCAGCGGGCAGCCGGCGATGGCGCCGATGCCCTCCTGGCGCTGTCGCCTCCCGGCGTGGACGACCCCCGTGCCTACTACGAGGCGGTGGCCGGCACCGTCGACGTCCCCGTCCTCGGCTACCACTTCCCCACGGCGTCGCAGCCGGGGATCCCGGTCGACCTGCTCCCCGAGCTGCCCATCGCCGGCCTCAAGGACTCGACCGGCGATCCGGTGCGCCTGGCCCTGGAGGCCGCCGCGCTGCCCGTCGGCCTCTACACCGGCAGCGCCTCGGTGTTGCTTCAGGGTCGGGCGATGGGCTGCAGCGGCGCGATCCTGGCGCTGGCGAACGTCGACCCCGCCGGCTGCGCCCAGGCGTGGGAGGGGGACGGCGTCTGCCAGCGCGAGCTGATCAACGGCCACCGGGTCGGTGCCCTCGCCGGGATCTCGGGGCTCAAGCGCACGCTCGCCGCGCTCTGCGGCACGTCGCCCGTCACGCGCATCGGCTGAGCCGTGACAGTGGCACCCGGCGAAATTCCTGCCGCGGAAATGGTGGCTGGGGCCACCGATCCCGCGGCAGGAATCCGATCAGTCCTGGAATCGGGCCTGGAGCTCGAACTTGAGGATCTTGCCCGAGGGGTTCCGCGGTAGGGCGTCCACCACCTCGATCTGTTCGGGCAGCTTGCGGGTGATGAGCCCGGCCTCGAGCAGGTGGGCCGTCATCTCCGCGAGGCCCAGGGGTTCCTGCCCTGCAGCGGGCACGACCACGGCGCACGCACGCTCCCCGCGCTCCGCGTCACGCAGGCCGATCACGGCCACGTCGGCGACCTTGGGGTGGGTGAACAGCAGGTCCTCGACCTCCTTGGCCGGGATGTTCTCGCCCTTGCGGATGATCACATCCTTCAGCCGCCCGGTGATCGTGAGGTTGCCTCGCTCGTCCAGCCGGCCCAGGTCGCCGGTCCGGAACCAGCCGTCGTCGTCGAATGCGTCGGCATCGAGCGCCGGGTCGAGGTAGCCGAGTGTGACCTGCGGGCCCCGCGCGCGCACCTCGCCCTCCTCCCCCGCCTCGGCCTCCGACCCGTCGGCGCGCACGATGCGCAGGCGGGTGTCGTCCACCGCCCGGCCCTCGGTGGTTGCCAGCGTCGGGTCGTCGTCGCCGGCGTCGTTCATGGTGAGGACGGGGGCCTCGGTCAGCCCGTAGCCCGAGACCACTCCGACGCCGAACGCCGCCTTGAGGTCGTAGTGCAGGCTCGGCGGCTTGGGGGCGCCCCCGCCCGGGAACGTCCGGACATGCGGGAACAGCCGCTCGCCCTCGGGGAGCGCCCGCTGGACCTGCAGGTACACCTGGTGGAAGAAGGTGCCGGCGCCGCCCTGGGTGATCCGCTCTCGCCGCAGGAAGTCGGGGGTGGTGCCGGGATCGAACGCCTCGTCGAGCACCAGCATGAACCCGTAGGCCATCGCCGCGTACATGTACAGGCCACCGGCCACATGCGTGAACGGGAACACCAGCGCGAAGCGGTCGTCCTCGGCGAGGTGCAGGCGCTGCGCCATGCCCAGCGACGCCGCCCGCAGGGACCGGTCGCCGTGGCGGGCGCCCTTCGGCTCGGCGGTGGTGCCGGACGTGTAGTAGATGAAGCGAACGGGGACGTCGTCGCCGCTGCCGCCGCTGACGCCATCGACGTCGTCGTCGGGTGGCGGGGGGAGGGCGGCGGGGTTGCCCTCCGGCAGCGAGCGCTCGGGGGCCCGGTCAGCCACCACCACCCGCGTCTTGGTCCCCTCGGTCACGGCGCCGGCCATCGCCGCATAGCCGAAGCCCCGCCACTCCGAGGGCACGAGCATCAACGCCGGCTCCGCTTGGCGGACGATGAACCCGACCTCCCGCTCGCGGTAGATCGGGATGATCGGGTTCTGGACGGCGCCGAGCCGCCGGAGGGCACCGAATAGCACCATGGCCTCGATCCACGACGGCTGGATCCACGACACGACGTCGCCCTCGCCCACCGCGTGGTCCCGCGCCAGGCCGGCGGCCACCCGCTCCGCCCGGTCCCGGTAAGCGCCGAACGTGATCCGGCGGCCGGTCTCGTCGACCGCCAGCTCGCGCTCGGGCGTCCGCTCGGCCCGCCGCACGATCAGGTCCCAGATGTTCCGCGCCTCGAGCACGGTCTCCCCTCCCGGGTTGCTACAGCCCGAGCAACGCGTCGAGCCCGATGGTCAGCCCCGGCCTGTTGGCCACCTGCTTGACGGCCAGGAGGACGCCGGGCATGAAGCTGGAGCGGTCATAGCTGTCGTGGCGGACGGTCAGCGACTGCCCGGCTGTGCCCAGGAGCACCTCCTGGTGGGCGACGAGGCCCCGTAGGCGCACCGAGTGGACCGGGATGCCCCCGGCACCGGCGGCACCACGGGCGCCGGGCAGCACCTCCTTGCTGGTGGGATCGTCGCCCCACTCGGCCGACGCCGCGGCCATGCGCTGCGCCGTCAGCACGGCGGTGCCCGACGGCGCGTCGATCTTCTGGTCGTGATGCAGCTCGATGATCTCCGCCGACTCGAACCACGGCGCCGCCAGCTCGGCGAAGCGCATCATGAGCACGGCGCCGATGGCGAAGTTGGGCGCGATCACACAGTTGCTGCTGGTGAACGAGCTCCGCACGCGGTCGTAGTCCTCCCGCGTGAACCCGGTCGTGCCCACGACCGCGTGCACCCCGTGCTCGGCGGCCCAGGCGAGGTTGGCGCGGCAGGCGTCGAGCGTCGTGAAGTCGACCACCACCTGCACGTCCACCCCGAGCAGCGCGGTGGGGTCGGGATCGATCTGCACGTCGGAGTCGACGCCGGTGGCGTGCCGCAGGTCGAGCCCCGAATGGTAAGGGTCGACGGCGCCCACGAGCTCGAGGTCGGGGTCGGCCTCGACCGCCTGGCACACCGTGCTGCCCATGCGCCCACCGGCCCCGAAGACGCCGACCCGAACGGTCGTTGCTGCCCGCTCTCGGTCTTCGGCACTCACGTGGCCGCACCCTAGCCCTGCGGTCCGGCGAGGCCCGGAAACCCCTGGTGGCGCGCGCGGTCCGGGGTCCTATCGTGTGCGGCGATGTAGCGGCCACGGCTTCCGACGCGTCCCGACCCCGTCACGCTCCTGGAGTGCCGTGTCTTCCCACCTCGCCACCCTCATCGCCCGCGGCCTGTCCGTCGCCGCCGGGCCCGACCCGCTCCTAGACGGCGTCGAGCTGATCGTCGCCCCGGGGGACCGCCTCGGGTTGGTGGGGCCCAACGGTTCGGGCAAGTCCACCTTCCTGCGGACGCTCGCCGGCCTCCGATCGCCGGAGTCCGGCCGCGTGCGCCTCGCGCCGCCGTCCGCCACCGTCGGCTACCTGCCGCAGGAGGCCTGGCCCACGCACGGCGAGACCGTGCGCGGGCTCCTGGCCCGGCGCACCGGCGTGGCCGCCGCCGGCG
>JBKOUY010000088.1:0-13908 GCA_046723645.1 Actinomycetota bacterium | reverse complement strand
GGCGAGCAGTGGCGACATGCGGGGGTCGCTCCAGTCCTCGCCGGAGCAGTAGTGGCCACGGAACCAGATCATGTCGGCCTTGGTGAGGAAGTAGCCGTCGGCGTTCTCGTCGATCGACGGATGCGAGAAGTCCATCTCGGTTGCCGGGTACACAAGCAGCTGGAACCGCAGCGGCGGGCCGGTGTCGCGCAGCTGCTGGGCCGCCACGGCCGCCAGGTTGCCGCCGGCCGAGTCGCCACCGACGGCCATCCGGGCGGGATCGATGTCCAGCTCAGCGGCGATCGCAGGGTCGGCTGCCCAGCGCACGGCGGCCAGGCAGTCGTCGACCGCCGCCGGGAACGGATGCTCGGGCGCCAGCCGGTAGTCGACGGCCACGACGGTCACGCCACTGGCTGCGGCCAGGGCGCGGACCGTTGCGTCGTGGCTCTCGAGGTCGCCGATGACCCAGCCGCCGCCGTGGAAGTACACGAGCACCGGCCTCGGCCCGGGCTCGGCCGTGGGCACGTAGACCCGGACCGGCACGTCACAGCCGAGCCCGGGACACGTCCGGTCGGTCACGGACGCCATCTCCGCCCGGCTGGCCAGGGCGCTGAACTGGCCGTAGGCCTCCCGCACCTGCGGGGGCGTCTGATCCTCGATTGGTGGGTTGCCCAGGGCCTCCATCGCATCGAGCAGCGCCCTCACCTCCGGCGTGACAGCCATTCCCTCACTTCCCCTCCGCGGCTCGGACGGCCGGCGACGCCGAGATCTTCTCACGCCTTGCCGTAGAACAGGCGCTCGACCACCCGCCGCGCTCGGCGCGTCACCCGCCGGTACTCGTCGCGCAGCTGGGTCGCGGTGGTGTCGAGCGAGCGGGCCAGGTGCGACAGGTCATCCGGCCGCTGGGGCAGCGCATCCACCGCCGAGGGCGCAGAGCCGACGAGCCACCACCGGTTGCGCGTGCGCTCGCAGAAGCGATAGGCGGCGCGGAGCACGTCGGCGTCGTCGTCGCCCACCACCCCCGCCGACGACAACAGTTCGAGCGCACCCATGGTCGAGGGGGCCCGGATGCCCGCCCGCATCTGCAGCAGCTGGACGGTGAACTCCACGTCCGACAGCGATCCTCGCCCCAGCTTGAGGTGGAACTCCGGATCCTCGCCCGGGGGGATGCGTTCCCGCTCGATGCGTGCCTTCATGCGCCGCACCTCGCGCTCGTCGTCGCCGCTGAACGCACGCCCCCACACCACCCGGTCCAACAGGTCCAGGAAGCGCGCCCCGAGCTCCGGGTCGCCGGCCACCGGCCGGGCCCGGGCCATGGCCTGTCGCTCCCAGGTCAGCGCCCAGCGGTCGTAGTAGGCGGCGTAGCCCTCGATGGTGCGGGACAGGGCGCCCTGACGGCCCTCGGGACGCAGGTCGGCGTCGACCTCGTAGATCCGCTGCGCCGGCGTGGGGCCCGCCAGGAATCGCATCAGGCCGGCGGCCACCCTGAGCCCCTCCTCGTGGTCGGCCGGCGTCGTGCCCTCGTGGACGAAGAGCACATCGAGGTCGCTGGCGTACGACAGCTCGCCACCAGCGAACCGGCCGAGCGCCACCACGGCGACCGGGACCCGGGGTTCGAGCGACGCCAGCGCCGCGCCGACGCTTGCCTCCGCCAGGGCACCCAGGTCGGCCCCCACCGTCGCCACGTCCGCAGCGCCGAACGCGTCGCGGGCCGCCGCACCCAGCAGGTGACGGCCTCGCCACCGCCGCAGCGCCTGCTGGCGGTCCTGGACGTCGGTGCGCCAGTCCAGGGCCCGCTCGGCGGAGTCCACCAGGCCGGCATGATCGAGGGTCTGCAGCCGGTCGACGTCGGCCAACCGCACGATCAGATCGGGGTTGGCGGCCAGGATGTCACCGAGGAGCCCGCTGGTCCCCAGGAGCTGGCACAGCCGGCGGGCCACCTCCGGGCTGTCGCGAAACGCGTTGGCGAGCTCCATGGTGCGCTGCTCGCCCGACGCGAGCTTCCGCAGGCCCAGGAGGCCCAGGTCGGGATCGGGCGACGTCGACAGCCAGTCCAGCACCAGCGGCAGGAGCTGCTGCATCATGCGCGACGACCGGGTGAGGCCCCGTGTCAGCTCGCGCACGGCCGCCCGCGTGCGGTCGGCGTCGGCGAACCCGAAGCTCGCCAGCGCGCTGGCGGCCGCATCCGGGGACATGCGCCCGGCACCGGCGAGGGCGTCCAGCAAGGGGCGGAAGTAGAGCCGCTCGTGGATCCGCCGGACGACGTTGCGTTGCCGGGCGAGATCGCGGTCGAACGCGTCCGTGGCGCCCGCTTCCGGCGTGCCCCGGTAGTCGAGCACGCGGGCGATGCGGCGGCGATGGTCGCGATCGGAGGGGAGCGTGTGCGTCTGCTGCTCGTCCTCGATCTGCAGCGCGTGCTCGACCCTGCGCAGGAAGCGATAGGCGTTGGCCAGCCCGTCCGCATCGTCCGGAGCGACGTAGCCGGCGGCGCGCATCTCGGCGAGCGCCGTCAGCGTCGTTGGCGAGCGCAGGTCGGGGTCGGCCCGCCCGTGCACGAGCTGGAGCACCTGGACGGCGAACTCGATGTCGCGGATGCCACCCGGCGCCCGCTTGACCTCGCGTTCGGCCATGCCGCGGCGCACCACGTCGGTCTCGGCCCGCTCCTTGAGGGTCCGCAGGGAGCGCAGGTCGTCGGCAGTGAAGCGCCGGTCCCAGAGCGCGTGGGACGCCGCCGATGCCCACTCCCGTCCGACCTCGGGATCGCCGGCGACGGGCGCCGCCTTGAGCAGCGCCTGGAACTCCCAGGGCTGCGCCCAGCGCTCCCAGTAGGCGACGTAGCCGTCGATCGATCGGGTCAGTGCGCCGTCGCGCCCCTCGGGGCGGAGGTTGGCGTCGACACGGAAGCACCGCCGGGCGACGTCGAGGACCTTCCGAGCCTGCCGGGCGTCGCCCTCGACGAACAGCACGTCGACATCGCTCGCATAGTTGAGCTCGCGGCCACCGAGCTTGCCCATGCCGATCACGGCCAGGCCCGCGTCGCCGGCCTCGGCGATGCGGACCGCAGCGCGGAGGACGGCCGCCGCGAGCCGGGCGAGGGCGGCCGTCGTGGTCTCCAGGTCGTCGACGCCCAGCAGGTCTCGGGCCATGATGCGGAGCTGCTCGAGGCGCTTCCAGCGGACCAGGTCGCCGAGGTCGACATCGGTGCCGTCGGGCACAGCCGTGTCCAGATCGGCCAGGATGGCGAGGGCGCCCGGATCCGTGAGGATGAGCCGGGCGGCGCTCCGGCTCGCGGCCACGGTGGTCACGAAGGCGCGGGCGAGCACGGGATCCGAGGCCAGCGCCTTGCCCACCGATCCGTCTACGCGGTCGAGCGCCGAGCGAACGGCAAGCGGGTCGGCGCTGCGCTCGATCAGCTCGGCTAGCTCGGCGGCGTCGACGTGATCCACACCCCGAGTCTGCACCGCGGCCCGTACGCTTGATGGCGTGACACGGCTGCGCCTGGCGCTGTGCCAGATCAACACGACGGTCGGCGACCTCGAGGGCAACGCCGAGCGGATCGTCGCCGCCCTCGCCGACGCCGAGGCACAGGACTGCGACCTGGCGGTGTTCCCCGAGCTGGCGCTCACGGGGTACCCGCCCGAGGACCTGCTGCTGAAGCCCGGCTTCGTCACCGACAACCGGGCGGCGCTCGACCAGGTGGCCGCTGCAAGCGGTAACTGCGCGGCGGTTCTCGGGTTCGTGGACGCCGACCGCGACCTCTACAACGCGGCCGCCGTCTGCGCATTCGGGGAGGTGCGGGCCGTCTACCACAAGCGCCTGCTGCCCAACTATGCGGTGTTCGACGAGCAACGCTATTTCATGCCCGGCACCGGCACGTCGCCGCTGGTGGTCGTGGGGGGCGTCCGGGTGGGCGTGTCGATCTGCGAGGACGCGTTCAGCCCCACGGGTCCCATCGCGGCCCAGGCGGCCGGGGGGGCCGAGCTGGTGGTGAACATCAACGCCTCGCCCTATTACGCGAACCGGCTGGCCGAGCGCGAGCGGATGCTGGCCACCCGGGCGGCCGACGCCTCCTGCGCCCTGGTCTACGTGAACCAGGTGGGGGGCCAGGACGAGCTGGTCTTCGACGGCGCGTCGATGGTGTTCGACCCCAACGGCGGGCTCCTGGCCCGGGCGGCCCAGTTCGAGGAGCTGACCGTGGTCGGCGACGTCGAGGTGCTGCCGGTGTTCCGCAAGCGGCTGCTCGATCCCCGGGGCCGGGCCAGCGACGAGCCGCTGCCGGTCGTCGAGGTCTCCTCGTCTCCTCGCGTAACCGACCCGGCCGACACGCGCCGGCCGCCCGTGGTCGAGGTCATGCCGCCGGTGCGCGAGGTCTACGAGGCGCTCGTGCTCGGCACTCGCGACTACGTCCGGAAGAACGGGTTCACCGACGTCACCATCGCCCTGTCCGGCGGCATCGACTCGTCCCTCGTGGCGCTCATCGCCAGCGACGCCCTGGGTCCCGAACATGTCCACGGGGTGCTGATGCCGTCGCGCTATTCGTCCGACCACTCGGTGACCGATGCGGAGAAGCTGTGCGCCGAGCTGGGCATCGAGTCGCGCGTCATCCCGATCGAGCCCGCCCATGCGGCCTTCCTCGACATGCTCGCCCCCAACTTCGCCGGGCGGGAGCCCGACATCACCGAGGAGAACATCCAGCCGAGGATCCGCGGGATGCTCCTCATGGCGCTGTCCAACAAGTTCGGCTGGCTGGTGCTCACCACGGGCAACAAGAGCGAGATGGCGGTCGGTTATTCGACGCTCTACGGCGACACCGCCGGCGGCTTCGCGGTGATCAAGGACGTGCCCAAGACGATGGTCTACGCGCTCGCACGCGACCGCAACGCCCGGGCGGGACGTCCCCTCGTACCCGAGAACGTGCTCACCAAGCCGCCTTCGGCCGAGCTGCGCCCCGACCAGCGGGACGACCAGTCGCTGCCGCCGTACGACGTGCTCGATCCCATCCTCCAGGCCTACGTGGAGGACGACCGGACCCGGGCCGAGCTCGTGGCGATGGGCTTCGACCCCGACCTGGTCGAACGGGTCACCAGGCTGGTCGACCTGTCGGAGTACAAGCGTCGCCAGACCCCGCCAGGCGTGCGCGTCACGACCAAGGCCTTCGGCAAGGACCGTCGCCTGCCGATCACCAACCGCTATCGCGGCTGAGGGCAGCCGGCGCCCTCGTCCTGGTCGCATGGCCGCGGCGGCCGACGGTCACTGGTAGGAGACGAACAGCGGGCGGGGTTCGATGGCCATGGTCTCGGCGGGGGTGAACGTCGGGCTGTCCTCGTCGATGAAGTTCTTCCAGCCCCACCACACGTTCGGTGGTGGGCTGATGTGCATCAGGTTCCAGGTCTCGAACTTGGCGCCGGGCGAACCGAAGCCGTCGGCGTGGATCAGGACCGCCAGCTCGTCGCGGCTCGTGTCCACGGCCTCCCGGTCGCTGATCATTTGCGGCTGGAACTGGTGCAGCATCAGCAGCTTCTGCGGCAGCTTGTGGGCCCGGGTGAGGTCCGCCAGCCAGGTGACGACGGTGTTGACCTCACCGGCCGTCACGGAGCCGATCCGGGACAGGTGGCGCTGGTCCTGGCCCAGTCGCCATTCGGGGTCGAGGGCCAGCCCGACGTACGGCCGGGCCAGCAGCTCCTCGTAACGCTTGGCCTGCGTCAGGAAGTCGGCGCGCCCCGGCTGCAGGTCGAGCACGACATAGACCCCCGCCTGGCCGGCCGCATCGACCCATGGCCGCAACAGGTCGAGGGGCGCCTCGTACGAGTAGTTCCCGTCGGGTCCGGGGCCGCCCGTCGCCACGGTCGTGATGATCTCGAAGGCGGGGACCACGGGCACGTCCACGAGCGGCTGGTAGTCCGCCGCCAGCTGCTGGGCGCGGGCGATGGCGCCGTCGACGCCCTGCTCGCCCAGCGTTCCGAGCACGGGCGAGCCCGGGTGACCGTAGAGGGCGACCATCTGGCGGCCGGGGAAGAGGATCTGCCCGCCGCCGGGTAGCTCCACGCCGCTGGCGGCGACGTCAAGGCGGTAGCGCAGCGCCTCCGGCGAACCGAAGGCCGTCCCGAGCGCCACGACCTGCCCGGCCGGGTCCGCGGCCAGCGCCTCGATGATCTTCGGGTCGGTACGGGGGTCGGGGTTGGAGACCGCCACGAGCCGGGCCCCGCTCGCCCGGGCCGTCGCAGCCGCCGCCAATGACGCCGGATCGCGGGCCACGAGCACCAGCAGCGTGTCCAGCGGCGCGTCGGGCGCCACCCGTGGGAGATCGGCCGTGCTCGACGACTGGCCGGCGCTGTCCCCGCTGCTCGCGGTGTCGCTCGCGTCGGCGCGCGCGGTTTGACCGGCGCCGGCGGGCGCGGTGCCGACGGCCAGCAGCGGCGTCCGGTCCGGATCGAGGGCGGCGACGGCGTCGACGAGCTGGTCGGGGGCCACCGCCTGGTCGTCGCCCAGCTCGCGGCCCGTGGCGTCCTCGAGGGGTCCGAGATCGGTGGGGGCGGCGACCACGGGCACGCCCAGGTCGCCCTGCTGCGCCCAGCTCATCGCCTGGTCGCCGACGGCCAGAGTCGCCCGGGGACCGAGGCGTCCCAGTTCGTCGCGGACCGCAGCGCTCTGCTGCGGGTCCGTCGACGAGGGCGCCAGCAGCAGCGGTACACCGAGGCCGACGGCGACCGACGCTGCGCGGGCCTGCCCCGCGACGTCGCCCTCGGCGGCCAGCACGACGATCGGAGAATGCTCGTACAACGCACTGCTGGTCGCCACGGCCAGCCCCGCAGCGGTCGAACTGGGGACGACGACAGTGTCCTGCACGGGCACGTGCACCGACGCCAGGACCTCGACGGGCGCGTCGGCAGCCTCGCTCGGCGGGTCGCTCGCCGCGTCGCTCGAGCATGCGGTCGAGGCGGCCAGCGCCAGCCCGACGGCGATGCTTCCCGGTGCCAGGATTCCCCAGCCGCGCGATCTGCGGGCATGACGCACTTGGTGCACGTGGAACCCTCCCCAGCGTGCAGGCACTCGTCCAGACATGCGTGTCCGCCGACCAGCAAGACGGGTCGCTCGCCAGCCGAACGGGACGCCGAAGCGCGTTCAGTGTGCCACCGTGAGGGGTGGCAAGTCGTGGAGGTGCTCACTGATTCGGCTTGGGGCGTCCCGCATCAGCCGCACGTCGCGACTGGGCAGACACGGCGACGAAGGGGCCGATTTCATCCCATCTGGCCGACGCCGAGATCGAGGACCGGTCGTACGGTTAGGCCGATCGACCTCGGAACCCATCCCAACCCGGGTGGGGAACAAGAGAGGACGTGCACATGTCAGGAACGATCGATCCGGCCACGCCGATGTCAGGGTCGGCATACGGCGAACGGACCGGCTGGACGGGCTGGATCATCTTTGCCGGTGTCATGTTGATGATCGGGGGCAGCCTCAATCTCTTCTACGGCATCATCGCCGCCGTGAACGACGAATGGGTTGTCTTCACCAACCGCGCCGACGTCTACCTCGACGTGTCCGAGTGGGGCTGGGTTCACATCATCTTGGGTGCCATCGTGTTCCTCAGCGGCATCGGGGTGTTCAGTGGCAACATCCTCGCTCGGATCGTCGGGGTCATCGTCGCCAGCATCAGCCTCTTGGTGAACTTCTTCTTCATCCCCGTCTACCCACTCTGGGCGCTCATCGTGATCACCATCGATGCGCTCGTGATCTGGGCGCTCACCGCTCACGGCCGCGAGATGCGGGTCTGAAGGGATCACCACGGCAAGCCGGCCGAGCGGTTGATGCATCGAACTCGGCCTACTGCCTAGTGGGTCCCTAGTGGTTCGCCCATCCGGCGATCGCTCGCGGTCCTCGGGTCCCGGCCGGCGGTTGGACGGGCATTGATCCAGCCGTAATCAGTCGCGACACGCCATCGACAAGGGCATTTGCCCCTCGGGGCCTGATGTTGGCAACACTGCCAGTTCCCGCCCGATGCCTGATGTGAGGTGCCGTGTCCGAGGCTGCCGTCCCCCTCCCGCCGCAGGAAGGTGTCGACACGCGACCCGTGGCGACACCTCGCTGGCAGGCGGACGCGGCGCTCGTTGTCGCGGCGTTCTTCTTCGGCACGACCTTCATCGTCGTGCAGGACGCGGTCGAGCGCATCGATCCATTGCCGTTCCTCGCGGTTCGATTCCTCATCGGCGCGACCGTGCTGGGCTTCGTGGCGCATCGGCGCGCGGCGGCGGCGCGGCCGCGTCGGGACGCGGGCCGGGCCGCCACCCCCGGCGAGCTCCGGGACGGAGTCCTCGCGGGTCTGTTGCTCCTTGCCGGCTACGTGTTCCAGACCGTGGGCCTGCAGTACACGACGGCGGCGACCTCCGCGTTCATCACGTACATGCTCGTCGTGTTCGTGCCCTTCATCTCGTACGCGACCACGCGGCAGGCCCCGCACCCGCTCACGCTGGTCGGCGTGGTGGTCGCCGTCGCCGGACTGGTGCTGCTCACGGGTGGCGCCGAGACCGGGTTCGGCCGCGGCGAAGTGCTGACCCTCGGGTGCGCCGTGGCGTTCGCCGCGCATCTCGTCTTCCTGGGCGGCGTCGCCACCCGCCACGATCCCGTCCGCCTCACCACCGTGCAGCTCGCCACGGTCGGGCTGGTGTGCCTGGTGCCGGCGGTGGCCCAGGGCGGATTCGACTTCGACGGGGGTGCCCTGGTCGCCGCCGCCTTCACCGGGGTCTTCGCCACCGCCGTGGCATTCCTGGCGATGGTCTGGGCCCAACGTGTGGTGAGCCCGTCGCGCGCCGCCATCATCCTGTTGCTCGAGCCAGTGTTCGCCGCCCTGTTGAGCGCGCTGGTCGACGAGCCGCTGACGGCCGCCACCGTCGCGGGCGGTGCCCTGATCCTGATCGCCGTGCTTCTGGCCGAGGTCGTCGCGCCGATGCTGGCCGGGCCCGCCGGCGAGGCAGTGCGAGACTGACCCCGCATGAGCGGACCATCGTCGCCCCCGGGACCCTTGTCGCTCGAGGCCACCGGTCGGCTGGTCGGCCACTACTGCTGGATCGAGATGCGGGCATTCGAGATCCTGGGCGCGTGGACGGCCTCGGTGCCCGAGCCCGCCGTCAAGGTCACCCTGGCCACGCACAGCCGCCAGCACGGCTGGCACGCCGAGCTGTGGCACGAACTGGTCCCGGTGATCGGCGAGACTGGAGTCGACGCGTTCGTCGCTCCACCCGGTCGCGCGCTCACGGCCTTCGTCGAGGCGGTGGCCGCCCCGCAGGCGGCCGAGCTAACGATCGAGAAGCTCGTCGGCGCCTACCGGGTGCTGGTGCCCCACCTCGCGGGCGCCTACCGGCACCACTTCGATCTCACATCACCGATCAGCGACGGCCCCACGATCCGGGCGCTCCGGCTCGTTCTCTCCGACGAGCAGGACCACTGGCACGAGGGTGAGGCGCTGCTCCAGGCGCAGCTCCGTTCGAACGGCGATGTCGAACGGGCGTCGTCCCACCAACGCGCGCTCGAGGGGCTCCTGGTGACTGCCGGCGGCATCACCGGCACCCGGTCCTAGTGGGCGCGCTCGCGGGAGTCCCGTGATGTATCGCCGCGATGACTTACGCGAGGGCCCACTAACCCGCCGGGGCGTCTCCGGACACCTCCGCGGGCTCGTCGCCGCCAGCGTCGCCGTCGTCGCTCACGCCGTCCCTCGCAGTGCCGTCATCGCGCTCCCCGATGTCGCGGCGCTCATGCCCCTGGCCGTCGTCGTCGCCGTTCGGGACGTCGCCGTCGGCGTCGACGGCACCCCCCAGCTCGCCGGTGTCGCTCACGCCGTCCCAGAGGTCCTTGGCGGAGCGCCACTCGGACAGGTCGAAGTCCCAGCCGCTGAGACGCTCGTGCCGCCATTCGGTGTCGTCGGTGGGTGCGGACGTCGCTGATGACTGCTTGCTTCGATCGCCCGAGTTCTCCTCGGACTCATGGCGCAGCGAGTCGGTCGTCGTCGGGGTCGCGCCTTCATCGCGCCGAGACCCTCGATCGGTTGGCGACACATCGGACGAGGTAGGCCCTTGCCGTGTCCCACCGTCCGTCGTCGACGGCACGTCGTCGGCTAGGCCCGTGTCGGAACTCGCTGATGGCTCGGCGGCATCCGTTGGCGGCGCCGTCGTCGTGGGCGCGCCGGTCGTGGTCGGAGCATCGGCGCCGGTCGACGAGCCACCCTGCGCCGACGGCGAGACGAACGCCGACGGTTCGCGGTCCGGGCCTCCGGCGCGCACCGCGAGGATCACGCCCACGAGCAGGACCGCTGCGGCCGCAACACTGACGAGCGGCCGCCCGGAACCCGCCAGCGCCCGCCGCACGGACCGGCGCGTGCCCGGTCCGTGGTGCCGCAGGTGTGCCGGCGCCCGCCGCGACGACCGGTGGTAGGGCGCCAGGCCCGCCTCGATCTGAGTGAACAGGTCGTCGCGCATCGCCGGCGGCGGCTCGATCTCGCGACTGGCGTGCAACCAGGTGGTCAGCTCGACAACAGGCGCGAGGTCGTCACGACCCGGGGGCTGCACGCCCTCGAGGACATCCTCCACGTCGCGGTCGCTGAGATCACCCATCTATTCAGGTGAACGCCACGCTTCGTGCTTGGGATATGCCTGTGAGCGAGCGGGGGTCTACGCGGCCCCGGCCATGCGATCGAGGTGGCGACGGAGAGCGGCCAGCGCCCGGTGCTGGAGGGCCTTGATGGCCCCCTCGCGCTTGTCGAGCATGCGGGCCACCTCCTCCACCGACAGGTCGGCGATGATGCGCAGGAGGACCACGTCGCGTTGGTCGGGCGAGAGCACGGTCAGCAGGTCGCGCACGCGGTCGTGGGCGAGCACGGCGAAGGCGTCGTCCTCGACGTCGCCGAGCCCCATGTGCTCCTCGACGCTCAGGTCGTCCTGCAGCCGCGGCTGGCGGTTGGCGCGCCGTCGGTCGTCGATCATGCGGTGGTGGGCGATCGTGAACACCCACGACCGGAAACCCTGCTCGTCCCCCTCGAAGCGCGGAAGGTTGCGATGCACCTGGGCAAACACGTCGTTGGTGAGGCCATCGGGATCAGTGGCCCGATGCCAGCGGAGATACGACGCCACCTGGCCGGCCAACGAGCGGTAGATGTCGTCGAAGGCCTTGATCGAACCCTGGCGCGCCTCGGTGACGAGGTGGCCCAGCTCGGTGCCACGCTCAGGCCTGAGCACGACGGCGGTCGCGCCAACAGGTTGAGTCCGTGTGTGGATGAGCACGCCGTTGCCCTCCCCCGATTGACTCAGATCTTGGGCGCGATCGGTATGTGTGCCATTTGACGGTTCCAGCAGGCTTCCTGTCCCCGAACGGGCACCTTAGCGAATGAGCGCGGGCTGTCGTCGAGAAACACTTCGCGTGGGTGCATGGGGACGCTGCCGACTAATCGACTCGGGACGGTGGTCGGTCTTGACCATCCCGGTATCGTGAACGGCGCTCCGGGTTCCCCGGTGCATCGAGCTCCGCCGCCAATGCATCGCTCCGAGCGAGAGGGCGCGAGCTCCCTACTCACCGAAGCGACAGGCGATAAGGAACATCCGTTGCCCAAGGAGCGCGTCGAGCGCGACGAGGAAGATCTCGTTCGGCTGTACCTCACCGACATCGGGCAGTACCCGCTGCTCACCAAGGACGACGAGGTTCGCCTGGCCCAGGCGATCGAAGCGGGCAACGCGGCCCGACTCGACCTCGAAGCCGCGGCCGGCACGCTGTCGCCGGGCCGCAAGCGGGAGCTGCGGCGCTGCGCCCGTGACGGCGAGGACGCCGAGCGCACCTTCGTGCAGTCGAATCTGCGGCTCGTCGTGTCGATCGCCAAGAAGTACCAGGCGTCGGGCCTGCCGCTGCTCGACCTGATCCAGGAGGGCAACCTCGGCCTGATGCACGCGGTCGAGAAGTTCGACTGGCGCAAGGGCTTCAAGTTCTCCACGTACGCCACCTGGTGGATCCGGCAGGCGATCACCCGGGGCATCGCCAACACGGGCCGCACCATCAGGCTGCCGGTCCACGCCGGCGACACGCTCGCACGGCTGCAGAAGGCGCGGGCCCGGCTCGAGCTGAAGCTCGGTCGTCCCGCGACCCTGGCCGAGCTGTCCGCCGAGGTCGAGATGCCCGAGGACAAGGTGACCGAGGCGTTGCGCTTCGCCGCCGAGCCCCTGTCGCTCTCCGAGCCGCTGCGCGAGGACGGCGACGCCGAGCTCGGCGACGTCGTCGAGGACCGGTCCGCAGAGTCGCCGTTCGAGGTGGCGGCAACCGCGCTGCTGCCCGAGGAGATCAACCGGCTCCTGGCGCCCCTCGACGAGCGCGAGCGCGAGATCCTCAAGCTGCGGTTCGGGCTCGATCGTGGTGAGCCCCGCACGCTCGAGGAGGTGGGCGAACACTTCAACCTCACCCGCGAGCGCATCCGCCAGATCGAGGCGCGGGCGATGTCCAAGCTGCGCCACCCGTCGTCCGACACGGGCGCCCGAGACCTGCTCGCGGTCTGAAGGCCCTGAGCGACGCCGCCGTCAGGCGGCGGCCAAAAATGTCGTTTCGCAACCTCCGGCGCGAAACGAATCAGCGCGCCCCATTCGTGCGCTCGAGGATCTCGTCTAAGCGGAGCACCTCGTCCGTGGTGACGACACCGACGAAGCGGTCGTCCCCGTCGACGACCGCGAGCACGTCGGCATCGCCTCCCTCCATGGCCTGCACTGCGTCACGCACCAGCCACGTCGTCCGGCCGCGCGGCGCAGCCACGTTGGCGATGGTGCGGATCTCGGTGGTGGCCCACGCCTCCCGCCTGATCGTCACCACCTCGTCCAGCGCCATCAGGCCGAGGTAACGGTTGGCGTCGTCCACGACGGGGACGGCGCGCTGGCGATAGCCGACCAGGTGGACGGTGAGAAACTCCTCGATGGTGGCGTCGGGGGGCACCGTGCGCACGTCGGTCTCGAGCACGGCACTGATCGGGAGCTCGAAGCGGCGCTCGAGGTGCCCCAGGCGCCCGGCCCGCTGGTGGTCGGACACCGACGAGTCCCCCACCAGCAGCTGTGACGCCGCGGTGGCGACGAATGCGGGCACCACGAAGCCGGGGTGTCCGGTCGTCTCCGCCACGAACATGATCGCTGCGAGGGGTGTGCGGTAGCCGGCGCCGAGGAACGAGGCCATGCCGACCACCAGCAACAGGTCGGTGTCGGCCATCCCCAACGCGCCGCTGGCGAAGCGGCCGGTGAGGGCCCCCAGCACCACCAGGGGGATGACCAAACCTCCGGCTCCGCCCCCGCCCAGCGTCGCCAGCACCGCGCCCACCCGGACCACGAGCAGCGTGAGCACGAGCCATTGGGCGAGGTTGGGATCGGTGGCCCAGCGGATCACGTCGTAGCCAGGACCCAGGCTGAGCGGCGCGTCGGCAGCCACCTCGGCCACGTACGCGAAGAGGGCGAGGGCCGCGCCGGCCGCGAGGATCCGCAGCCCGATGGGGATGTCGGTGATCCACCGGTCACGCAGGGACCGCACTGCGCCGCTGAACAGCCGGGCGCCCAGGCCGCACAGCAGGCCGACGGCGAGGGCACCGCCGAGGTCGCGCCAGTCGAACGGTGACCCGCCCGCCACGGGCAGGATCGGATCGGTGCCGTCGATGGCGGCGAACGTGACGTAGGCAGCCGCCGACGCCACCATCGCCGGCAGCACGTTGCGGCGCGCGAGGTCGGCGCGGTAGGGCACCTCGATGGCGAACAGCGCACCGGTGGCCGGCGCCTTGAACACCGCCGATATGCCCGCCGCCGCCCCGGCAACGAGGAGCAGCTTGGCGTCCTCGCGGGAGAAGAAGCGGGCGAAGCGCCGCTGGATGGTCGACCCGATGGCGGAGCCCGCGTAGATGGACGGTCCCTCTAGGCCGAGCGCACCGCC
>JBKOUY010000221.1:0-4367 GCA_046723645.1 Actinomycetota bacterium | reverse complement strand
CGGCGTGGGTGGCGCCGCCGGCCAGGACCGGATAGCCCGGACCGCGGTCGAACATCGCCGGCCGGCCGCGCTCGGCGGCGAGCCGGGCCCGGAGCTCGCCGGTGGCGGCCTGGTCGACCACCGGGTCGCCGCCGTCGCGCCGGAACACGACGCCGTAGTCGTCCCGGGCGGCAGCCCGGCTCACCTTGCCCTGGAGCACGTCGAGGGCCACCCGCCCCGGGTCGCGTTCCAGCGGGTCGCCCCAGCCGCCGCCGCCCGTCGTCTCGATGCGGATCACCTCGCCCGCCGCGACCTGCTCCCAGTCGCACAGGCCGGGCATCACCCGCTCGGCCGGCCCACCGGGGTCGATCGTGACGCGGAAGGGCGTGCCCGCCCGGCCACCCCGGACGCCCCAGCACGACAGGATGGAGCGGTCGGCCACCGACATGAAGCTGGCGTCGTGGAGGACGCGGATCTCCTTGCGGTAGCCGAGCCCGCCACGGAAGGCCCCGGCGCCCCCTGAGTCGGTGGCCAGCGCCAGGGCCTCGACCCGCACGGGGAACCGAGTCTCGACGAACTCGACGGGCAGGTTGCGCGACTCGGGCACCACGTGGATGGTGTCGCTGCCGTCGGCGTAGTAGCGGCCCCCCGAGCCACCACCGAGGATCTCGCGGTTCAGGTACCAGCGACCGTCGCCGTCGTGCCCCGAGATCCCCGTGTAGCGGATGGTCTCCTGGTCGGCCGGCATGTAGCCGTCGACCGCCTTGGCGATGACCCCGGCCAGCACCCCCAGTAGCCGCAGGATCACGAACGTCCGGGCGTTGGTCGGGGCCGGGAACTCAGGTGTCACGAGCGTGCCCGGCGGCGGGAAGCGGATGTCGATCAGCTCGACGACACCTTCGTTGACGTCCAGCTCGGCCATGCGCTCGGGGGTGTCCGCCAGGTTGCGCAGGATCGGGGCCAGCCATTTCTTCAGGAAGTTGCCGTCGGCGTAGTCGCCGGCGTGATTGATGGGACCCTTGGCCTGCGCGCTGGTGCCGGTGAGGTCGAGCAGGACCTTGCCCGCCGCCTTGGTGAGGGTGATCCGCTGGCGGTGGAGCCGGGGCTCGTCGACGCCGTCGTGCTCGGCGTAGTCCTCCCACGTCCAGGTGCCGTCGGGGATCTTGGCCAGCAGCTCCCGGCGGAACGTCTCGGCGCAGGAGGCGACGATCGCGTCGAAGCAGGCCTCGACCGCCGGGCGCCCGTAGCGGGCGAGCAGGTCGGCCAGACGGGCGGCGCCCATGAGGCAGGCCGAGCACTCGGCGTCGAGGTCGCCGGCGATCGAGTCGGGCATGCGGGAGTTGCGGGTGAGGACGCGGATCACTCCGTCGTTCGGCACGCCGGCGTCGTAGAGCTTCACCGGCGGCACCATCAGCCCTTCCTCGAACACCGAGGTGGCGTGCGACGGCATGGACCCCGGGACCGACCCGCCGATGTCGTCGTGGTGGCCGAACGCCTGGACAAACGCCGCCACCGCACCCTCGTGGAAGACCGGAACGGTGACGCACAGGTCGGGCAGGTGGCCGATGCCGCCCTCGGACAGGTACACGTCGTTGTGGAAGTAGACGTCGCCCGGGCGCATGCCCTCGACCGGGAAGTCACGCACCACCGGGTGCACCAGCGCCGAGTACGAGCGCCCGGTCAGCTTGCGGAGCCGGCGGTCGTGGATGCCCGCCCGGAAGTCGTGCTGGTCGCGAATCATCGGCGACCGCGACGTGCGGCCGATCTGGTCCTCCACCTCGGCCTCGATCGACGCCAGCGTCCCCTCGACGATCTCGAGCAGCACGGGATCGACGTCGGTCACGGCGGCGGGACCCGTTCCGGTGGCGCTGCGGTCATACGCCGCATGGCTACGACCAGTTCGCACGGCGGTCAACCAGATCCCGTCGATCGGCGTCTGTTGGTTGTCGGATCGGCGGAACAAGTGAGGGATACGACATGGCGACGGAACGCACGACCAGCAACCAGCGGCGCTGGTTGGTCGGGATCCTCGGGGTGGCGACCGGCCTTGCGGTCATCCTCGGGATCCTTGCCCTGAGCGCGGGCGGGGAGGAAAGCACGTCGGGAGCGGCCCGGTCGCGGCCTGCGACCGTGCCGACTGAGACGGTTCGATCGGCCCCCAACCGGGCGACGACGACCGAAGGCGCGATCGCCGAGGCAACGACGACCACCGAAGCCCCGGTCGCCGTGGACACGCCGGCCGCCGCGGCGAGCGGCGACCCGGCGCCGTCGGTCGGTTCGACCGAGGCCTGCCGGGCGGACCTTGCGTGCCCCTCGTCGGAACACCGGACCAGCGACCCGTGCGGCGCGGCGCTGATCGTCGACCTCGACGGCTACCTCGAGGGTCGCCACGACGCCGAGGAGGGACGGCCGTACCAGATCGACGGTGCCCCGGCCCCCAGCCCGGCCGACGACGATGACGACGACGCCACCGTGGGCCCCCAGACCGCCTATCGGGCCGGCTACGTGCAGGGCTGGTGCGATGGCGGCGGCGAGCAGACGTCCTGACACCCGCCCGCCTAGCGCCGGACGACCAGAGCGCCCAGGCGGTCCACCACGACGTGCACGCGCGGTGGGACGGGCAGGGTCGAGCCGTACTCCTCCACGACCGCCGGGCCCCGAACCTCGTCGCCCGCGCCGAGGTCGCCCCGCCACACCACCGGGGTGTCGTGCCAGGACCCGTCGAAGAACACCGGTCGCACGCCGCTCGTGGCCACCTTGCCGGTGCCGGCGGCCACGGGCGCGATGGGCGGGGCGTCCAGCGGGCCGACCCCGGCCAGGCGGACGTTGACCCACTCGACGCCGTGGTGGGGCCGGTCGCGGTAGCAGTAGCCATAGAGGCCTTCGTGCTCGTCGTGGAACCGGCGAAGCACCTCCGCACCCCATCCGGCGTCGATCGGTCCGTCGGGCACGTCGACGCGCACCTCGAACGCCTGCCCGTCGTAGCGCAGGTCCGCCGAGCGAAGGAACCTCTGGTCGCCGGGGTCGAACCCCTCCCCCGCCAGGGCCGCCGCCGCCTCGCCCTCGAGCTCGCGGTACACCGCCGCGAGCGCCTCGAAGTCGAGGGCGTCGTGCTTGGCCACGAACGTCCGGACATCATCGATCCTGACGTCGACCGTGAGCAGGCCGAAGGCGCACAGGTTGCCGGGGTCGGGCGGGACGACGGCGGCGGCGAGCCCCAGCACGTCGAGCAGCCGAGCAGCCTGCAGCGGCCCGGAGCCCCCGAAGGCGCACAGCGCCAGGTCGCGCACGTCGATCCCCCGGCGGACCGTGACCTGGCGGATGGCGTTGGCCTGGTTCCACGCCCAGATCTCGAGGATCCCCTCGGCGCACGCCTCGGGCGTCAGCCCCAGCTCGCCGGCCAGGGCGTCGATGCCGGCCCGGGCGGTGGCAGCGTCGAGCGGGATCTCGCCGGCGAGGAGATGGGCGGGTATGCGCCCGAGCACCAGCGCGGCGTCGGTCAGCGTCGGCTCGGCGCCGCCCCGCCCGTAGCACATCGGCCCGGGATCGGCGCCCGCCGAGCGCGGCCCCACCTTGAGCGTCCCCTCGGGCGACACCCACGCGATCGAGCCGCCGCCGGCACCGACGGTCACGATGTCGATCATCGGCACCTTGGCGGGGAAGCGCCCGACGGTGGCCTCGGTCGTGAGCGAGGGCGCCCCCGAGCGGATGACCGCCACGTCCGTCGACGTGCCGCCGCCGTCGAGGGTCACCACGTCGTCGAAGCCGGCGGCGTGGGTGACGGCGGCGGCGCCGAGCGCGCCGGCGGCCGGGCCCGACAGCACGGTGGTGATCGGCTTGCGGGCTACCTGGTCGGCCGACGTGACGCCGCCGTTGGACTTCATGACGAAGAACGGCACCCCGTCCCCGGCCCGCGCCGCCAGCTGCTCGGCCAGCCGCTCCACGTACCTGGCGACCGACGGCTTGACGAAGGCGTCGACCAGGGTCGTGACCGAGCGCTCGTACTCCCGGTACTCGCGCAGCACATCCGAGCTGATCGACACCCAGCACTCGGGGTAGGTGTCGGCAAACAGGTCGCGCACCCGCAGCTCGTGGTCGGGGTTGGCGTAGGCGTGCAACAGGCAGACCCCGACCGCGGTGACGCCCCGGTCCCGGAACCACCGGGCCTGGGCCACGACGGCGTCCTCGTCGAGCGGGCTGAGGACGGCGCCGGTCGCGTCGAGTCGCTCGGGCACCTCGCGCACCAGGTGCAACGGGACGATCCGATCGGGCTTCACCCAGAAGTACGAGTTGCCGTAGCCGTCGGGCACGCTCTGGCGACCGATCTCCAGCAGGTGCCGGAACCCGGCGGTGGTGAGAAAGCCGAGCCCGGCCACGTCGCCCTGGAG
>JBKOUY010000157.1:0-6662 GCA_046723645.1 Actinomycetota bacterium | reverse complement strand
CCTGCTCATCTTCTACGGAGGCGGGGATCCGACAGCAGTGCCGCCAGTGCGGTCTGAACCGACCGTCGAGACCAGGACGGCGGCCCAAGAGCAACTTGAACGTCTTGTGGTACCGGCCCACCTGTAGCCGCGCCAGATCTGCCGATCGGCGTGGGTCATCTCGCAGCCCACACCTCGTCGGTCGCCACCTGCGCCGCTTCCACCGTCGCGAACCGGCCCACGGTCGTGATCGGCGACAAGCCGGGGGTCCTCGAGCCGGAGGTAGGCGACCCAGCCGTCGCCGTCGCGAGTGACGGTGCCACGGATCTTCGAATCCCACGTGCCCGACCAGTGACGGGGGGCGAGTTGTCGCCACGTAGACCCGGGCCCTCGTCCGGCTCGGGGCCTGGATCCTGCCAGGCGTACTCGAAGCTGCGGCGCCAGTCACCACCCCCCACGGATACGAACGTACGTTCGACAGTCCCAACCCACGCAATACGGGCGTTCTCCAGATTCAGCTTCAGGTTCTCTCAAGGTGTCGGGCTTAACGTCCGTGATCCCGGCGTCGCGGTGGGTGACGCCGATCGGCGGACAGGAGCAACGGGCATGAGACGACTCGCAAAGCCGGCCGTGGCGGCGGCCGGCGTCATAGCCGCGCTGGGGGTGGTCGCCCTCGCCGGGCCCGCTCAGGCCGGCCCGCCCTTGGAGCAGGAGAACTTCCACGACGACTTCACCGACGTCGAGGAGAACTTCTGCGACGTCGAGGGTCTCAGCGTTGAGATCCACGGTGTGATCGACGGGACGTTCAAGTTCAACACGACCGGCAAGAACGACATCCCCCACCTCGTGACAACGAACCATGGCACTGTGTCGTTCACGAACCTCACGACCGGCAAGTCATTCACCAACGTCTTCAACGGCGTCGATAAGACCCTCGAAATCACCCTCAACGATGACGGGGAAACAGTCACCGTCGTCGAGCTGATCACCGGCGGAAGCAAGTGGTACGGACCCGATGGCAAGGTCTTCGACGACGACGGCCAGATTCGGCTCGCGCTGGTGATCGACTTCGGCGGCACGCCGTTCGACCTCAGCGACGACGTGATTCTCGACGAGCAGCTCATATTCGGGAGCACCGGCACCAACGACACCGAGGGCCGCGACTTCTGCGAGGACTTCCTCGCCATCACCGGCTGACGCGAGAACGGTCCCCCCGGTGGGGTTTCCTCGGGGGACCGTCGCACTAAGCCGGCTACCCCGAACCAGCGGCGCACAATCCGGCCGCAGGGACGGACAGACGCGAGACGCCCCCGGCGGGCAGAGCCGGGGGACCATGCGATTTGCGTGGCCGACCCGAACAGCATGTCGATAAGACGCCTCACTGGCCGCCATCGTCGAGTGGGTGGGCGTGAGCCCGCAGGCGGATCTCGTCGATTATCACCGAACACATCGTGATGGCGTTGCGGCACGACCGGGCCCGCTCCGGCTCGAGCTGCTCGGTCACCTCCCGCACCTCGGCGACGAGGTCGGCCATGTTGGCGACGAGCTCGTCGACTCGGGCGAGCTACATCTCACGTACGGTTGAATCTGGCATCCGGGTACGTCCGGGTGTCCAAGGGGCCGGCCGCGTCCGCACGGTGCGGCCCCCGCCTTGTCGGTGCCCGTTGCTGACCCGGTTGCTGTCCTAGCCGCTGATACCAGTGGAGCCGGCCCTTTAGGACCGGCTCTGACCTGGGATTGTGTGGTCGGGCTGGCGGGGCTTGAACCCGCGACCCCTTGACCCCCAGTCATTCCACCGTAGTACCGACGGGTTCGGCCAGATGCGGCTGAGTGGGTCTCACCAGGGAAATCATGGGACCACCGTGCTGGCTGGTCACGGCCCGTGCAGCCGGTTAGCGGCGCTGACGTGACCAAACTGTGACCAGCTACAGCCGCCCCGTCTCCCGGGCCCACGCCTCAACGTCCGAGCGGAGCCAGAGCACGCACCGGCCCTTCGCAATGACCGGAGCCGGGAAGTCGTCGTATCGGCGTCGATAGACACTCACACCCCGCGGGTTGTCAATCCCGATCAGGGCCGCAGTCTCTGCGAGGTCGACAAGTTGGTCGGTGTCGATCAGCACAGCACGAACGGTAGTTGACGAACGCGACACATCGTGGAAGGGTTGCGTTCGTCAACACAGGAAGCGGCCCCCGCGCTGCGGACACAGCCGGGGGCCCGGCCACGAGGAGAGACCCCTCATGACGGACCAGAACCTACCCCCCGCCTCCGAACCCGCGGAGCCCACCGTCAGAGAGCTGCTGCTCTCGCGGATCGATGACGATTGCTCGGCCTCGAGCTCCACCAGGTCGCCAAGGCGACCGAGCAGTTGGCACCCGAGCGGGCCCATAGCTGCCGTAACGCTCTGACGATGTGCCGGGTCATGGTCGACGAGATCCGGTTGCGGGCCCACGCCAAGCCGCTGGACGAGCCCGAACCCAACTGACATCCACGGGTGTCACTTGCCGCCCTCCGGTCCTTCGGTTCGGGCGGCGGTGCCGCGTTCAACTGAACGGGATCCGCACAAGTCCGACGAAGGTCGAGATGATCGTCAGGATCAGTCCGACCGTCGCGAGCACCGTTTTTGGATCGTCCCCTTCGGTCAGGCGTCGCCAGGCATAGGGCACGATGGCCATCCGGGCTCGCTGCCACTTGTGCTGCCGGTAGCTGCAGCCCATCAACAGTCCCGACGAGTTTCGCCGGCACAGCGTCCTGTCTCGTGTGACTGCTCCGCACCACATGGGCGCTTGGAACAAGACGTAGAAGGTCAATGCCGCCGAGAGCACCACTATCACTGCTGGCCGTATCCCCGGACTGGACCACAAGAACACGAGCACAGCCAGACCTATGTAGCCCCAGTACCGCCGTAGGGCCTTCACACGACGCAGCGTAGTAGCACAGTACCGACCCCCATGCCCCCGGACAGGAGCGGTTCTACCGGTAGCCCGGCCTCACCCGTCGGGGCGGCAGCGCATCTCACCCGCGGTTCGGCTTATTCCGCGTGAAACGCTTGCGTGTTGCCTTACGCGAAGTCTGCTTGCGCGACGGCGGTTTGGGGTTCGGTGGCTTCGGCCGTTTCGGGGGAGGATTCGGGGGTGGATTCTCAGCCATTCTCGGGTCAGGCTCCAATCTCGATAAGCCAGGCAAGCACTTCAAGCCCGAGGGCAACGCACCCCACGGCCAGTCCTAAACCCAGCCGCGCGCGAGTCCGCTCGTTCTCGTCGTACGCCTCCTCTAGTTCCAACGCCAGCGCCCAACGAAGCTGATCCTCGTCGTTCGGGTGGTCGTCCGTATCGATGTGTTTCTCAATGATGTCACTGGCGCCAAGTACGAACGTCCACCGCCGCGGAAACATCACATACACGACTACGGCGATCAGGAGAACGAACGCCGCCGTGCCGGCCCTACCCCAATTACCTGGGTTCTGGTCCTCGAGCGCCTGCGCTCCGAGGAAGCTCGCCGCGATCGCACCAGCTGTCAGCAGAGCACCGGCCCGGGCACGTGCTTCGTCCACTTCCCGCGACTGAAGTTCGATGGCTCGTGTCGCCTCGTTGAAGACCAGCTTCAAGCGTTCGTCGCTCATTCACCGGCGAGCCTAGGTTGAGGGCTTTACTCGGCCGTGGAATCACCTTCACAGCGCACTCAACCCCCCGGGAGCCCCGCGGCGCGGGCTACCCGGGTCGGAGAGGTCCGCGTCCCAGCCCAGTGGGGGGCATGGAGATGCTTCGCGTCGGCGACGGGCCCCGCTGGGGCTCGCGTACCGTGCGCCTCGAGGACCCGCCCGGGCTCTCACCACTCACCACCGTCGGCCGCTTCGACACCGTCGAGGCGGCGCAGCTAGCGACCGACGAGGTTTGGGCGGCAAGGTGACCCACGCCGACCGGCAGATGTGGGCGTGCTGGCCTCAGGCAGTGCGGCGCCGCCGCTTTGTAGTCCCGCCGGATGAACCCAGGCGGAAGCGCCAGAACGGAATGGCGCGAGAATGCCTTCCGGGTACCGCGACCCTCAGTCGCGTCGAACGGTTGCGGCGAGCTGCCGTAGTAGGGGTCGCAGAGTCTGTGCCAGTTCGCGCTGGTGGTCGACGTAGGGGGTGTGGGCGTCGGGCGCCGGCAGGACTTGGACTCCGAGACGTGCAGCCAGCCATCGAGCGATCTCGAGCCGGAATAGCGGAGCGTGCACACCGGCGAGAACGACGACGGGTGTAGCGATCGGGTCGGTAGGTCTCGTACGTACCGCGCTCGATGTCGCAGAACGTGTCGGCCGTGGCCAGGATCCGTTGGCGCAAGCTCGGCTCGAGGTGTTCCCAGCCGCTGTCGCCGGCGACCCACCGCCAGAATCGCTCGATCAGTGCCGGTGGACCGCCGGTCTCCATCGCCTCACGAAGTTGCGGCGCCACCTCCGCGAGCACCTGTTCAGAATCGTCGTGCACGCCGTAGAGGGGAGGCTCGTGAAGGATCGCGCCCCGCACCGCGTCCGGGTGACGGATCAGCAGAACGAGGGCGTAGATGGCGCCGAGGCTGGTCCCGAAGTCCACGGCGGGAGCCAACCCGATGCTGCTCAGCAACGCGGCCGCGTCGTCGACCTGCTCGTCGTTGGACGTCGTGTTCCAGCCACGCGGTCGCGGGGAGCGGCCGTTGCCGCGGCGATCGTAGGTGACGACCGTGTATTCGTCGGCAAGCAGGTCCACGAGTCCGTGGAAATGACCGCTGTCGCCGGTGGCACCCATAATCAACAGCACGGGGGGACCGGCACCCGCCGGTTCCTCTGCGCCACAGGCACCCCTCGCCCAGGTGACAAGCAACCCTAGGCTCGCCTCCCAACTGCACATCTGTGTTTCAACACCGCAGAGGGCCTCGGCGACACGGCGGACAGAGGCCAGCGGTGCGGCGCTCGGCCGGTGGTTTGTCTCGACGCTCTCAGCCCGGACAACACTGTCCGTGTGGTGCTCCGCATCTATGTAGAGGAATAGAGCTCGCTGTCACTTTGCACTCCGCGAGCTACCCGACCATCGTCACGCAAGCTGCGCGATCTACGCGGCATTGAGCAGGTACCGCGTGCCAACCACGCTGGGCGCGTAGCCGGTCGGGCTGAACGCGTCGGCGAGTGCGGCGGCGGCTCGCCATCCGGTGCAGTGCCCGGGAGCGACGATCCGCGGCCTAACGATTTCTCTCAGGTCGCGCACGGTCGGCTCTATGCGGTCTTCCACGGTCGTGCCAGCGAGGTGGTAGCCGCCGAGCAGGAGGTCGATCGGCTGGCTCGGCTGAAGCCGTCGTGCCTCGAGCCCGACGTTGACGACACCCGCGTGGGAGCACGCGGTGAGCACGGACGTGCCTCGGCCGGCGACGTTGGCGATAAGCAGACGCTCGTCGTGGATCTCCGGGTCGAGAGTCACCCGCTCGCCGCGCCAACTGTGGTGTCCCGGCAACCCAGTCTCGTAGCTGGTCTGGCGCGGAATGCCTCCGCTGGAGACGAAGAGGTCGGCCACGGAGTGCAAGTCGCCGTGAGCGACGACGTGGCCGCCGGCTGTCTCGATGGCTTCGATCGTCGGCTCGGGCGGGAGCATCGCGAATATGTCGAGTGGGGTGAGGATCCCGCGTTGGTCGGGACGGTCGGGGTGCACATCGACCACGAGCGGTGCGCGACCGGCGCTACGGCGCGCCTCGGAGATGGCGGCGACGACGGTCGGGATGCCACCCGAGTGGTCCCAGTGCCAGTGCGACAGGAAGAGGACCTCGATGCTCGAGAGGTCGACGGACAGGCGCTCGGCGTTCGTGAGCCAGACGTCGCCGTACGGACCGACGTCGAAGAGCACCGTTGCCGTACGCTCGCCCCTGCGCGCTGTCGCAAGGGCCGAGAAGCCGTGACAGGCGACGCAGAGGTGGTCGAAGCCCACGACGCAGTCGTGCCCGTCGTGCTGACCGCTCGGCGGGATCCCGCCGAGGAGGTAGGCCATCTCAGGAAGCTGCGGCATGCCGGGGCCGATGCTCGAGAGCGTGTCGGTCGCGTTGTCGACGACGATGGTGATGGTGAGCTCGTCGAGCGCCGCCGCCTCGTCCGCGTCAGGGTTCATCGACTCATGGTCCCAGAACCGGCGCCGACGGTCCGGCGCCGTGACACTACCGGCGCTCCACGTGCAGCCGAAGGCTGGCCGCGACCCCGCCGCCACACGTCAGTACGGCGTCGAGCACATCAGGCAGACGGTCAACCCTGGCCTCGTCGGGCACGGCCAGGCGGACCCTGCCGTGCGGACCGAACGACCTGCATCGCCGACCACACGCACCGGTGTCACAGGCGGCGAGTGGCGGGGATGGCGGGAATGGCGGGAATGGCGGAGCTCGCACGGCTCGATGCCCTCACGCCGGCACCCGGCGGGCGAGCCCGCTACACGCCACGGCACCGCCGGCCGCAGCGGCAAGGACCACGACACGACCGAGCCGAGGGCGGGATCCCCAGTCGGCGAGGGTGGCGGCCACGTCCCCGGCGTCAGCGAGGGCAGATGCCTCGAGCCAGCCTCGCACCGGTGAACGGTGGCGCTGGGCCAGCAGCGTCCCGAGGCCAAGGGCGACGTCGCGGGCCCCGAGGGCACGGGCCAAGGTCCTCGTCGACGCCCGGCCGGCATCTGTTCCGACCCAGGGACGCGATGGCA
>JBKOUY010000077.1:0-6017 GCA_046723645.1 Actinomycetota bacterium | reverse complement strand
TCGGGGCCGGGCGGGATGTTGGGGGATCCCCCGACAAGGAGGTCCGTATGGCGACCCTGACCGCATGGAAGTTCGACACGCCCGACGGCGCGGCCGCCGCCGAGCAGACGCTCCTCCGCCTGCAGAAGGAAGAGCTGATCCAGGTCCACGACGCGGCCACGGTGAGCTGGCCGGAAGGCGCCCGGAAGCCCAAGACCAAGCAGCTGACGAGCCTGGCCGGCATCGGGGCGCTCAGCGGGTCGTTCTGGGGCCTGCTCTTCGGACTGCTGTTCTTCGTGCCGCTGCTGGGCATGGCGGTCGGTGCCGCGGCCGGGGCGCTCGGCGGTTCCCTCACCGACGTCGGGATCGACGACGACTTCATCGCGTCGGTGCGCGACAAGGTCACGCCCGGGACGTCGGCCCTGTTCGTCCTGTCCAGCGATGCGGTGCTGGACAAGGTGAAGGACGCCTTCGCCGGCCAGCATCCCGAACTGATCCACACCAACCTCTCGAACGACGAGGAGGCCCAGCTCAGGAACGTCTTCGCCGAGGCCGAATAGGCACCCGGTCCCGGCGGATCACCGTTCACCCCGGACAACCACCCCCGCGGGTGAGGACAACGAGCGAAGTTTGCGGCAGACTCACCGCGCGCGTCGGCACTGACACCGGACGCGCGGCAAGGTTTCCGGCACAGGCATGCCGGAACGGAGTCAGAGCACAGGCAAGCATCCGGTCCTCCGACCACCCGCTGAGGGGGAGATGGGCGACGAGCTACCGCTGCTGGGGCAACGGTCCAGTCTGGCGCGCCTGCCCGAGGTCCTGGTCCGGCGCCCCCGGCTCGATTCCCTGTTCGATGACCGGGTCCGCCGCCAGGTAACGCTGATCTCGGCGCCGCCCGGGTCGGGCAAGACGACGCTGGTGACCGCGTGGCTCGCCTCGCACCCACGGCGCGGCGTGATGCTCACGGTCGATGCGCGTGACAACGAGCGGGACCAGCTGGCGGGCGTGATCGTCGCGGCACTGGTCAACGGTGGCGCCATCGCTCCCGAGGACATCGACGCCAGCCTGCCGGCCACGACCCTGCTCGACGCCGCCTTCGCCCGGCTCGAGGAGCGCGGGGGAAAGCGGGTCCTCGTGCTCGACGACCTCCAGGAGCTCACCTCGCGCCACGCCCTGCGCACGCTGGCCTATCTGGTCGAACGGGCGCCGGTGACGCTCGACGTCGTGCTGTGCAGCCGTGCCGACCCGCCCATCCGGCTCACGAGGTTGCGGCTCGAGGGCAGGCTCGGCGAGATCCGCAACGACGCCCTCGCCTTCGACCTGGCCGAGGCGTCCGCCCTCCTGAGCGCCCACGGGCTGAGCCTCACGCGCTCCCAGGTGCAGGCGCTGTGGCGGCGGACCGAGGGATGGGTCGCCGGGCTGCGCCTCGCCGCCTGCGCGCTCCAGGGCGAGGCGGACCCGGCCGAGTTCGTGCAGGGTGCGGCGGGGACCGAGACCGCCATCGCCGACTACCTGCTCAAGGAGCTGCTCACCCGCCAGGACGCAGCAATCCAGCGGTTCATGTTGCGGACGAGCGTGGTCGGTCGACTGACGCCCGACCTCGCCGAGGTGCTGACCGAGGATCCGGCAGTGTCGAGGCGGCTCGGCGAGCTGGAACGGAACGGTGTGTTCCTGGCGGAGCTCGAAGACCGCACGTGGTATCGCTATCACTCGCTCTTCGCCACGCTGCTCGAGGCGCGCCTGCGCCAACAGCATCGGGCGCTGGCCGACGAGCTGCACCGTCGGGCGACCGCGTGGTTCATCGCCAACGACATGCTCGGTGAGGCGGAGGTCCATGCCCGGGCGGCGGGGGACTGGCCGACGGTCGGGCGGCTGGCCGCCGATCGCTGGGTGGCCAGGACGCTGGATGGTGCCGAGACCAACGACGGCCTGCTCGCAGGCATACCGGCCCGGGCCATCGCCACCAACGAGAGCCTGGCCGTGCTGGCCGCGGTCGAGGCCTGCGCGCGGCGCGACCGCAGCACCGCCGACGCCCATCACGCGACGCTCGACCGGATGGCGCCCGACCCGCCCGCCCACGGCGCCGGTGCCCATCCCATGACCGGGGCGCCACCGCTGGCACGGTCCTTGCTGGCCATTTGCCATGCCCGAGCGTTCGGCGCCGACGCTCGGGCGCGAACGGCCATCGCCGACCTGCGGGGTGCGGGCGGCGGGGCCGACCAGGCCGCGACCGAGCGCCTGGCCGACCTCTGGGCGATCGAGCTAGACCTCGACGAGGGTCGGATCGACCGTGCCCGGCGACGGGCGGCCGCGCTGGCGCAGGCGGCTGACTCAACGTGGGTCGGCTGCGAGGCACTCGCGGCGCTGGCGCTGGCCGATGCGGTCGAGGGTGACATCGCGACGGCCGGCGAGCACGCCGAACGGGTGCTGAGCGAGCCGTCATCGCCCGGCACCGTCGCCCGCCACATGGCCACGCTGGCACTCGCGCTGTGCCACGCGCAGCGGGGGGAGCACCGGCACGCGCTGGATGCGCTGTCGGCCGTCCCGGCCGCGGCCGCCGCCGATCGCGCCGTGGTCGCCGTCGACGGTGCCATCCGTGCGGCCCTCCGCACCCCGGGAAGCCCCTTCGTCGGGCTCGATGGCGCCGACGCCGAACATCCTCTGGTGATGCGGACGCTCGTGGCCCTCGGGGTGCTGGAGGCCCTAGACCCGACCGGCCGGGTCCGGGTGATGGGTGGCCCGCTCGAGGAGGCCGTGGTCCTCGGCCGGCAACGCTGGCGCGCCGGGAGCGGCGCGAGTGTGGTCTCGGTGCTCAGCGACCACCACGCGCGGGGGACGCGCCGCAGCCATCCGCGCACGCTGATCGAGCGATCCGGGCTGCTGGCCCTCGGTGCCGCCGAGCGGGGCGACCGCGGCGCCACGCTGGAGGCGGTCCGGGACGCGCTGGTGGCGATGGAGGGCTCGGGCATCAGGGCGCCGCTGCTCGTGCTGGCGCCCGACCTGACCGACCTGCTCGAGTCGTGCGCCGATGAGCTCGGACCCCACCAGGGCCTGGCACTCGAGCTGGTCGACCGCGCCCGGACCTCACCCGCCCCCGCCTACGTGGAGCCGCTCACCGAACGTGAGACTTCCGTCCTGTGCCACCTGCCGACGCTGATGTCGAACCACGAGATAGCCGACGTCATGCACGTGTCGGTGAACACGGTGAAGACCCACCTGAAGTCCCTGTACCGCAAGCTCGGTGTCGCCAGCCGACGCGAGGCGGTGCTGAGGGGGCGCGCGCTGGAGCTCCTCTAGTGGGTGGCGCGAGGGTCCACTAGCCGGTGTCCGACCGGGAGCGTAAGGCGATGTCGGGTAGTCGGCGGATCTCGATCAGCTCGAGCCCGAGGGCCTCGATGCGGCGGATCAGCCCATGCAGCGCCGCCTGGTCCTCGACGGGCCCAGCGAGGACGGTCTCCACGGGCTCGACGCTGGCACCGAGGGACAGCTCCTCGAACTCACGGATGAGCGTGCTGCTCAGTCGGCCCCGGATCCGCACCTCGTAGTCGAAGCCCATGTCGTCGCCAACTTCCGAAGACACCCGTAGCGGTGATGAGCGTCGCCCTTCATCGGCGTCAGGTCGTCACCCGCGAAGGGTGACGGGCACGTGGGCCCGTCCCCGGCGCGAACCGAGGGCGCACGGATCGACGGCACCGCTGCTGTTCGCCGGCGACGGCAACGAGCCCCGTCGGCGCCGCGTCGCCGATGCGGTCCTCCTGGGAACCGCGGTCGCTGCGCTCGTGCTGGCGGCGCTGGTGACGAACGAGGTGGATGGGGACGAAGGCGAGCTCACCGACGCGCTCGATCGGCTGCTCGGCTGGCTCCACCCGGTGTGGACCGCCTGCTACGCGGCCACCGGGTTGGTTTGCCTCGCCCTGCTGGTGGCGGCGCTCGCCGTCGGCCGTCACCGCCTCGCCCGGGACATCGTGCTGGCAGCGGGCGTGGCGCTCGCCGCCAGCGCCGTCGTCGCGCGTGTCGTGGACGGCGTGGCGCCCGGACTGGGCGACATGGTCTGGCGCGTGGGTGATCCGTCCTTTCCGGCGGCGCGGCTGGCACTCATCGGCGGGGTCGCGTTGGTGGCGGCGCCGGAGCTCACGCGGCCGGCGCGCCGCGCCGTCCACGCGCTCGTCGCGCTGGCCGCCGTCGCGGCATTGGTGCTGGGGAGCGCGTACCCGACCCAGGCGCTCGCCGGGCTGGCCCTTGGGCTGGCGGGGGGTGCCCTGGTGCGGCTTTCGTTCGGCTCGTCGGCGGGCTTTCCCAGCATCCGCCGCGTGCGTTCGGCGCTCGCCGACCTCGGGATCGAGGGCGTGGGACTGCGCTACGCGGCCCGGCCGGACCTCGGTGCCGCCCGCTACGTCGGCGAGGCGGACAGGCGACCCCTGGCGATCCTGGTCTACGGGCGCGATGCCCGTGATGCGCAGCTGGTGGCGCGCGCCTGGCGCCAGCTCTGGTATCGCGATCCCGGGCCCCAGGCATCGCTGACGCGGCGCGAGCAGGTCGAGCACGAGGCCCTGATGCTCATGCTGGCGGCGCGGGCCGGCGTTCCCGTGACCGAGGTGCTGGCCGCGGGAACGGCCTCGACCGGCGACGCCGTGCTGGTCACGATCGAGCCGCCTGCCCCGCGGCTCGCGGATCTCCCGGCCGAGCTGGTGAGCGACGAACTGCTGTCCAAGGCCTGGGACGCGGCCGCGCTGCTCCGCGCCGCCGCGCTCGGCCACGGGCGGCTCAACGCCGGGTCGTTCGCCGTGGTGGACGGCGAGGTCGTGGTCACCGGCATGCCGGCGGCGCGCCGGAGCCGCCGCGACAGCGATGTGCTGGCCATCGACGTCGCGGAACTGCTGGTGTCGTGCTCGTTGCTGGTCGGGGACGAGCGGGCGATCCGGGCGGCGCAGGCGGCCGTGGGCGACGACGCGCTGCGCGACGCCCTGCCCTTCGTCCAGCATGCGGCGCTGAGCCCGGCGCTACGGGACGCGGTTCACGCCGCCGGCGCCGACGTCGACGCCCTGCGCCAGCGGGCCGCCGACGCGACGGGCGGCGACGTGCCCGAGGTGGCCGAGCTCCGCCGGATCCAGTTGCGAGACGTGCTCCTGATGCTGCTCACGGCCGTCGCCGCGGCGACGCTGTTGAGCCAGCTGGCCGACATCGGCCTCGACACGATCGTCGAGGAGCTCTCGGGCGCCAGCCTCGGCTGGGTGCTCTTCGGGCTGGTGCTCGCGCAGCTGCCGCTGCTGTGCGACGCGATCGCCACCATCGCCGCCGTCGGCACGCCGCTCCCGCTCGGGCCGACCACGGTGCTGCAGTCGGCGATCAAGTTCATCAACCTGTCGGTGCCGAGCGCGGCGGGGAAGTTCGCACTGACCGTCCGCTACCTGCAGCGGCAGGGCGTGGCGTCGGCGCTGGCGGTGACGCAGGGGGCCATCGACGGCCTCGCCGGCTTCTTGGTGCAGGCGGCCGTGCTCATCGTCGTCATCCCCATGGTCGACATCGACGTCGATCTGGGCTCCTTCGACGCGTCGGCGCTGGTGTGGCTCGGGATCGCGCTGATCGTTGCGGCCGCCCTGGGCCTGGTGGTCGCAGCGTTCGTGCCCTCGCTGCGCGCCCGGATCGCGCCGCCGGTGCACGCCGCCCTCGGCAACATCCGCGGGCTGGTCTCGTCGCCCCCGCGGCTGCTGAAGCTCGTGCTCGCCAACTTGGGCTCGCAGATCGTCTACGCGCTGGTGCTGGGGACCGCCCTGCGGTCCCTCGGCGCGCACGCGTCGCTGGCCGATCTGCTGTTCGTCAACACCGCCGCCACGCTGCTCTCGGGCATCGTTCCCGTGCCCGGCGGCATCGGGGTCGCGGAGGCGGGGCTGACGGCGGGATTGGTCGCAGTCGGCATCCCCGAGGAGACCGCGCTGGCGGCCGCGCTGATCCACCGCCTGCTGACGTACTACCTGCCGCCGGTGTGGGGCTTCGGCGCCATGCGCTGGCTCGGGCGGCACGCCTTCATCTGACCACCA
>JBKOUY010000188.1:0-35289 GCA_046723645.1 Actinomycetota bacterium | reverse complement strand
GGCCCGGCGTGCCCGCGGCGCCCGGGCTGCCGCCGGGCGTCCCCGCCGGCGAGGACAACCTCGTGCGCCGGGCCCTGCGCGCCGTCGGCCGCGACGCACACGTACTGCTGCTCAAGCGCATCCCCGCCGGTGGCGGGCTGGGCGGTGGGTCGGCGGACGCCGCCGCCGTCCTGCGCTGGGCCGGCAGCGACGACGTCGGGCTGGCGGCGTCGATGGGCGCCGACGTGCCGTTCTGCCTTCGGGGCGGACGGGCACGCGTGTCGGGTGTCGGCGAGCGGCTCGACGCGCTGCCGTTCGTCGAGCGGACGTTCACGCTGGTGACGCCGCCGTTCGGCTGCTCGACGGTGGCGGTGTACCGAGCGTGGGACGCACTGGGCGGGCCGACGGCGGACGGCCCCAACGACCTCGAACCGGCGGCGCTGCGCGTCGAGCCGGGCCTCGCCCGCTGGCGCGACCGCCTGGGCGAGGCCACCGGGCAGGTGCCGGTCCTCGCAGGCTCGGGCTCCACCTGGTACGTGGAGGGCGCCCATCCTGGTGTCGGACGGGTGATCGCCCGTACCGTCCCGGCGTACGGCTGACCGCAGCGCCTACTTGCCGGCGGCGCGGCGCTGCCAGCGGGTGCGCTTGAGCATCTTCTTGTGCTTCTTCTTGCGCATGCGCTTGCGGCGCTTCTTGATCAGCGAACCCATGAGGGGCGCCACCCTAGCGGCGGCCGAACCCAGGAAGGCAAAACCGAGGAACCCGGGCACCACCGTTCAGCGTGCGCTCAGGCCCTGTGCGAACGGGATGGCCTCCGCCTGCGTCATGCCGATGGCCTCGAGCGTCAACCAGCAGGCACCGCGCGGGTGGGGGACGACCACCTCCAGGTACCAGCCGCCCTCGAACGGCGCGATCTGCGCGTTGGCCCAGGAGACCGGCCCCTGGAAGGGGACGAACGAGTCGTCCTGGAGCCCAGGGAGCCCGGCCACGACGAACACGTTCTGGGCGGACGTCGGGCCGGCGAAGAGACCGGCAAACCGCTGATCCACGCCGGCGGGCGGGTCGGGGGGCAGGACCGCGTCGGCCGGCTCCATGGCCGTCGACCACCCGGCCGGTGCGGTGGTCGTCGTCAGCTCCAGGTCCCGCGGGCATGCGCCGAACCGGGCGGCCGGCACATCGGTCGTCGACGGCCGCTGGGTGGTGGGCGGGAGCGCGCTCGTCGACGGTGCGTCCTGCCCGCCCGTCGGCGGCGCCGGGCCCTCGATGGCGGGGTCGGTCGTGACGTCGCTCTGCTCACGGAGCAACAGCGCCGCCATGCCGACCACGAACGTCAGCACGGCCGCCGCGAACAGGAGGGGCCACCGGCGTCGCCGCTCCCCGCGCTCCCAGTCGAGCGTCACGATCAGCCCGCCGTCGGCGCGCCGCCGGATGTCGTCCCATTGATCGGGCACCTCGATGACCTGCAGCGCCCGGATCCCCTCCTCGTAGAGGTCAGGCATCGTCGTCCTCCAACAACTCCCGCAGCCGCCGCCGGCCGCGCAGCGCCTGCACGCGGACGGTGCCGCTGGTCGTCCCGAGTGCCGCGGCGGCCTCGGGTGCGGTCATGCCGGCCACGTCGCGCAGGACGACACAGGCTCGCTGCTGTTCGGACAGGCTGTGCAGGGCGCGGATCAGGTCGATCGTGGTGGCGGGCAGGTCGGGATCGACCGTGTGATCCACGACGCTCGCCGCCATCCCGTCGAGGCCCACGACCTGGACCTGCGTGAAGTCGTCGCCGGTGTGGGGAGGGTGTTCGCGGCGGCCGGCGCCGGGGGACGAGCCGCGCCGCCGCTGCAGCTCCCCGGCGGCGATGCGGAACGCCGCCCGCCACACCCAGGCGTCGATGTCGCGCACTGCGGCCCCCCGGCGGGCCGCCTGGGCGAACGCCTCGGCGCACGCGTCGTCGGCGACGTCGCGCGACCCGGACCAGGCCAGCACCGACCGCCACAGCCGCGGGTGCGTGCGCACGTAGGCGTCGTGCAGCCGGTCGAGGCGTTCGCCCGGTTCGGTCGCCACGGAAGCATCCTGCACGCCGGTCCAGGGGCCGGTCGCACGTCGACCGTTAACGCGCCTGCGGTGCGCTCGCAGGGACCGGGTACCGTGAGGGCTCCGGTCGGGGGTAGTTCAACTGGTAGAACGCCGGCCTTTGGAGCCGGTTGTTGCAGGTTCGAGCCCTGCCCCCCGAGCAACAAAGTTGCTGCTAAGGGGTATAGCGCAGGGGGTAGGAGCGAAGTCCAGTCGTCGAGCACTTGGCGCGCTCATGTGCACCAAACCCAGGGTCGAACCCCTCGGCCTCGAGCTACTGCCGTGTCTCCTGCCCGACTGCCAGTGGTCCGGCCGTCCGATCGGAGTGCTGTCGGTCGACGGGCGGTTCCGCGACGTGGTTCGCCATCCGAAGGATGGCAGGGTGATGTCCCTCACAGGGTTCATCGGGCCCGCATCACAGTGATCCGCGGGGGGCGGCGTCGTGTGGTCGCTCAGCCCACGGCGCGATCATTCGGCGTGGCTCCCTCGATGCAGCACCCTGTTCCTCCAGAAGTTCTTACGGGGATCGGCGACATCGTGGTGTCGTTTGCCCTGCTCGAGAACGCGGTCGAGGCGCTGATTGGTTCGCTGATCCTGGAGCATCGCGGGGGTCGACGCGGTCTCTAGGTGAACGGCTCAACCGCCGCTGAGCCGTCCCGAGGAGCCGGGGTAGGGACGCCAGCTGGGGACGGGCCGGCGTCCCCGGCTCCCCTCGGGTCACTCGTCGGGCATGAGTAAGTCCTTGGTCGCGGTCAGCTCAAGGCGCCGTCGCAGCTTGGGCGACGGGTCTTTGATCCGGAAGGTCACTTGGTCAACGAAGGCAAGGTCACGAGCTCGGAGCAAGGCCGACAGGCCAGAGGAGTCCGAGAACGTGACCCGGTGGAGGTCGACGGTGATCGAGCGCTGCTTGGTGCCGAGCACCTCGAGGATGCAAGCCACAAGCCGTTCGGCAGTGGAGTAGGCGAGTTCGCCCGCAAGCGTGACGATGGCCCCAGCACCCTCGTGTCTCGCCTCGACACGGAGCAGCTCGGCCTGCGAGGGCTCTACGTCGTCCGGCATCCGATCCCTTGCCGTACCCAGCGGGAAACGCCGCATACCGCGCTCTTGCCAAGGCGACTACTACAAACGTATGTATGAGGTGTCCACTTAATTGGACCTGCCCACCAGATGTTGTGCTGGACCAGTGCGGCTTCGGGGCTGCGACCACGAGATCTGGTGCCTGGTGCAGCCAACGGCATACGCCATACGTATGTTCGTGTACGTGGGTGGTAACTGGCGCCGTCGGCTTCGAGTACGCCTGGCAGGAACCCGACCCCGAACCCCACGAGGGGCCCGGCCTGACCTGGCGGCAACTCCACCCCCGCCACTGGTCCGGAACCTGGGCCACGAAGATCCGCGGCACCGTCACCCGCGACGGCGACGGCTGGGTCGCGTACCTCCGCCTCGAGAACCCGCCCGGCCTGTCACCCATCACGACCGTGGGCCGGTTCGCCACCGTCGAGGAAGCACAGGTCACGACAGACGAGGTATGGGCATCCCGGTAACCCCTCGGTCCGTCGGGTCGGTGTCGGTTTGCCCGGAAGTTGTTCGGGTAGCCACGCCGAGCGAGCGGGCGGGCGGGACGGTCCCCTGGTTTCCCAGTGCACCCAGGGGACCGCTTCGCGCTGGGCGGCCCGCCGGATTGGTCCCCTCCCCTCCGGCGGGCCGTCTCGCGTCGCCCTCGGCCTGCGGGTTGGGGACCGCTCCGCGGGCTGGATAAGCCAGCACGAATTCGCGTCCCACCGAACGGGTATCCAATAGCCGCTGGCGCCGGCTCCCAAGGCATCGCCTTTCCGACCGGGAGCAGGGCGCCGGCGCTCCATGGCGGACCAGCTAACGAAGCGTGAGCCGGTTGGACTTGCCGAGATGGGCGAGCGACTCGGTGCCGAACGGGACACGCTCGGCTTCTGGCGCCACCGTGGGCTGCTGCCCGACCCTCGCTGGACCGTCGGCGGGCAGCCTGCCTGGTGCTGGCGGTGCGACATCGAGCCGTGGGCGCGGCGGTGGGGTCGGCTCTGAGCGCACGGCGATCGGCAGATATGCGCTCAGTTGGATGGGGTCCGGCTCATCACGACTAGTGCGATGTCGTCTGTCGTGATGGTGTGTCCGACGAGGTGTCGCATGATGTCCGCGGCCACGCGCTCCGGCGCTCCCGGAGATGTCACATCGCGGAGGCGCTCTAGACCGACGTCGATGGACTCACCGCGCCGCTCGATCAGGCCGTCTGTATAGAACGCGGCGACGGTCCCGGGTGCGAGCGTGATCGTCGTCGTGGGGCGTGCCGCGGCGACAACTGTCGGGGTCGCACGTGATGACCGGCGGGATGCTCCTATCGGAGGGCTCACTTCGACATTTGGGAACGTGGCCGGTTGTCCAGGCACCGCGACGACTGGCGGTGGATGTCCCGCCAGGGCAATGGTCAGGGTTTCGTAGGGCGGCGGACTGACGGCGCACGCAACCGTTGCATAGGTGCCCATCTCGAACTGCTGGACTTTGCGGTCGACGAGGTCCAGTACATGCGCTGGCGACGTGTGCAAGAGCGCGTAGGCCCGTAGTGCGCTGCGTATACGTCCCATCAGCACTGCCGCTTGCAGACCGTGACCGGCCACGTCGCCGACAACGATCCATAGCTGTCCGGAGGGAAGCATGAAGAGGTCGTACCAATCACCGCCGACGGTGCGTTCTTCGGCGGGGGCGTAACGGGCTGCGAAGGCCAGTCCCGGACAATTCGGCAGCTTCTCGGGTAACAGACTGCGCTCGAGCAGCCGGGTTGCTGCCCGTTCAATCGCGAGTGCCCGCGTCTGTGTGGCCCCGGCGATCCGATCGGCGGCGACTTGGAGAAGATTGATGTCCTCGTCGCCGAACGATCGGTTGCTGAGCCGTCCCACGTGAAGGACGCCTAAGACATCGTCCCCGCTCATCAGCGGAACGCCGAGCATCACTTTGATGCCATTTTCCCACAGGAGCGGATTCGCGACTGTCGTGGCGTCGACGTGATCCAACCGCACTGGTTGCTTCGTTGCGGCGATACGTCCGGCGAAACCGGTGCCGAGCGGAACCTGTACGCCCTGGCGAACCTCGTCCTCGATGCCACAGGCCGCTCTGGCGACGAGCACCTCGGAATCGGCATCGAGGATGAGCACGGCAGCCGTGTCTACGTCAAGAATCTCGCGCACCCGGCCAAGCAGCTCCAGGAGAAGGTCATCGACGTCAAGGCGCGTCAGCGTGGTGTCGGTGAGGGCCTCCAAGTTCTCTAGACGCAGTGTGCGGATCGTCTGCGCCGGCCTGAGCCTGAGCACACTCCGACCGTACCGGACAGCCTTTAGGCGGTCAGCGGTCACTCCGCACGCGACCGGGGGACGTCGGCGTTCGCCAGACTCGATCCGTCACCGCCCCGGCCACCAATAGGTCGACCCCGGCGGGGGTCCCAACATTCCCCGCCTGGGCCCAACCAACGCAGCAGTCCCCTGTGAACGGGAGGACAACCCCGGGGGCCGCCACGATTATTGGGTGCAGGACCATCTACGGGCCGTCCGCGGACGCAAGGAGATCCCCTCCCGACCCTTCGCTCCCGGCCAGCAATGTCACTCCGGCCGGGTCGACGTTGACACCCACTCGGGAAGTCCCCCGTTCCAGCGAGATCACAAGAAATAGACAGCCAGGCCCTGGGGCGCGCCGGCCCGGCCACTCGACGAAGCGCCCGGCGACATCGCCAGCTAGCCGTCGGCCGTCTGTTGCCGCCCCCTCGGGCTACGGGTCGGGGGGCGGCGCCGGCGCCCGGTTTCAGTCCTCCAGGAGCACGTCCCGGAGTCCTGTCCGTTCAAGGAAGCGGCGAACTGGGGGCGATGGGTCACTGATACGGAAGCCCACGCCTGCCTGGGCGGCTTCAGCACGGGCACGCAGCAACGACTGCAGTCCAGACGAGTCCATGAACGACAGACCTCTGGCGTCGACGACAATCGACCGGGGCTGGTTCTGAAGCACGGCTGCGACGCACGCCATGAACCAGTCGGTCCCGCTCATGTCGAGCTCGCCCTCAACGATGATGACCGGCTCGATGTCGTCACCTGTGGCTTCAGCACGGAACGGTCCGTCCGGCCAGGGCTCGGCGTCGTCGGGCATCGCTGACTGCCTGCCCGCGGCGTAGCGGAACCAAACGGCAACTCGGGCCCGGCGCTTGTTTATCACTCGTGCAACAGCGGGCAGCTGGCGCAGCGGCTTCCAGAGACGAAGATCCGCGGCACCGTCACCCTCGACTCCGAATGCTGGGTCGCCTACGTGCGGTCGAGGACCCGCCCGGCCTGTCGCCGATCACGAGGGTTGGCCGGTTCGCCACGGTGGAGGCGGCGCGGGTGGCGACCGACGAGTTGTGGGTAGCGCGATGACACCGAGCGGCAGATGATCTGGCGCGGTGCCGTCCCCGATCGGCAACCGGGGGGTGCTCCTGTCCTGAGGATCTGCCCCCCACGCAGCCTGCCGACCCCATCCCGACGACCAGGAACACACTGCCGATTAGCAGCGCGGCCATCTGCGCACGAGTCATGTCGTGATCGGCGGTTTCGTTTCCGGCATGGACGGTAGCTAGATGTGGCGGTTCGCTGGATCAGGAGGTTCGAGGATGGCGGACAGGAATAGTTGGGCTCGTGCTGCGCACGACCTCGGGCTGGCGACGTGGTTCGGGGGGTCGTTGATGGGCGCGGTTGGGCTAAACCCGGCGGCCAAGCAGGCGTCCAGCGCCAACGAACGGCTTGACGTGGCCAACGCCGGGTGGGCTCGTTGGACGCCGGTCAACGCGATTGGAATCGCCGCCTATACCGTTGGTGGGGCGGTTCTGACCTGGGCAAATAAGGGCCGGCTGGCGGCTCAGTCAGGCGTGGGAAGCGCGACCATGGCGAAGGACGCCGTCTCGCTCGTGGCCCTGGCCGCCACCGGTTACTCACGGGTCCTCGGGCAGCGGTTGATGGACCAGGAGAAGGTCCCGGCCAAGGACGGGACGACGCCCGTCGAGGACACGCCGCCCGACGTCAGGAAGATCCAGCATCAGCTGAAGGTCCTCCAGTACGCGATCCCTGCGCACGTCGGCGCGTTGATCGCCATCAGCGCGGTCATGGGGGAGCAGCAGCGCACTACCCAGGTGGCCCGAGGGGTGGTACGCCGCCTGCTGCGCACCGCCTCGTGAGCCGTCCGGCCCACGACGTCAAGCCCGGCACGTCGCGCCGCGCCCGGATACCACGCCTTAGCGCAACTGGCCCCACCCGCTACGTCCAGCGCGTCGACGCATCGACTGCCCCTGCGGGCGGACGCCGCCTGTCCAGTCCCTGACACAGAACGCCGGGGCCGGGAGATCGGCAGATCTGTGCGCTCTAGATGGGCCAGGCCAACACAAGTCGGGCGATCTACTCGAGGCACCGGGCACGGCAACCCGCCGGTCCCATCCTTGACCTCACTTGCCGTTGCAGTGCACGCAGCTGAGCTGCCCGGCGCGAGAGCCTCGGTCCGTGGCGAGCTGGCCGCTGAGGGATAGCACGCCGCCGTGCTGGGAACGATTGGGCCGCACGCGACGGGGGAGGAGACCGCGATGCGAACCCACCGACCCACACCCGCCACGCTTGTTGGCGCGGTGTTGACGGCACTCGTTCTCGCAGGAGGCGCCTGCTCAGGCTATGACGACGACGACGAGGCTGGACGCGACGATACGTCCGAGACCTCCGCCGAGTCGGAAGACGATACGTCCGAGACCACGGCCGCCGAGGCGGAAGAGGCCACGGTGTTCCAGCTCGAGGACGGCGACTGCCTGACCTCCGATCCGAGCGTCCAGGGCGAGGTGTCGGAGGTGCCCAAGGTCGACTGCGAGGAACCGCACTTCAGCGAGGTGTTCCACACCTACACGATCGACGCCGACGCGTTGCCGTCGGCGGCCGACATGGAGGGCATCGTGGAGGACCAGTGCGTGGCCGAGTTCGAGACCTTTGTCGGCATGCCCTACGCCGAGTCCGCCCTCGAGGTCACCTGGTTGGAGCCGACACCGGAGTCGTGGGAGAGGGGCGACCGGGAGCTGGTGTGCATGATCACCGACCCTGCCGGCCAGACGACGGGCTCCCTCGAGGGCGCCAACCGCTGACCGCTGTCGGATGACCCTCTGATAGCGCGGCGCAGGCATCCCCTCCATGCGGGGGAAGCCGCCCGATCGCTCACCGCCGGCTATGACCCTCGAGCCGGTCGATCTCATCTCCTATCTCCGCCGCAGGGTCTTCGGACTCCCGGTCGGGGTCGAGAACGGTCTCTGCGTTCTGGGCCTTCTTGCTCGCCGCCAACCCCGATCCGGAGCCGCCAGGAACCGCCCCGGAATCCTGCTCCGCCGTGGGGTCGGGCCGGTCTTCTCGTGACTCTCGCGCCGATTGGTCGTCCAAGCTCCCGTCCCTACCCCACACGTCCGGGAGCCAACATTCGCCCCGGTGGGCAGGGGTAGCGCCCGACCAGACGAGGGGCGCGGCCCTGGCCACGACCACCGGCGAGAGCGACATCGTCCAGTAGATCGGGGACCGGCACTACGAGATCAAGCGCCGCTTCTCCAAGGTCGAAACCTGACCGTCGCGACGCCTTCGAGTGCCTGGTGCGGCCCTGGCTGTGCACGAAACCGCCGAATGATCTATCCGGTGGTGCGGTCGGCGGAACCTGGCGGCCACAACCACGGTGCGCCCCGCCAATGAGTGACACTTGACACCCCCAAGTTCAGGTTTGGGGTTCCCAAAATCGGGAACCAAGACCACACGACAACCACAGGAGAGGCGAGACATAATTATGGTGACTAGCAGCGTGGACCTCGACAGAGGTGTGGCGAGCCGACGAGCGGATACTGAGGGGCGGCGCAGAACCTTCACGGAAGCCAAGGCGGGTTTCAAGACGTCGGAGTTCATGCTGGCGATAGCCGCCATCGTGGCCATCTTGATCGCCGTGTATGTTGGCGATGCAGACCTCGACGCCAGTGATGGCTGGCGGTACGCCTCGTGGGTTGCAGCTGCGTACATCGTGAGCCGTGGCTTGGCGAAGCTTGGCACCCGTGAGCCGTACGCTGAGCGTTTCGACAAGGACTGATCGGACGGCGCGACTTAGAGGCTCGACGCCATAGTCGACAGCACGTCCCCCGGACATTGCCGGCCCAGCCGAGCGCAGCATGCCAAATAGCACCGACTCCGGCCGGGCCGCATCGCGCCCGACATTGAGCCTCCGATCGGGCTGATCTACGCCACCATTTGACAACGCCTCCGGGCGCGAACACCTGGGGTGTATGCAAACGCCACTTCATCAGCGAAGGAGCTGAGTGACATGAACAGACTGGCCGAACATCTCGGATATCTCTGGCAGCGATACGTGGCCTGGCGCGACCCGCAGCCCTTCAACCGGTAGCGATAGAGCGTGCTTCGCCGTCAGCTGTTGGGGACACCGTGCCCCTCGCCGACGGCAACGTGTTACGGCCGGCTCGGGCGCGACCGGGCCACCGAGGGAGGCCGACGAGACCCGGGCCCGCTCTAATGGCGAGTGGCCGAAGCCCGGCAGTTGGCGGCGAAGCGTCCGGTGGCGGGCGACAAGAGGATCGAACTGCGGGTCCCACATATGGCTGTGACCTGCCGCTCGTGCACGAGCACCACCGTCGGCACCTCGCCGGCGAGCTCGTGATGGAGCGCCACCGCTGGCAGCGTATGTCCCGAGCTTGTAGCCGAAACCAGCGGTGAGCCGTTCGTCTGCTGACGGAGCCCGCGACCGCGGCAAGCCGCGATTCGCGGCGATCATTCGCGCTGGCGCCCCACGGATCTTGCCTTCGAGCAGGGTGATTGCCTTCTGGTAGTCACCGTCGTAGATGCCGGGTCCGTTCCTCGAGACTCGGGCAGCGAGTGGGGGACCGCTACGGCGCGCCGGGGACTTTCGCAACTGGTATCGACGCACGTCCAGCTGGCCAAGGTCGAGATCCAGGAGGAGTTCGCCGCCGCGGGGCGGGGTGCCGGCATCCTCGCCGGCGGGGCATTCTGCGCCTACCTCGCCGTCGTTCTGCTGTCGTTCGCGGCGGCGTGGGGCCTGTCCGAGATCATGCCGGAAGGGTTTGGCGTTCCTCGTCGTGCGAGCCGTCTACGCCGTGGCCGCAGCCGTGCTGCTCCCCAAGGGCAAGAACAAGCGAGCCAAGTCCGGGGTTGGCCAGATGGACTCGCCCCCCGTGGCCTGCAACAGGTCGACCACCCAGTACCACCCATAGGCGGCCTCGATCACCACCTCGGGATCCGGGCCCGCCTCTGCCCCCGCCGCCGCGATGGCCAACGGATCATTGGCGACCCGAGCGGCCGAGAGCTTCTCGCCCGCCGCGCTCACGCGCGATCACCGACCGGCGGCGATGAAAGTCGATACCGACCTACTGTCGATCCATAGCGGACTCCTCCTCTTCGTCAGAGGGTTGGTTGTGAGAAACCCCGAGTCTGGACCGACTCGGTCCCACCGGGAGCGGAGGCCCGCTCCTTCATCGCATCAGTTCTGGCGCGATGTGGCGTCTCCGATCGCCACTTTGGGCAGTCGCCCATCGAAGGAGCCAAGCCTGAAAGACATCACCGAGGGTGGCCAGAGATGGTTCACGGTAGGCGTCTGGGCTAGGCGACTGCCGGTGTGAATTTGAGACGGATCAATGCGTGTTTGGACCCCTCAAGATCGGGCAGCCATGTCGCAACAACCACCTAGTGTGCACTGCTTGGTTTGCGCTGGTCGGGTTCTCCGGAGCTCACGTCCGCTCTTCCGAGCGAGTAGGAAGAGGACCCCGGCATGCCCGAGAGCCATCGATCATCACCGCGCGCCAGCCCCGCCGTTGTGGGTCGCGTCGTCACGGCGCTGCTCATCGTGTCGCCCGTCGCCGCCATCGCTGTCTCGGTCCCCCTCCTGTGGGGTCATGCGATCCATCTCCGCGACGTCGTCCTCGCCGCGATCCTCTACGCAGTCACCGGACACGGTGTGACCGTCGGCTTCCACCGGCTCTTCACCCATCGCGGCTTCACGCCAAAGCGGCCGCTGAAGATCGCGCTCGCGATCGCCGGCTCGATGGCGATCGAGGGCTCGGTCGTCAGCTGGGTGGCCAACCACCGGCGCCACCACGTCTACAGCGACCGCTCTGGCGACCCGCACTCGCCCCACACGTCGCCCCGCGGCGCCGTCGGGCCGGTCCGAGGGTTCCTGCATGCCCACATGGGCTGGATGTTCGGCAACGACACCACTGCGCCCGAGCGCTACGCCGCCGACGTCCTGCGTGACCGTGACCTCACCACCGTCAGCACGCTCTTCCCGCTCTGGGCCGTCGCCTCGCTGGCGCTACCGTTCGGCGCCGGCTGGCTCTGGACCGGCTCTCTGATCGGTGGCCTGACTGCCTTCGTGTGGGCCGGGATCATCAGAATGGCATTGCTCCACCACGTGACCTGGAGCGTGAACTCCATCTGCCACATGGTCGGCGCCCGCCCCTTCGCTACCGACGACCAGAGCCGCAACGTGCGGTTGCTTGCCCTTCTCTCCTTCGGCGAGTCGTGGCACAACCTGCACCACGCCTACCCGGCCTGTGCTCGGCACGGGGTCAGGCGGGGACAGATCGACTCCTCGGCAGGGATCATTCGCCTCTTCGAGAAGGCCGGGTGGGCCACCAACGTCCGGTGGCCGACCGCCCAACGGCTCGCCACGCTGGCTGCGAGTCCGGCGACCCCTGCGCTCGTCCCGGCCGACCGGTAGGACCCTGAACGCCAAGCTCCTGAGCGATTACGCCTTCGACAAGCTCCGGCTCCCTCGACTGCACTTTCGCCGAGTTCGAAGCCACGACCCGGGGAGGCCGAGATCATCGAGGAGCACATCGTCGACGACACGGGCTCTCCTCAACGAACTCGTGCTCGGCGTCGATTGGACACGACCGCTTCACCTGGCCGTCGTGGTCGACGGGCGACGCCAGGAGGAACGGATCGTGACCGTGTATGAACCCGACCCCGATCTCTGGTCGCCTGACTACCGCAGGAGGCGTTGATGCGCTGCCAACGATGCGACCAACGAGACCGGCGGCCGGTCAGGCGAGCCAAGCTGGCCGAGCGCGACGCGCACCGACGGGGGGCGCCAGACAGCTTTGACCGCTCCCGTCAGGGGCGCTGGCTCGACCTACGTTCCCTCGACCGGCATCATGTCACCGCGCGCCTGCGCACCCTTGCGCTCCACGAGTCGTGTCATCTGCGGCCGTAGTTCTGTCGCGCCGTGCTGCACGCCTTGGCGTAGCGCCGAACCGATTCTGGAGCCGGTACCGACGGCACTGGCGCACATGCGGCTCGCTGGTCCCGCGCGCGGTCTCGACCTGGTCGCCGTGCGTTCGGTTCGCCTGCGAACGAACGGGGAGGCCCTCACGGCGGGCATTAGGTGCGGAGCGCGGACATCACAAGGTTTCCCTACCCGGCGATCGGGGATGCGTGCGGTCCACTGAGGGTTTGGTGACGCAGGGTGGTGTCGGTCATCAGGGTCCCCTGGGTCGTCCCTTCGGCGATAACGGTTCACGCCGATGGTCGCGGGCGCATCCTCAGTCGGCGATGGCGATGCGGTAGCCGCCGTCGTAGGCAGGGAGACGGCGCAGGTGTCCGTGGCGCCCGTCCCAGGCGCCCGATGCGAGATCGGCGGCGAGCCGCTCCGATCCGCGCTCGCGCGCCTCGGGCGGGAGAAGCGCGAGCCAAGACATACCGGCTTGCACGTCGGAGTCGAGGTAGGCCTCGGGCCGGGCCCAGAACCCGGCACCGAAGCCGTCCACGCAGTCGCGTGGCACGAGCACCGGTCGGATTTCCCGGACCCGTAGGGCCCGGCGTATGACGTCGTCCCCCGGGCGGATTCTGCTCGGTGGGGACGTCGAGGGCCTCCGGGAAGTACTCGAGCGCCCAGAAGCTGTGGCTGCGCAGCGGCTCGAAGAAGAACACGATCTGACGCCGCGCGATCCGCCTCAGTTCGCCGAGGCCGGCCTCGGGCTCGGCCCAGTGATGGATGGTCAACACCGCCATCGCCGCGTCGAACGCCGTGTCCGGGAACGGCAGGGCCTCAGCCACAGCTCGCACGACGCGCCGAGTCCGTCCCCGGCGCTGCCGGAGCATCGCCGGCGAGGGCTCGACCGCCACGACCAGACGATCGCTCGGCTCGTAGTTCCCGGTACCTGCCCCCACGTTCACGACCGAGCGGCTCCCACCGAGGCACGAACGGATCTCCGCGGCGATCCTCGGATCCTCGCGCCTGGTCTTCGAGTACGAGCGCCCGATGCTCTCGTAGAGGGGACTGTGTGCGGTCACCCCTGCACGATTGCACGCCACCGGCCAGATGCACCGCACCCAGCGCTCTGGGACACCCGGGAGGCTCGCGGTGGGCTGTTGTTGGCCCGCCTCGGCGGCGACAACGGGGAGCCGCCAGTTGTCGCTCCGACAAGGGTCGGGACTGCCTGCCGCTAGCAGCGACAGGCGGCATCGAGCCGGCGACGGCGGTCGTCGGTCGGAGCCGCAGGCACCGAAGCAGGAGCCGGCGAGCATGTGGATCTCGACGTCGACGCCCTCGTACCCGGGTTTTGCCTCGTGGCCTGGCTCGGCCGCTCAGGCCCGCCGGTGCTCGGCGCCGTGGCGCGGGCCGGGCCGTGGGCGCCGGATCCGCACGGCGACGTCGGTGATGCCGGGTCGGGCTGGCGGTTCGCTGAAGCCCACGTGCAGCGGGGGTCGGGCGGGGCCGAGCCTTCCGCGGTCCTCGCCCGCGATGCGGACGCAGCCGTCGTGGATCCAGCGCCAGGCCCTGGCCTGGTACCACTCCTCGATTCCGAGCGGGCTGGTGCCGTGGACCTCGACGCCCATGAGCCGTCGGGCGACGGGCCCCTCGACCCACCTGGTGAACCACCACGGCCGGGGCAGGGGGAGGCGTCGCCCGCCGCTCGCCGCCAGGTCGACCTTGAGCGGACCGGCGCGCAGCGACAGCGAACACGGCGTCGCCGTCCACCGGAAGGCCACGACCTCGATCCGGTCAAAGGCGTAGATGCCGGCGACGTAGTCGGCGGCCCGCTGGTCGGGCGCCAGGAGCGACCGCGTGTCGTCGGGATGGGCCCACATGACGTCAGCGAACGCGCCGATCGGTGACCGGTGCCACGCTCCGACCACGATCCGGTCACCGGACGGCAGGCCGACGGCGCTGATCGTGCCACGCAGGCGCTCCTCCGACGACGCCGGTTTCGGGCTGAGGCAGCGCCCGAACGTAAGGAGAACGGGTCGACCGGGCGTCAGGACGGCTCGAGTCGCGCCCAGCAGCGATGGAGGAGGTCGCTGCCGGTCATCGCGGCGAACGCCGACAGCGTGACCCGGGTCGGGCGAGGGGCGAGGAGAAGGGCTCCGGTGAGGGCCGTGGCGATCCACACCGACAAGCAGAACGGGCAGGTCACGAGCTCTCCGACCGCCCGGCGGGCGCCACGGCGCTGGGGCTGCTCGTGCCGTGTCCCATCGGGTTCCTCGACCGGTTCGGTGAAGGGTGCCCGCAGCGGCTCGGTCACCTTCTCCTGGGTCCCGAGGCGGGCGAGCTTGTTGGTGGCAGCGGCCAGGACGATGACGTCTCGGGCCTCCACCGTCGGGGTGCTGTCCCGGCGCCGCACGAGGAGGGCTAAGCCCGCGACACCGGTCAGGTAGGTCCCGATGAGTGCCGCGTACCACCGCCGGGGCGGCGACGGCGATGAGAACGTGATCGTCACGACGCTCGGCTTCCCTGACCGAGCCGGGCCAAGCAACGGCTACATGGCGGCGCTGGCGCTGGCCTCTTCACGTCGGGCATCGACCCGCTTCATGAGTGGCGCGGCGCTGACGCCGTGCACGAGCACCGAGACGAGGATCACGAACGCCACGATCGCCCAGAGCTGGTCAGCGTCGGCGAACTCGGCCTCGTTGAGAGCGTGGGCCAGGTAGTACACGGAGCCGATCCCGCGGATGCCGAAGAAGGCGAGTGCCCATCGCTCACTCTGGGGCATGGTCGTGCGGAGCAGCGCCAGCAATCCGGCGATCGGTCGCACCAACAGCACGACCACCAGGCCCAGGGCGGCTCCTCGCAGGGTGAGCGGCGCCAGGGCGCCGTCGACGACGGCGCCCCCGAGCAGGACGAGCAGGGCGGCGCTGACCAGCCGTTCGATGCTCTCGGACGAGGCGTGGAGCACCTCGTGGTACTCATGGTCGCGTTCGTGGTGGCGAAGGACGTAGGCGGCCACGAAAACGGCGACGAACCCGTAGCCGTGGCACAGCTCGGCCACGCCGTAGACCAGCAACGTCGTGGCGAGCGAGACGAAACCTTCCGTCGACTCGGCGATCCTGCGGGTCGTCGGCAGCCGGAACAGGACCGCCCCGACGGCACGGCCCCCCGCCAGTCCGACTGTCAGCCCGATGCCGAGCTTCAGGAGGACGTCGTCCAGCACCCAGCCGCCGAGCCAGCTCCCGACACCGGCCGACCCGGCGGCGGCCATGGCGATGGCGGCGTTGGTGAACGGGAACGCCAGCCCGTCGTTCAGCCCGGCCTCGGAGGTCAGGCCGAAGCGGACCTCGTCCTCGGCCTCCCCGCCCGGAGGCCCCACCTGCACATCTGCGGCGAGGACGGGGTCGGTGGGCGCGAGGACCGCGCCGAGCAGGAGCGCTGCGGCCGGGGCGAGCCCGGCCGCCCACCAGCCCAGGATGGCGACGCCGGCGATGGTCAGCGGCATCGCCAGCACCAGCAACCGCCGGGTCGTGCGCCACGACGCCCACCCGATGGTCCGATCAATCTTCAGGCCGGCACCCATCAGCGACACGATCACGGCCAGTTCCGTCATCCGTTCGACCACATCGCCTTCTACCAGCGGGTCGGCGGTGGGGAGCCGGAGCGGCAGAGCGAAGACCGCCATCCCGAGCGCGACGTAGACGATCGGGAACGACAGCGGCCGACCGGCGAGGAGCAGGGGCAGGACCGCCGCGCCCAGGATCGCGGCGCCGACGAAGGCCAAGGTGAGGATGTAGGGATCCACCGCTCCCCGCTACCCCGTCGAGCAGCCACCATCGGGCCTTTGCCGTCGGTCATGACGCCGGTGACGGTGATCCCGTACCGGCGAAGAGCGCAGGTCGCTCACTGATGTTGACCATCGCCGGGATGTGGCTCTGGCCGTTGGGCGGTGCCTTGCGTCCGCGGCGCCGGACACTGCGTTTCATCCGCAGGTAGCGGGTCAGCTCTTGCGCAGCGCACCCCGGGACTGCACGAACAGCGACAGGTAGATCGTCTCGTGCGACACCCGCATCTCCGCGTCGCCGGGGAACTCCACGACCAGCCAACTCGCGATCTGCTGCGGCGACGAGCGCAGCTCGAGCTTGGCTTCCACAACCACCCGCAGCCGCGGACACCGGGCGAGCTTGGCGACCTTGGGGCGACGCATGTTCCGAACCGCCGCCCGATCCGCCCGGCACGCCCGATAGCTGGCCCGGCCCCCGTTGCGAGCAACCTCGCGTGACACCGTGGACGGTGTCCGCTCCAACCGACCGGCGACCACCCGGAGCGACTCGCCCGCCGCCACACCCCGAGAGATCTCCTCGCGTTCAGCCAGCGAAAGCCGCAGCCGCGCGATCTGTCGTCGGTCCACCATCAGCACGGGTGCTCCAGATTCGGTGATCTGGACAGGCTGAAGGACGTGCGTCCGAAGCGCCCGGCGTCCGCGTCGGGATGCCGCCCCAGAGCGATATTCGCGTCCAAGGCACGTGCGCGTCCCGGAAAGCCAGGCCGGACGATGGGCGAATCACTTCGCCCATGGCCACCATCAGCGTGAGCGGCGACCCGCACACGCGAATGGTTGCCCCTGTTGCGGTGAGTCCACAGTGGTGCCAGTGAGACCGACCATGGCGAGCCGCTGGTGCTTATCCGGGTGCCTAACGGGTGCTTATCCGAGCGAACTAGACACGACGTCATGGACTGGCGAGACGACAGTGTCCTGCTAGACGGACTGAGTGGCACCGACTGGACGATCGCGACTCACCTTTGGAGCCGGTTGTTGCAGGTTCGAGCCCTGCCCCCCGAGCGAAGAAGGCCCAGAAAGATGCGCCCGGTGCGTAGACGGCACGCAATGCCACCGGTCGGGTGGTGGGTGGGCGCACGTAGGTGGTGGGCCGGGTGGGTGGTCGCAGGTCAGACGGTGGGCTTGCTGCTCACGCCGTCGACGAGGGTCTCGAGCAGGGCGGCTCGGTCGGCGATTGGCTCGCCGGACCCAACCCCGGAGGTGGAGATGCCCACGAGGGCACGGTCGACCTGGACGCCCTGGAAGGCCAACGAGAAGGGGACCGCGACCCCGGACGCCGTGACCTCTCCGGTCAGCTGGATGCCGCCGCCGCTGTCTCCGAGTCCCCCGGACCCGAGCTACTCGATCTCGACGGCACCGACGGCCACCGTCGCCTGATCCTTTGCCGCAGCTTTCTCTGCCCCGATGCGGAACGCTTCCTCCAGGCATCGCCCGAGACGCTCGTCGTTGAGCAGCTGGAGGATCGGGTCGAGGTCCTGGCGCTCCTCGACGAACCCGGCGAAGGCCCGAACCGTCTCTTGCACACCGCCGCCCGCCGGCTCGCCGCGCTCGAAGTCTTCGGTCTCGGCGCTCGCCGTCTCACCGGGGACCCCTGCGTCATCGCCAGGGAAGGCCTGATCGAAGTCCCGGCACTCTTCCGATTCGAATACCAGGCCGCCGCCCTCGTCCCCGTCGCTGGCCGGCGCGAAGCCGTCAGCGCGCAGCGATTGCTCCACTGCGGCGATCGCGTCGTCCGCCACTTCCTGGTCGCTGGTCGTCGACGCACCGGTGTCGTCGCCTCCACAACCCGCTAGCAGCATTGCCGGCGAGACGAGCACCACAAGGGTCCTCTGGACCATGCCCACGAGGTTCTTCGCCATGTGACCCTCGTACCCGCGAAACGCTCAAGAGGCGCCAAACAAAGCCCCTCGGCCGTGGACATCCGCATGGACGGTCCACGGATCTCGTCGTAGACCGAACTGAGGCCGACGCTGAGCAGGACGAGGACCGGCGGGTGGATGATGTATGCGGCGAAAGAGGCGCACCCTAGGCAACGAGCCGGCGTGCCCTGGTGGTTCCGCCGACGGGTTTCCTTGACGACCGCTAGGAATCCATCGGTGTCATCTGCTGCATGGGCCTGGCCGAGGGAGTTGTGAGGCCGGGGATGGCTCGAGGTGCGGTCAGCACGAGTACCCCGACGGCCAGGAGGACAGCTGCGGTTCCGTAGGACGCGACCCGGCGCCACGGAACGGTCTTCTCGAAAGCGATGAGGCCGGCGACGACGGCCATCCACATGACGCTCATGATCCCCAACGCGAAGAGGGAGGCCATGAGGGCCCAACAGCAGCCGACACACCAGGCGCCGTTCTTGGCTCCCATATCGAGCGCACCTGACAAACCCTCGCGCCATGAGCCGAGCAGCGAGCCGAGTGGGCTGCGGCACTTGCTGAGGCATACATCCTTCAGCGGCGTGAGCTCGTACACCGAAGCGACGACGAGCGTCACCCCCGCCGTCCACCGGCCGCCTCGATCCCAAGTGAACAGATCACCGGAGATCGAGTTGAGCGCCACGCCGATCCCGAAGGCAGCAATGCCGGCGACAGTCCACGTGAGGAGGTAGCCGGCCGCAAACAGCAGCGGCGACAGCGGTGAGCGCTGCCTCGTCATACGGGAATACAGCGCAACGGTCGGCGCGACCGAGGGGAACATCATCGCGGCCATCATCACGATCCAGACGCTAAGGAACCAGCCGAACGAGCCGAGACCCGTCCAGGGACCGTTGTCCATCCCGCGCATCCGGTCGCCCGTCCACCACCAGCCCAGGGCCGCGACGGCTAACAACAGTGCGACGAGGCCCAGCCGCGCGCGCACCGCCGACAGCGCTGGGGCGAGTCCTCCGCCCGCCGGAAGACTTGCCTCCGCCGAGGCGCTCATCGCATCAAGCGGCCCAGGAGAACTCGGACGTCGAGAGGCCGGTCTTGCCCTCGTACTGGATCCCGAAGGCGTTGATGCGTGACCGCTTCGCTTCGGCCATCGTGAGGTTCGAGCCGACGGGATGGAACATCCCGTCAAATCGCACCGGCTGGCCGGTTTCGATACCGAACGGCACGATGTCCTCGATCTCGAAGTCGACTGCGTCGCCGATGCGGACCGTGTGATGCACGCCGTCGTCGACGACCTCGATCGGTGCCCGCTCGGCGCCGAGCATCTCGCCCACCAAGGGAGCCAGCGCGGCCATCGGCCCGCCCAGCTGCCCGCTGAACACCCGCAGCAACTTGTCGAACTGCTCTTCGGTCGCCTGCGCGTCGATGAACACGCCCAGCCGCCAGTTCCCGTCGGTCATCACCTTCGGCGTGTCCGCGATCGCCGCCACCTTCAGACCGCCGATGTCCGTGCCTTCGATCTGACCCGCGCGGATATTGAACACGAGGGTGACCCGACAGAAGTCGTAGGTGGCACCGTGGTCGAACGAGAGGTTGCACGGGCACATCAGCTCGCACGAGCAAGTCTCGACGTAACTTCCCGTCAGGTTCCACGCCATCGACCGCCCCCTTTCGAGAGGACCGAGTCTTCCCCTCGGGGGAGAGACGCGTCAACAGACCTAAGGCGCACGCCCGGGACGTGTAACCAGGGCGCGGGAACCGTGGGCGGCTTGCCGCCACTGCGCCGAGGCGAGGCCGATCACCGGGGTCGCAATCCGGGGCGCGCCGGCGCCCGCTCCCCGGCGGTCGAGGACATCCCGTCACTGACGTGTCTGGCGATCTCGGTGGCAAGCGGAGCGGCTCCGGAGCTGCCACCCTGTGCCACGTGGCCACCGGGGTGGGCACGCCATTCGCCTCGCTCGGCGAGCTGGTGGAGCGAGGCGGGCCGACGGAGCGTTACAACACAACCAGGGGGAGCGTGAAGAAGGAGCAGACGTGACCGTTCAAACGATCATCCAAACGCACCCGCAGCCGACGAGTGTTGATCGAGAGGTGCTCGTTCGGTGTATCACCGAGTGCTCGGACTGTGCTGACAGTTGCACGAGCTGTGCAGACGCGGACCTGGCCGAACCCGACGTACAGGACTTGGTCCGCTGCATACGCCTCTGTCTCGACTGCAGCGACATCTGCACGACGACCGGGCGCATCGCGACGCGCCAGACCGCCGCTGACGCCGGCGTGCTTCGCGCCGCAATCGAGGGATGTGCGACCGCCTGCCGTGCATGCGGCGACGAATGCGAGCGTCACGCGTCACACCATGAGCACTGCCGGCTCTGCGCGGAAAGCTGCCGCCGGTGCGAGGCGGCTTGCCGCGCTCTCCTCGCGGCACTGGGCTGAATTCGGTCCTACTCGTCCGGTCGAACGCAGCCATCTACGAGGACTCTGGCGTCGCACGGTGCTTATCGCGGTGCCTTGCTCACCTTTGGAGCCGGTTGTTGCAGGTTCGAGCCCTGCCCCCGAGCGAAGGCGCAGTTGCCGGTGTCGCAGGCGGCGAGCACGTCTTGGACGTGGCGGCGGGTGGCCTCGAGCTCGGCGACCTTGGTGTCGACGCGCCCGAGGACGGCTTCGAGCCGCCATCGTTGTGAGGCGCAGGTGATATCGCCGCCGTCGGTGGCGTGGAGGGCGTCGATGACTTCGTCGAGGGTGAGCCCGAGTTGTTGGAGCCGCCGGGCCAGGCGGATGCGATCCACGGTGGCCGGTGTGTAGGTGCGGTATCCCGATGGCGTCCGCTCGGGTACGGGTAGGACGCCTCGGCGTTCGTAGAAGCGCACGGTGTCGATGCTTACCTCGGCGACGTCGGCGACTTGCCCGATCTTCAAGCTGGCACCTCTTGACTCTGGACTCGACTCCAGACTTTATCGTCGGGCCATGACCGAAACGACCGACCAGACCGACAGTGGCCCAACCCCGATCGTCTGCGACATGACCGACGCGCCCGACACCGCGGCCGAACGTCTCGCCGAGTACGAGCGGCTCTTCCTCGGCGCGCTGGTCGGCCGCCAGCGCGTTGGTGATGGCATCCGGTTCCGGTTTCGAGCCGAGCCAGGCGTCGAGGGCTGGGTCCGGGACCTGGCGGCCCGGGAGAAGGCCTGCTGCGCCTTCTTTACCTTCGACATCAACGCCCACGGCGACGAGGTGTGGATGGACGCGTCGGTCGTCGACGACGACCTCGCCCGCCAGATACTCGACGAGTACTACCACCTCCCAGACAACCTCGCCGACGGCGCCGCCGCGCTCTTCGAGCGGTTCTCTCGGCAGGGCCTGCAGGTCGTGGTCCGCGACCAGGGTGCGCTGCGGCCGGCCACACCCGCCGAGCACGGCTGGTCCCAGGACTGATCCGCCGCAGGCTACCTCAGCAGGATTTTCTGCGACGTTTGCGAGGTTTTGGCTTGACCTTCGTGTCGACTCGAAGGCTTACGGTCGTCACAAGGCCACGACGTTTCAGATCGCCGAGGTGGCACAGCGCTGACCGCCGTTGCCGCCGCCTCCTTCGCCGTGCTCGATGCCGCCGAGGTCGTTCACGAACTCCACGAAAAGCGCACCGGATTCTCCCTACTCGCGGGTCTCATCGCTGCCCTCCATGCAGCCGTTGCTGCCCTCGCCATCCACAAGACCACCACAGCGGCCACGGTCCGCGAACCTGCAAGCTCATGACCGACGCCAAACTGCTCGTCAGGCGCCTTGTCGACGACGTCATCAACGCCAACAACCTCGCCGCCCTCGACGACATCGCCACGCCGGCCCTGGCTCGCACACTCCGGCGCGCGTTCGACCAGTTCCGCGCCGCGTTCCCCGACTGGCATCAAGAGATCGTCGAGCTCGTCGCCGAAGGCAACATCGTCGTCGCCCGCTTCCGCTGCACCGGCACCCAGCACGGACCCTGGCAAGACCTCCTGCCCACCGGCCGCGCCATGAACATCGACGAGGTCTACTTCTTCCGCGTCACCAACGACCGGCTCGCCCGGGTCTGGGGCCTCGAAGACACCTGGACCCGCCACCAACAGCTCCAAGGCAACCCCACCACCCTCGGAGAACACGGCTCACTCGACTAGCACCTAACTGGGTTGACGAGTTCAGTGAAGCCGCCACCCTAGGTCCGGGGCTGATCCGAAATGCCGGTGCCCACAGGCAGCCGGCCGATTCCATCGAATTGACCGTTCCGCCCCGAGTGGCTACCGGTAGGACTCCCCGCTCACGTCTGTTGGGTCGACCCAAGTGCGGCCTGAAGGGCAGCGAGGCGCTCGGGTACGACTCGCCACCACACCCACTTGCCCCGCCGTTCACCGATGATGAGCCCCGCGTCGGCCAGAGCCTTGGTGTGGTGACTGACCGTCGGCTGGGATTTGCCGAGGGGGGCTTGTAGATCACAACTGCAGACCTCGTCGGCGGCGGCCACCAGGCTGAGCAGGCGCAGCCGCACCGGGTCGGCCAGGGCGGCGAACATCCGCGCCACCTCGCCCGCCTGGTCCTCACTCAGGGGCGCGTCCAGCACGGAGGGGCAGCACACGTCCGTCACTGTTTCGAGCTTGATAGCGGTCACGTCACCGTCGCTGGAGGTCGTATTGACAAACGTCGATACATTCGCCAGACTCGATGCATCGACAGGTCCGAATCTATCAGGAGGCTGTGATGTCCCGTGTCCAGCTGGCGCTGAACGTGTCCGATCTCGACCAGGCCGTGGACTTCTACTCGAAGCTGTTCGCCACCGAGCCCGCCAAGCTCCGACCGGGCTACGCCAACTTCGCCATCGCCGAGCCACCCCTCAAGCTGGTGCTCATCGAAGGCGGCGGCACGCCGGGGTCGCTCAACCACCTGGGCGTCGAGGTCGCCTCCACCGACGAGGTGGCGGCCGCCAACACCCGCCTCACCGACGAAGACCTGGCCGCGACGACCAAAGACGAGGTCACGTGTTGCTACGCGGTGCAGGACAAGATGTGGGTCGATGCCCCTGACGGCGAGCCATGGGAGATCTACACGGTGCTCGCGGACGCCGAGATGCCCGCGGGTGAACTTTGGAGCGTTGACCCGTCCGCCGACCCGCTGTGCTGCGCCGCGGCGCCGGAATCGGCTGCCCGCTGCTGCTGATCGATGCCACCACCGGGCCTTGCCCGCCGCCTGACCGCCGAGGCCGTCGGCACCGGCTTCTTGGTGGCCGCTGTCGTCGGATCCGGGATCGCGGCGCAGCGGCTCTCGCCTGACGACGTCGGCCTCCAGTTACTCGAGAACTCGCTGGCCACCGGCGCCGCCCTGGTCGCGCTGATTCTGGCGTTCGGGTCGCTATCGGGCGCCCACTTCAACCCCGTGGTCACCCTCGCCGACCGGATGCTTGGCGGGATGTCCAGTGGCGAGGCCTGGGCGTACGTGGCCGCCCAGCTCACGGGCGGATGTGTCGGGGCGATGGTTGCCAATCTCATGTTCGAGCTCCCGGTGATCGAGTGGTCCACCCACGAACGAGCCACCGGCGGGCTGTGGTTCGGCGAAACCCTGGCGACCTTCGGGCTCGTGCTGGTGATCCTCGGGGTCGTCCGCTCGACCAGCACCGCGTCGCGTGCCGCGCTGGCGGCCGTGGCGGTGGGCGGCTACATCGCCGCCGCGTACTGGTTCACCTCGTCCACGTCATTCGCCAACCCCGCCGTCACCGTCGCCCGCACCCTCACCGACAGCTTCGCCGGCATCGAACCGGCTTCGGCACCTGCCTTCGTAGCCGGCCAACTCGCCGGCGGCATCGCCGCCGTCGGCCTCGCCCGGTTCCTGTGGCCCGCCCTCCCCGCAGCCGATCTCATCGTCCCCCACCAACCAGCCGACGCCGTCCGACCCTGACCCGAAGGGGACAGCCATGCCCGATCTCCAAGAGCTCTCGCCTGAGGCGAATCTCGCGCTCAAGACCGCCGCCCGGAACCTCCGCCACGAGTTCGACGGCACCTTCTCGGTCGAGACCATCGAGCAGTTCCTCGCCACCAGCTACGACCAGTTCGCCCATCGCGCCACCGTCACCAACTTCCTGCCGCTGATGGCCGAACGATTCGCCCGCCAACGCCTCCACGCCCTGGCCCGCATCGAGGGACGGGAGGACGACGGCGTGCCCATCGTCCTGTTCCTGTGCGTCCACAACGCGGGCCGTTCCCAGATGGCGCTCGGGTGGTTCAACCACCTCGCCGGGGATCGGGCGATCGCCTGGTCCGGCGGATCCGAACCCGCCACCGAGGTCAACCCCGCGGCCGTGCAGGCAATGGCCGAGGTGGGCATCGACATCCGCGGCGAATACCCCAAGCCCTGGACCGATGAAGTCGTCCGCGCCGCCGACGTGGTCGTCACCATGGGATGCGGCGACGCCTGCCCCATCTTTCCCGGCAAGCGCTATGAAGACTGGGTGCTCGACGACCCCGCCGGCCTCGAGATCAACGCCGTCCGGCCGATCCGCGATGAGATCGCCAGACGCGTCAACGAACTACTCGACCAAATCAGCGCCAGCACATAGGAACACATCTCTGTCGCAGGTACCGTGGCGCCCCGTTGCCCGACCAAACGACCCCGACGACCTAGGCGTCGAGCCCAGCTGCGTTAACGTCTAATGGTTCGCCGAGTTGTATGCCGTTGTGTGTAATCAGAAATTCCCGGATCATGCTGGAGCTCGTCGATGCCCTCGTCTTGACGACGCTGAGCGCACGTCTCATTTGGGTGGCGCCTTGGATGTGCTGAAGAAGTACGACGTTGTCGGCGATATGCGACATGCCAAACTCACTGAGTCGACTGATGCGGAAGAGTTCGAACGTTTCATATGTGAACATTAGGCTAACGCCGAGCCGCGAGCATCGCTGCACGAGGGAGTAGAGAAATTCACGCAGGCGTATCGCGTCGGGTGCAGCTGCGATGAGATCATTCAGGCTATCGATAACGACGCGGCGGGCGCCGATTGCTTGGACGTTGTCGAGGACCTCGTAGATCAGTTCATCGATGTAGACGTCCACCGGCGATCGGTCCATGATCATGACGTTTGGGTCATCGATGGACCAGCCGAACCTATCAATGATGCGGGTTAGTTGGATCCGATTTTCCTGGAGACTGGTTAGGACGCCCGGTTCGTTCAGGCTGGCGCCGGCGTAGATGAAATGGAGACCCATGAGGGTCTTCCCAGCTCCGGAGGGTCCCGCGATGAGAATGGTCGAACCCGCCCAGTAGCCATCCTCGAGAGCTTGGTCGAGCGCAGCGATGCCAGTCGATACGCGTGCGTCGAGCGCGGGGTACGACGAGCCGTCGCGCAGGTCCGCAAGTCGCGGGAAAACCTCGAGGCCTCCCGGTTTCAGGCGGTAGACGTGATCGCCAGACAGGAAGCCGCTGCCTCGGTGCTTGCGGACGCTGAGGCAGCGAATGGAACGCTGCGACGTTTGCTTGGTCTCCAGCGCGATGACCCCATCGGCAACGGCAAACTCAGGTGCGTCGGCTACGACTTGGACGTCGTATTCGCCGACCCATAGCGACGATACAGCCAGGGCCGTCAATCGCCCGGCGAGATCATGGAGGAAGCGGCGAAACTGGGCCTCGTCGCTGGTGAACGCCTTTAGCGCCCGGAAGCTGTCGATGACGATGATGCCCGGGCTGTGCTGTCTTAGCAGTGCATCGACACGGTGGAGCACACCGTCGAGGCCATCCAGGTGCAGGGCATCACCCAGATCGTCATAGAACACCGAGCGGCCGACCCGGGTCGTGTCGAAGAAGTCGAGTGATTGTCCGTAGCGGAGTATCTTGTCGAACGGCTCCGAGACCGTCGAGAGATACAGGCCCGGTCGCTCCGCCGACGAGTTGGCGAACATGAGCTGCTGCGCGAGAATCGTTTTGCCGGTTCCGGGTGCACCGACGATAAGCGTGATCGCGTCGGCGATTAACCCACCGCCGAGAATCTCGTCCAATCGATCGTTGCCAGTGGAAACGCGCTGCATCAACGGAGCATCTTCGCAGGGCTGAGCCGAGTCAGCGCGCTCGAACGCAACAGATCGCGCACGGTGGAGACGAATTGCAGCGGCTCAAATGGTTTTCTCAGGAAGGCGCTCGCCCCTGCCGCGATGGCCTCCTGTGCGAGGCCAAGCGTCGATACCGCAAGCACCGGCGCGGTGCCGTCCGCGGCGAGTTGGCGGCAGAGTTCGAGGCCCCCACCGGAGATCATGAGCTCCACGACCGAGAGGTCGGGGGTCCGTTCGACGAAGAGCCGCCGCGCAGCGACGGGATCGAACGCCAAACAGACGTCGAATCCCTCGGTGCGCAGGAAGTACTCAAACAGTTCCGCGGCATATCGGTCGCGCTCGGCGAGCAGGACCACGATCGTGGCGTCGTGGTCGCTAGACGTGAGCGTCTCGGGGGAGCCGAGATGCTCGGCCAGCAGCCGATGCGCATCCGCCGCCGTCTCGCCACTTTCAATCGCCGTGACGAGGAAGCGCAACTCCTCTAGCTCGTCTCGTGAATAGACGCGCTGGCCGCCGCTGGTGCGCTCGGGAGTGACGACGCCATAACGGTCTTCCCAGGCTCGCAGCGTCGCGGTGTCGACTCCAAGCATCTTGGCCACGGCGCCGATCGAGTAGATCGGCCGGCGCCCGGGCTCGGTTTCGCGGCCTTCGGAAAACTCGCTCACGAGGACAGTCTGGCCGACCGCACACGGAACAACGTGTGGAGACCAGTCATGGCCAGCAGCCGCTGCACACACTTGGACGGGTCCACAAGCACCAGTGTCGCGTCCCGAGCGGCGCATGCCGTATTGGCCTCCACAAGTACCTGCAGTCCGGACGAGTCGATGAACTCCAAGCCCGAACAGTCGACGTCGACGTCGCCGTCCAACTGGCTCAACCGCGTACGTACAGCCGATGCCCCGCCGAGGTCGAAGTCGCCAACGAGCGTGACCACGTGAGGATCGCCATCCTCGACGAACACCGCAAGTGTGGGCTCGATGTCCATGCCGCCCCCGTGCAAAAGTCCCATGATAGCTCAACAGAACCTAGGCAAGAGTAGGGTATGCCCGCCCCTCGAGCGTGTCAAACCGGACCTCCGAGTGGGCCGAGCTGTCACCGCAGACTCGATCCCGGATGGCCAGGACCGCGAAGATGCTGGGTAGATGGGGCACGGACCAGCGACTCGGCGTGGCCGATCCAGAGCCGCCGACGACTGGCCAGGCGGCGGCGGGCGACTGCGACAGAGAACGTGTTCGGGCCACCCGTCGCCGGGGTCGGGTCGTGGTGGCCGACGGTGATCAGGGGTCGCTCATCCGTCATGTCCTTGCGTTCCAGGAATGAGCACGGCGCTCGTGACCTGCGCTACGGACATATCCAGCCAAAATCCGGAAACCAGCCACGTAATACGTGGGAAATGGTTGCGAAACAAATGGCTCTTAGCGTTCAACCCAATGCCGATCTGGCTGACCGCGATCGAGGGCAGTGGCTCCGGGGCGCTAGGAATCAGATGATGTCCGCTGCCGCTGGGCCGTCAGCGGTGGTGGGTGCCACCGTCCGTCCACCCACCGCCATCACGTCGCGGAAAGGGCACGGGCTCGGCCAGGAATTCGACATGCCGTTTCCGCTCGATCAGATCGAGTTGCTGCGTTGGCCGGGCGACGGCGACCGGCGGGCCGCCGCGGCGGAACGGGGTACCCCGCGGCTCCTCCTCGTCGCGGACGGCGCCCTGCCGCCGCGGCTCGACCCGGGTGAGGATTGGATCCGCATCCCCGCCGACGAGCGCGACCTGCTCGTTCGCATGCACCGTCTGGCCGCCGAGTTCGACCGGCGGAGCCGGCCGCCCTACATCGAGGCCGACGTGGTGCTGCGGTACGCGGGACGGACGGTCGTAGTGTCGGACGGCGAGGGTGCGGTGCTCAGGCCGTTGATCGCCCGCTTCGGCGAATTGGTCACATGGGATGTCCTCCGACGCTGCTTGTGGCCCGACGCCGAGCGCACGGCCCGGGCGATGAGCTCCCGGGTCTTCCGGGTGCGGGCCCGGATCGAGCCGATCGGGCTGACCATCTACACGATCCGCGGACGGGGCGTCGTTCTCGACCACGACGATCGACCGACCGGCGTCGGCACGCCCACGTCCTAGCTGTCGTGCCCCCGGGTAGTGCCTGACCTTGCCAACCGGAGGATCTAGCCGACGTGGGACACGTATGCATCGCCGGCGACACCCGCGCGATCACCGGGGTCGTCGGTATGCAAAGACGCCACGGGGGCGAGCTCGGCCGGGCGGGGTACCAGGCTCGCGGCGGGCGGTCCCAGCGCCGTTGAGGTAGTCGGCTCGGTGGCGACCGGCGCAGTCCTCAGGATGCTGAACCCGATGATCCCGGCCAGTGCGCTGCCGGTCAGGATTCCGACCTTGGCTGCGTCGGCGGTGGCCGCCGTGTCGAATGCCAAGCTGGTCACGAAGAGTGCGACGGTGAAGCCGACGCCCGCCGACGTCGCCAGGCCGAACATGTGGCGCCACGTGGTGCCCGAGGGCAGGCGAGCGATGCCCAGACGCACGGCCACGGCCGTCGCGCCGAGGACGCCGATGGTCTTGCCGGCGATCAGACCCAGCATGACGCCAGTAGTCGTCGGATCGGACACAACGCCCCGCAGCGCACCGCCGTCGAGGGTGACGCCTGCGTTGGCCAGTGCGAACACCGGCACCACTACGTAGGCCACCCACGGCGACAGAGCCCGCTCGAGGCGCTCGAGCGGGCTGGTGCTGAACATCGCCAACGTGGCGACCTCGGCGATGCTCTGCTCGTTCTCGGCGAACTCCCTCGGGGTCAGCACGCGGTCGTAGTAAGCAGCCTCGATCCGGTTGATCACCCGCCGGGCCTCGGCCGGGAAGCGGCGGGGGGAGCGTAGGGGCCACGCCGGCGTGAGCAGGCCGAGGGCGACCCCGATCAGCGTTGCGTGCACGCCGGACTCGAGAAGGGCGAGCCACGCGAACCCGCCAACGGCCAGGTACGGCGCCAGGCTCTGCACGTCGCCGCGGCGCATCACGAAGATCACTGCCAGGGCCGACGCCGCGGCGGCGAGCCACCCCCACGAGAGCGCCCCCGTGTAGAAGACGGCGATCACGACGATGGCACCGACGTCATCGGCCACCGCGAGTGTGAGCAGGAAGATCCTGGCGGCGAGCGGCACCCGCCGACCCGCCAGGGTCACGACGCCGACCGCAAAGGCGATGTCGGTGGCCATGGGGACGGCCCACCCGTCCGCACCGGGTCCGCCGGCGTTGATCGCCCCGTAAATCACGGCCGGCACGATCATGCCGCCGATCGCAGCGATGACCGGCAACGCCACGGCGCGCGCATCGCGCAGCTCACCGTGCACCAGCTCGCGCTTGATCTCGACGCCGACGAGCAGGAAGAACACCGTCATGAGTGCGTCGTTGACCCAGGTCTGGAGCGACAAGTGGTCGAGGTGGAGCACGCCGCCGAGCTCGACGCGCAGGGTTGTCTGCCACACATGGGCGTACGTGTCGCCCCACGGCGAGTTGGCCCAAACGATGGCAATGGCGGCTGCGACCAACATGACCGCCCCGCCGGCGGCCTCGTGGCGCAGGATCCGCTGCAGCGGCTGGACCACCGTGCGAGGCACGTAGCGGTCCGACTCGCTCCATGGATCCCTCAGAGGCATGCCCGGCACGACCACATGACTATGGAGGCTGCGCCGCCCGGGGCAAGCCCCGGCGGGCCCAGTTCACGAGACATTCACGTCGAGCTGGGCGCTGCGATTAACGCTGGGGACACAGACGTGAAACACCCCGCCCATAGGTTCACCGCCAGGTCGGACATCGGAGTCCGGCCTCGTCTCGGGAACGTCTGAAAGGAACGTCCATACATGTCCCATGCCCCTCGTCATGATGCGGGAGCCGGCATGTCCCTCGGGCGGAAGGCGGGGATCGTGCTCGCCACAGCCGGCGCCCTGGTCCTTGCCACCCCGAGCGCCGCCGGCGCGCAGGGCGTCGATCCCGTCGACGCCGTCACCAGCCTCGGCCAGCAGACCAATTTGCTGTGGATCGTCATCGGCGCCGTTCTCGTCATCTTCATGCAGGCGGGCTTCGCGCTGGTCGAGACCGGCTTCTGCCGCGCCAAGCACGCTGCCCACGTGGTGTCGACCAACTTCGCCATCTTCGGCCTGGGCTTCGTCGGCTTCTTCCTTGTCGGCTACGCACTCGCGTTCGGTGGCTACAGCTACGTGCTGCCCGGCTACGACTTCGGCTACTCGGCACCGCTGGGGGACGCCCTGATCGGGAGTGGGAACTGGACCTTCCTGTTCCAGGGTGGCTTTGCGCTGTCGGGCGACGCGATCGCGACCGCCGGCGGCCCCGCGGTCATCGGTTTCTTCCTCTACATGGTCGCCTTCATGGACACCGTGGCCACGATCCCCACCGGCGCGATGGCCGAGCGGTGGAAGTGGAAGGCGTTCGTGGGCTGGGGCCTGTTCTGTGGCGCCCTCTACTACCCGATCTTCGCCGCCTGGACCTGGGGCGGCGGCTGGCTCGCAAAGACCTGGGACACCATGGGCCTCGGCGCCGGGTACGTCGACTTCGCCGGCTCGGGCGTCGTGCACACCGTCGGCGGCGTCGCCGCGCTCGCCGGTGCGGTGGTTCTCGGGCCCCGTATCGGCAAGTTCAACGAGGACGGGTCGCCCAACACGCTGCCCGGCCACCACATCCCCATGGCCACACTGGGCTGTTTCATCCTGCTGTTCGGCTGGTTCGGCTTCAACGCCGCCTCCACGCTGGCCGCTACCGACGTGCAGTTCGCGGTCGTGGCCGCCAACACCGCGATCGCCGCAGCCTTCGGCGCCGTCGTCGCGATGTTCGTGATGATGCAGAAGACCGGCAAGCCGGACCCGGGGATGATGGTCAACGGCATGCTCGCCGGCCTCGTCGCCATCACCGCGCCGTGCGCCTTCACCAGCCCGGCGTGGTCCGCGGTCATCGGCGGCATCGCCGGTGTGCTGGTCATCTACGCCGCAGAGTTCATCGAGCGGGTGCTCAAGGTCGACGACCCGGTGGGGGCCATCGCGGTCCACGGGGTGTGTGGCACCTTCGGTGTGCTGGCCGTCGGCATCTTCGCCAATGGCAGCTACGGCGGCGGGTGGAACGGCTCGGACGTGACCGCCGTCGAGGGCGTCGTCTCCGGCGAGTTCGGTCAGCTCGGCGCCCAGGCGCTCGGCGCGGTCGTGCTCTGGACCGTGATCCTGGGCATGGCGTACGCGTTCTTCAAGATCCAGGACGCGATCATGGCCGGCGGCATCCGATCCCTCGAGGCCGACGAGCTCGGCGGCCTCGACCTGCCGGAGATGGGCGCCCTTGCCTACCCCGAGTTCGAGCAGATCGACGTCATCGCCGTCAACACCGGCGGAATCAGCCCCACCAACGAGGAACCGGATCCCGACAAGGTCCCGGTCTGAACCACGCTGGCGGGTGGGCACGGCGCGGCCGTGCCTACCCGCGGCGCGGAGGCGGCTCACGCCCGGCCTCTCCAGCAGCGCATCGGCCAGGGACCAGAACTCGACCTCACCCCGACTCGTGGTCATGGCAGCTTCAGCTCACGCGCCGCGGGGACACGCCGGTCGGCCCTGAGATCGTGGGGATGATTGCGGCCCTCGGCCCGGCGCGCGAGGCGGCCCAGGTAGTGGGCCCGGCCTTCGCCGTGGGCGTCGGCCATGGGGCCGGCCAGACCCCGGTGGATGGCAGCGGTAGCGAGGTCCGCGGCGACGCGGGCCGACCCGACTCAGTCGGTGAACACGCAGAACTCGTTTCCCTCGGGGTCCGCCATCAGGGTCCAGCCGATGCCGCCGTCGCCCTTGGGTCGTAGGACCTTCGCACCGGCATCGACCAACGGCTCGACCGAGGCTGCCGAGACGTCCCAGTGGATCCGGTTCTTGACAGTCTTGGCCTCAGGCACTGGGACGAAGTCCATCGTGAGGATCGGCATACCGGCGACGTTGTCGACAGTGGACCAGCCGGCCTCGTTGTGCGTGACGTCGGCATCGTAGACCCCGCCCCACCAGTCGGCCTGGGCCGCCGGGTCGGCGCTGTCGACGACGAGACCATGCATCCGCTCGGCAGGCACCTCGTCGCGCAGGAACGCGCAATACTCCCCGCCTTCGACGTCGGCCATGACGGTCCACAACCGGCCCTCCTGCTGCGGCTCGACGACCCACGACCCGAGCGCCTCGAGTTCGGCCAGTGTGCGCGCGTAGATGTCGAAATGCACTCGCTGCTTGACGGTCTTGGCCTCTGGCACCCGGTTGACCCAGATCGTGTGCTGGGGGGTCGGACCCTGAACGGCGGCGTCCCCGTCGTCTTGCAGATGCAGCTTCCGACCGAGCAGGTCGGCCCAGAAGTGGCCGAGCCGGGCCGGGTCCGCCGCGTCGATGACAAGGTCCTTGAACGTCGCAAGCGCCATGGCGCGCACCGTACCGCCGGCGCCGACCGCGGCAACGGTTGTCGGCGCGCGAGCGGGCCGAGAGCGCGCAGGAGGAGGCGCTGGCCCAAGTGCCCCGCTGGGTCTGACCTGGTGTGCCATCCGTCATGCCTCGTCTGTGGCATCTGACGCAGCCGCCCTCCCCCCTGGGCACGATGCTTGCCTCGACATGACGTCCGTCCTCTTCGCCACCGCTGAGTTGGGTACGTATGACCTCCGCCTTCGGCGTGATGTGGATCGCGACTGGCGTCGGATTGCCGCCACCGGCGGAGCGCCCCGGACAACGGCACACATCCGGTCACTGGAAGCGGTGACCCCCGGAACAACGTAGGAGCACGTCAAAATGAAATCGCGCTTGCAGGACCGCAGGTCGGCGACCCGCCCCGCATACTTCCTCGGGAGGCCGACATCCGTCTGGATCCTCGCGACCAGCCCCCGTGCCGACGGCCCTCGACGAGGGGACGATCGGTCTTCGACGGCCACCTCGTGAACCAGTGTGTCGTGGTTGGGGACGGCATCGAGGAACGATCGAGGCCTCGAGGCGACGGGTAGCGTGGGTAAGCGGGTGGGCGTGCCACCGAGCGGCACGGCCACGGCACGCCTCACAGGGTGACAACGACGGCGGAAGGAGTCACGATGGCCTTACAGCTTCAAGTCGACGGGGCTGCTGAAGAGCACGAGTGGGGCGTCGACAGCGCCGTCACCACCTTGTTCGACTTCGACTACGAGGCCGGGCGAGACCAGCTCCTGCGCCTTTACGACAAAGGCACCCACAAGCAGTGGATCGGCTCCGAGCGGATCGACTGGTCGACCGAGATCGACCCGGACAACCCGACGGGCGTGCCCGACGAGTTCATCGCCATCTACGGAACGACGTGGTGGGACAAGATGAACGACGCCGATAAGGGCGAGCTCCGGCGTCACCTCGAGGCCTGGCGGTTCAGCCAGTTCATGCACGGCGAGCAGGGCGCCCTGATGTGCGCAGCCAAGATCGTGCAGACCGTGCCGGACCTCGATTCGAAGTTCTACGCCGCCACCCAGACCATCGACGAGGCCCGTCATGTCGAGGTCTACAGCCGCTACCTGCACGACAAGATCGGGCTGGTCTACCCGCTCAACCAGAACCTGCGGTCCCTGCTGGACGACGTCATCTCCGACAGCCGCTGGGACCTGACCTACCTGGGGATGCAGGTGCTCATCGAGGGTTTGGCACTGGCCGCCTTCGGGCTCATCCGCCAGCAGGCGACCGATCCCCTGGCCAAGGCCATCAACACCTATGTCATGCAGGACGAGGCCCGCCACGTGATGTTCGGGCGGCTGGCGCTGCGCGACTACTACCCGCAGCTCACGCAGCCCGAGCGCGACGAACGCGAGGAGTTCTGCGTGGACGCGTGCTACCGAATGCGCGACCGCTTCCTCGGCGACGAGGTCTGGTCGACCCTGGGCCTGCCCCGAGAGGTCACCGACTACGTCAACAACAGCGAGGTGCTGCGCCAGTTCCGCGGCTTCCTGTTCCTACGAATCGTGCCGATCCTGCGTGACATCGGCCTATGGGGAGGCAAGGTGCAGAAGGCGTTCGCCGACATGGGCGTGCTGGCCTTCGCCGACGCCGACATCGACGCCGCCATGGCCGAGGACGAGGCCGCCGGCGACGAGCTCGACGCCCGCATGGCCCACATCGGGACGGTGGCCGCAGAGGCCTGATCGAGCAGTGGGCCCCGGCGACGGTCTAAGCCGGGTGCCGCGTGGCGGATCCACGTCCCGTCCGACGGAACCCCACGTCAGTGGTGGGGGCCCCGGCGGCCGAGGGTCTCCACGGGGGTCGCGCCGGGGCGGGTCCACTGCGGCACGGGCCGGCTGGTCGGGCCCCAGGTGGCGGCTCCGTCGGCGTCGGAGCGCCAGTACCAGCAGATCGGCGCGCCATGCCCACCGACCGGCGAGCCGGCCTGAGGAGCCTTGGGCCAGCCCTCGGGGTTGTCCTCCCACGCCTCGCGGCGGCCGTAGGGCGTCATGTCGAGCAGCCCGAGGGACCCGTTGACCGGCTCGTTGCCACGGCCCGTCGTGGAGTAGGTGAGGAACACGCGGTCGCCGTCGCGCAGGAAACAGGCGATGTGCCCCATCTCTCCGCCGACCGGTGCCTCCACGCCACGCACCGAGTACCAGGGCTGGGTGTAACCCATGAACTCGACGTAGGGAGCCACCTCGTCCCACGGGCCCGAGGTCAGGATGGCGAACGAGACGCCCCGGGCGTTGAGGTAGACGGCGTCTTTCATGTGCCAGGTCGTGGTGGTGCAGCCCTCGCACTGCCCCTGGTGCGGCGCGCCGTCGTACCACATGTGCTTGTAGACCACGAGCTCGTCGCGACCCTGGAACAGGTCCAGGAACGGGACCGGGCCGTCGGGTCCGACGACCTCGACCGTCCCGTCGAGCTCCACCATCGGCAGCCGGCGGCGGGCCGCGGCAATGGCGTCGCCCTCGCGGGTGTGGGCCTTCTCGCGGACCAGCAGCTCGTCACGGGCGGCCTGCCAGGTGGCCAGGTCAACGACGGGCGGCTTGCCGGGGAGGTTCCTGGTCGCGTTGCCGGGCGTGGTCGTCATGGTGTCCTCCGTGGTGTCTCGTGCCGGGCAGCGTCGTACGACGTCCTACGACGGTCACCACAATAGACGCGCGACCCGGCCGGAACTCATCGCGCCGGGGACGCCCTCGGCCGAGCATGCTCGGCAGCTTCATCCATGGCCGAC
>JBKOUY010000005.1:0-11322 GCA_046723645.1 Actinomycetota bacterium | reverse complement strand
TGCCGCCGAAGTAGGTCACGGCGTCCTGCCCGCTGTCACCGAACGTCGGATAGGTCACGCCCGTCCGCTCCACGGTGGCCCGCGCGTCCTCGTCGCTGTCCTGGTAGGCGACGCCGATGATCGTGACCTTGTCGCCGACCTCCCGGTGGACCTGTTCGAAGGCCGGCATCTCGGTGATGCACGGGCCGCACCAGCTGGCGTAGAAGTTGACGACCACCGGCTTGGATCCCAGCAGCTCGCCCAGCTTGCGGTCGGGTCGATCGTCGAGGGGCGACAGCGTCACGTCGGCCGCGGAGGCCGGCAACTCGCCCGCCGGCGTGAGCTGGTACGGCCCCGAACCCGAGCCGTCGCCATTGGCCGAGGACTCGTCGCCGGAGCCGAGCAGCATGGCGGCGCCGACGGCGGCGAGCAGGGCGAATGCAGTGGCGGCAACCAGGGGCACGAGGGGGATGCGGCGGGAAGCCACGGCTTACGACGGTACCGCCGGGGCCGGTGGCGGCGGGAATCGCCCGCCGTGGGGGACACCGCCGCCGCGCGGTGCCCCCCACCTATCTGGAGAGCTAGGCGATCCGAACGATCGCCACGTCCTGCAGGTGCTCGGGGATAGGGATCTCGGGAAGCTGGTCCTCGGGCCGCGGCAGCTTCGGGGGACGGCCCCGACGCCGCTTGGTGGCGAGGATCTTCCCGTTGAGGAACAGCTGACCGCCCCACACGCCCCAGGGCTCGCGGCGCTCGAGCGCTCCCTCGAGGCAGGGGATCAGGGCCGGGCACGTGGCGCAGATGTGCTTGGCCCGGGCGATGTCCTGCAGCTCCTCGCTGAAGAACATGCCCGCAAGCCGTCCGCTGCCGTCGTTGCAGCGGGCGTGCGCCCACCAGGTGTCCTCGCTGGCGAGGGTCTGGGGCTCGGCCTCGTCGGTACTTCGCTCGGTCAGGTCGATTATCTCGTCGGGTGCCAGAGGGGCGATCATCGGCCCATTCCCTTTGTGTCTGATGTCGGTGTGCTGGGTGTCTGTGCTGGTCGTTCGCTCTTGGTGGCTGGTCGGTGGTCGGGGGCTGGTGGAAGCTGGCGGGACAAACAAGAAGGCCGCCGGGGTATCCCGACGGCCTTCGGAGGGTCTTGCGCTTCTCGCCTGGTCAGGGGAAGCGCTCCAAGAGCCGTCGGGTTGTTCGGTCGTTGGTGAACACCGGGAAGTCTGCGGACATCGGCTTGGCGGTCGTCGCCTGGAGCCACGTGTGCCCGTAGATGGGCGCGCCGGCGTTCACGGCGGCAATGAGGTGAGCGGCGCAGGCCACCGGACGCGCGGCACCGGCCATCTGGCCGCTCTCTTGGGTGGTGCCGGCGTACATCGGTCCTCGCCTGTCCTTCCGTGTCGTGGTGGTCGAGTCAGTGGCGGGTGAGCGCCATGGAGCCATAAGGCCACCACGTGGGCCCATCGCTCGTCAACGAAATATTGCGATCTGGCACAATTCGTGTGTCGAACGGCAGAAATACTGCGTTCCGACGGCGCGTCCCGCGGGTCTCCCGCTCTTGTGCTTCGCACCGGGCCGCTCGGGCCCGCCGTTCCCCTCTCGGGCCCCGGTCAGCTCGCGACTTCGTAGACGAGGTCGGGGCCGCGGTCGTCGACCGCGACCCGCCCCTGGTGCCGCAGGTGCTCGAGGTGCGCGTAGGTCTCGCTCTCGGCCATGTGACCCCACGCGCGGGGGTGGAACACCTGCTGCGTCACGGCCTCGACCGTGGCGCGTCCCGCCGCAGCCGTGGCCCGGTGGATGGCCGCTAGCCGATCGCGGTGATGCCGCCGGATGGCGTCGACGCGGCCGGCGAGGTCGGTGAAGGGGTCGCCGTGGGCCGGCAGCACCAGCCGCACCCCCTCCAGCTCGCGGACCTTGTCGAGGCTTGCCAGGAAGTTGGCCAACGGGTCGGCCCCGGCGGCCAGGCCCGACACGTGCGGTGTGATCGTGGGCAGCACGTGGTCGCCGGCCAGGAGAACGCCCTCGGCCGGGTCGAGCAGGCACAGGTGGTCGAGCGTGTGCCCCGGTGTGTGCACGGCGATCCACTCGCGGCCGGCCATGCGGACGACGTCGGCATCGTCCAGGCGGCGGGTCGGCGCCGGCGAGCGCATCCACCGGCGGGCCAGCCGCCGAATCACCGGGTTCCGTAGCCGGGGGCCGCCGGGCGAGAACTCGGCATCCCGCCAGGGGAGCTTGCCGTGCAGCGGACTGGTCAGCGCCGGCTCGGCGTCGCCGTCGGTCGCGAGGGCGTCGGGATCTCGCTCCTCGTCGAGGTCGAGCCAGGTGCGGAAGCTGCGATGGGTCACCACCTCGGGACGGCTGGCCGACTGCAACCGGTCGACCCCGCCGAAGTGGTCGGGGTGGCTGTGGGTCACGACGACGGTGTGGACGCTGCGGGGCGAAGCGCCGGCCTGGCGGAGCCGGTCGGTCAGCGCCCGCCAGGTGGCGGGGCCGGGCATGCCGGGATCGACGACAGCGAGGCCCCGCTCGTCCTCCAGGGCGTAGCAGTTGACGTGGCCGAGGCCGGGCATCGAGATCGGTAGCTGCATCCGCAGGACGCCCGGTGCCACCTCGGTCACGTCGGTGGCGGCCGGCTGTGCCTCCTGGCGCAGCGGCCGGGCGTGGGTGGACGCCGGGGGCGGCGCCGGCGAGGCGGGGGAGGGCGGCGGCGTCGGCACGCCGCAAAGCTTACTTGACCGCGCGGTCAACTCACCCCGGGGGAGCGGCCGGTGTGGCCGGCGGAGGGGCCGGTGCCTCCACGGACGCCACCGGCCGGCCACCGAAGTCGCGGAACAGGTGGGTGCGGTACCAGCGCAGCTCGTTCACGCTCTCGCGGATGTCGTCGAGCGCCCGGTGCGTCGACTCCTTCTTCGGCGCGCCCTCCAGGACCTCGGGGGCCCAGCGGAGCGCCAGCTCCTTGAGCGTGGAGACGTCGATGGACCGGTAGTGCAGGTAGTTCTCGATCTCGGGGAGGTGCGCGGCCAGGAACCGGCGGTCGGTGCCGATGGAGTTGCCGCACAGCGGCACGGACCGCGGCGCGGGCACGTGGGCCTTGATGAAGGCGAGCGTGGCGGCGCCTGCGTCGCCCAGCGACACAGTCGAGGCCCGGATCGCGGCCAGCAGACCGCTACGGGTGTGCATCTCGCGGACCACGTCCTCCATGGCGGCCAGCGCCTCGGCGGCCTGGTGGACCACCAGGTCGGGCCCCTCGGCGACGATCTCGAGCTGATCGTCGGTCACGAGGGTAGCGATCTCGACGATCACGTTGCGCGTCGGGTCGAGCCCGGTCATCTCCAGATCCATCCAGACGAGCACGACCGGACCCTAGTGGGCCCTCGCGGAAGTCATCGTGGCGTCTCGCCGGCCAGATCCGCCGCTGGACGTCGTCCTCGTCGTCGCCGCAGCTATGGCTGCGCCTTCCTCCTGCGTCCTTGCCAGCGACGAATCTGACACGGCGATACATCCACGGAACTTCCGCGAGCGCCCACTAGTGGCCACTCGCGGACCAGCCACGCGGCGACAATGACGGGGTGCTGCGCATCCCCGTCGTTGTTCTCGATGCCGACCTGCCCCTGCCCGACTACGCCCGGGCCGGCGACGCGGGCGCCGATCTCGTGGCCCGCGAGTCGGTGACGCTGCGGCGCGGTGGCGGCCGGGGGCTCGTCGGCACCGGTATCGCCCTGGCGATCCCCGCGGGGTACGCGGGGTTCGTCCAGCCCCGGAGCGGGCTGGCCCTGCGGCACGGCGTCACCTGCCTCAACACCCCGGGCCTCATCGACAGCGGCTACCGCGACGAGCTGCGCGTGCTGCTGGTGAACACCGATCCGGACGCCGACTACGAGGTCCGGCGCGGCGACCGGATCGCCCAGCTCGTGGTGCAGCGGGTCGAGCGCGCCGAGTTCACGCCGGTCGAGACACTCGAGGCCTCGGCCCGGGGGACCGGGGGCTTCGGTCACACCGGCCGTTGACGCGGTGCCCGGGGGGCCGCCGGGGGACGTCGGCTGTCAGAACAAACGCGGATGGTGCGTCGTCTCGGCGCACCGTTGTCAGCGTTGCCTGGAGGCCGAGCTGTGACGGCTGGGCTCACGCGCAAATCCCATACTGTTCGGTGCCCACGCTCAGGCCATCCGCGCGACCTCTAATCGTCGTCGGCGTCGGGGTGGCCCCGCTTGAGGAGCACCATGCGGCGCCCACCGTCGCCGAGGCGCCACATGTCGACGGTGGCGTCGAGCACGGCGGCGGCGACATCCGGGATGTCGACCGTCGCCCCGCCCTGCTCGCCCAGCTGGAGGTCGACGCTCAGGGCCGCGTCCTCGACGTCGTAGGCGATCACCAGCGTGCCGTCGCCGTCGGGATCGGGCGCGAGCAGGGCCGCGGCCTCGCCGACCGCCAGGCGCAGCTCCTCCGCCTCGCGGTAGGAGAAGCCGGCGCGCGTCGCCATCGCCGCCGCCCCGGCCCGGGCGATGCGAACCGCGGCGGAAGTTGCAGGCACGGTGAGACGGATGCGTTCGCGCTCCACGCGAGCTGCGAGCCTACGGTCGCACCACGGTGTCGGGGTCGACGTCGAGGCGTTGGCCCATGTAGACGGGGTGGCGCAGGCGGCCGTCGGCGGTCCAGTCGCCGTACGCGACCTCCACCACCACCTCGGGCCGGACCCAGTGGGCCCCTCGTGCCTGGGCGACGGGCGGGCCGGGGACGAACGGGCACCGCTCGTCGGCGAGCGGCGCCAGCTGCCGAGCCATGCGGTCGAGCTCGGCCGACGTGAAGCCCGAGCCGACCCGGCCGGCGTAGCGCAGGGTCTTGTCGCCCGGCTCGGAGTGGTAGCCGATCAGTAGGGAACCGAGCCGCCCGGCCCGATTGCCCTCGCCGGGCGCCCAGCCACCCACCACCAACTCGTCGTGGCGGCGCACCTTCACCTTGATCCACGCGCGGGTCCGCCGGCCGGGCGTGTAGCGGCTGTCGAGGCGCTTGGCGACCACGCCCTCGAGGCCCCGCTCCTCGCAGACCTTCAGCAGCGCCGGGCCGTCGTCGTACGTCGGGGCGACGTCGGTGCCGAGGGGCAGGTCGTCGGCGAGCTGGTCCAGGAGGCGCCGCCGGTCGCGCCACGGCCGGTCCGTCAGGTCGTGGCCGTTGAGCCGCAACAGGTCGAACACCACGTAGGCCACCCGCACCTCCTCGGCCCGGCGCCGGGCGTCGGCCACCGAGGTGACGTGCATCCGGTGCTGGAGCCGCTCGAAGCTCGGGCGCCCGGCGTCGTCGAGCGCCACCACCTCGCCGTCGAGGGTCGCCTCCACCGGGGCCAGGGCGTCGACCAGCGCATCGAGTTCGGGGAACGCGGGCGTGCACTCCTTGCCGTTGGCGCTCCAGCCGTGCACGCCGGAGGGCGCCACTTCGGCGACGACCCGCATGCCGTCCCACTTGACCTCGTAGACCCAGCCGGCGCCGGCCGGTAGCAGGCCGGTCGTGGCCTTCATGGGAAGCGGCGGCACTCCCGGGAGCCTACGGACTGGCGCCTGGCCGGCTCACCGACGCCCAGCGCATCGGGCGGCCCGGAGCGCTCACAGGGCGCGCGGGACCACCGGGAGGCTCAGGAGCTCGCCGCCGCGGACGACGTCGGCTTCGAGCCTGTGGCCGGCGACCTCGCCGGTCAGGACGCGCTGCATATCGCTGATCGCCTCGACCGGATGGCCGCCCAGCGCCACCACGATGTCCTCGGGCCGCACGCCGGCCCGCGCCGCCGGGCCGCCCTCCACGACGCCGGTCACCTCGACGCCTCGGCGCCGGCCGAGCCGGTCGGCGACCCGCGGCGGGAGGGCCCGGCTGCCGCCGGTCAGCCCGAGCTCGGCTCGGTGGACGCGCCCGTGGGCGATCAACGCGCCGATGATGGCGTTGGTTGTGGCGTCGAGCGGGATCGCCATGCCCAGGCCCTGGCCGATGCCCGGGCCGACAACCGCGGTGTTGATGCCGACGACCCGGGCGTCGCTGGTGGCGAGCGCGCCGCCGCTGTTTCCTGGGTGCAGCGCGGCGTCCGTCTGGATGACACCCTCGACGATGCGGGCCCGCCGCCCGTCCACGGCCGGCAGCGACCGGCCCAGCGCCGAGACCACACCGGCCGACACGGACCCGGCGTAGCCGAGGGGGCTGCCGACGGCGACGACCAGCTGCCCGACCCGCAGGCGCCCGGCGTCGCCGAGCTCCGCGCGTGGGAGGTCGCGACCGCCGGCGACCCGCACGACGGCGAGGTCGGACAGGCGGTCGGCGCCGACCAGCTCGTAGGGGAGCTCGGCCCCGTCGTGGAACACCGCCGAGCCGATCCTCCCGTTGGCGACGACGTGGGCGGACGTGAGCAGGAGTCCGTCACCCGACAGGATCACCGCCGAGCCGTTGCCCCGTCCGTGGCGCAGGCTGGCCACCGACGGCAGCAGCCGTTCGGCGACCGCGATGACGGCGCGCGAGTAGGCGTCGAGCACCTCGGAGTCGGTGGCGTCGGCGGGCTCCGCCGGATCGAACCTCGGCCGACGGTCGGTGTCAGGCATCGCCCAGGTCGCCCGGGTGGTCCTCGGGGTCGTCGAACCGGGCGACGACGTCGATCTCCTGCGTGCCCCTCACCACGTGCAGCGCCAGCGTCTCGCCCTCGCCCAGGCCGTCGAGCACGGCGGCCAGCGCGTCGACGTCAGCGATCTCCGTGCCCCCGGCGGTGGTGATGAGGTCGCCCTGGCGCAGCCCGGCACGTTCCGCCGGACTGTCGGACTCGACCGCACGGACCAGCACCCCGTCGCGCTCCGGCAGGCCCACCGCCTGGCGCATTCGCCGGGCGACGTGACCGGGCGCGGCGCCGATGCCGAGCAGCCGGCGCCGGGGCTCGCGACCGGCGGCGAGCGCGTCGACCCGCTCCCGCAATGTCGCACCCGCGGGCTGGGCGATCGAAAAGCCGTCGCCGAGCCGGAGCGTGGTGACCCCGAGCAGCCGGCCGTCGGCGTCCACGATGGGGCCTCCCGAGCTCCCTCGGGCCAGCGGGGCGGTGTGCTCGATGCCGCCCGCGATCAGCCGGCCGCGGGGCCCGCGGAACGACCGGCCGGTCGCCGAGACCGTCCCCACCGTGACCCGATGGCCGTCGGGGATGCTGGCCACGGCGAACACGGGTGCGCCGAGGTCGACGTCGCCGTCGGCCCACTCCAGCACCGGGGCCGACCCGGTGTCCACGGACAGGACCACCAGGTCGGAGTCGACGTCGACACCCTGCGCCCGGCTCTGGACCGACCGCCCGTCGGCGAACGTGACCAGGGTCGTCATGCCGCGGAGGTTGTGCGCGTTGGTCAGGACCAGGCCGTCGCCCACGACCACGCCGCAGCCGCGCCCGCCGTGCCGACCGATGCGAACGACGGAGGGGGCGACGCGCTCGGCGACGCGGCCGATGGCGGATTGCAGGTCGTCAATGGTGGTCATGGCGTACCTCCGGTCAGTCGAGCCCGTGCTGCGGACTAGTGACTAGCAATCTGCAAGTAACTGCGTGGCACTGTAGCGTTGCGGGCCGGATGGCAACACCCGAGTCACCGGAAACCTCGGCCACCGGCACTGCGTCGGCTCCCGAGCTGCCCCCGCCCGACGCCTTGGCGGAGGCTGTGGAGCGCATCGGCGACCGCTGGTCGCTGCTGGTCGTCGCCGCGCTGCTGTCGGGGTCGCGCCGCTTCGGCGACCTGCTGGCGGACCTGGACGGGATCGCGCCCAACATCCTGTCCAATCGCCTGGCCCGCCTCGAGGCGGAGGGTCTGGTGGTGGGTGAGCCCTACTCCCGGCGTCCGATGAGGCACGCGTATCGCCTGACCGCAGCCGGCGCCGACCTGGCCGGCGCCCTCAGGATGCTGGCCCAGTGGGCCGCGTCCCACCGGGCCGGGCGCCACGCCGGCGCCGAGGCCGGGCTGCCGACCCATGACGCCTGCGGCACGGCCCTCGAGGCCCGTTGGTACTGCCCCACCTGCGGCGAGGTGGTCGACGACGTAGCCTCGGCGGACGTCAGCTGGATCTAGGCGCACTTGCGCCTGCTCGCCGATTGCCCCGGCGCTAGCTTCGGCCGGCGCGGCGCGGTCGGTTCACACGATCTCGAGGAGTCGTCGTATGTCCCAGGTCAGTCCCGGCTGGTACCCGGACCCCTCCGGCCGCTTCGTCCAGCGCTATCACGACGGCACCCGCTGGACCGAGCACGTGGCCGACGCCCACGGCAATCGGGACACCGACGTTCCGACGCGTCAGGCACGCCCGGCCTCGTACCCGGACGCCGCTCAGGAGCGCGGCCGGGGTGACCAACGTCCGACGGACCTCTACGGGAGGCGGTCGAGCGCCCAGCGCGGCTATGCCCAGGCACCCGGCGAGCAGGGCTATGGGCAGGAAGCGCGTGGGTCGGATCCCGGCCACGGTCAGCAGGCCCGCGGAACGGATCCCGGCCACGGCCAGCAGGGCGGCGGGTCGGATCCGGGCTATGGCCAGCGGGGGGTCCAGGAGCAGGGCTGGGGCCAGCAGCGCGGCGGGTCGGATCCGGGCTATGGCCAGCGGGGGGACCAGGAGCAGGGCTGGGGCCAGCAGCGCCCTGGGTCGGACCCGCGCTATGGGCAGCAGCGTGGCGATGCCGGGTGGGACCAGGCCGGCACGGCGAGCTGGCAGGCCCGCGGCGGTCCAGGCGCCGGCAACGAGTGGCCGCACGAGCAGGCCGCGGGTCGGCGGGGCGACGCCGGCTGGGCCGGCGACGCGGGCGGGGGCTGGGCGGCCGGGACCGACTGGCAGGCCGGCCAACAGGGCCGCGGGCCGGCGGGCTACGGCGCCGGCCACCAGTACGGACAGCAAGCGGGGTACCCGCCGGCACAGACATACGGGCAGCAGGGCTACGGCCTTCCGCCGTCCCGCTCGTCGTATGCGTTCACGCCGACGATCGGCCTCGTCGTCGCGGGGGTCGGTGCGGTCCTGTTGCTGCTCTCGCTGTTCGCGCTGAACTTCCTCGAGCTGGGCTTCCCCGGCCTGAGCCGGTCGATCTCGCTGGGGGACATCTCGGGTGACTTCGGCGATGGCGCTCCGGCCGCCCTCGCGACCTACGCCGACTTCGGCAGGTTCCTGGCCATCCTCGTGGCCGTGCTGGCGATCCTCGCCCTGACCCGGGCGCTACCCCAGCTCCGTGACATCGCGGCGCTGCCGGTCATCGTGGCGGTGACGTGTGGGGTATTCGCCCTGTGGCACGTGCTCGCGATGCTGGCCAGCGGCGAGGAGGGCGTGGATGTCTCGCCCACGTTCGGCGCGATCCTCGGGCTGCTCGGCTACGTGGCGCTCGCCGCCGGCCCCTTCCTCCGGCAGCCGCTCCAGGCCCAGCGCCAGGGCGGCGGGTGAGGTTCGGGCCCCGGCGGGGGTCCAAGAGGCCGCCCGCGGCGTCGTCCCCGTACCATGGAGCCTCTTCGCCGGCGGCCATCGGCCACGCGCGGGGGTGTAGCTCAGTTGGCAGAGCGGCCGCCTTTTAAGCGGATGCGCGAGGGTTCGAGACCCTCCACCCCCACGGACGCCCCCCGTCCCACGCCCCGGCAGGCGGGACGTACGCTCTGGTCCATGAGCGACCGCCCAACGGGCCCCGAGCGCGAGCTCGACCTCGCCCGTCAGCGCCTCAGCTCCGAGCACGAGCGGCTCGAGCGCTTGCGCACGTCGCTCGAGAACGATCATCTGCACGACGGGCCTGAGGATGACACCGGCGTCCGCTCGCGCGTCTACCAACACCCGGCCGACTCCGCGAGCGACGCGTTCGAGCGCGAGAAGGAGTTCTCGATCCTCGAGCAGGTGCAGGCGGAGCTGGCGGCGGTGGACCGTGCGCTGCAGCGCCTCGATGCGGGGACGTACGGCACCTGCGACGTCTGCGGCGCCACCATCGCCGATGAGCGGCTGGCGGTCATGCCGGCGGCGCGGTTCTGCATCGGCCACCAGGGCGACGCCGAGGTCTGACCGGGGCTTCACATCTGGCGCGGCACCGTCACGTCCTCGGGCTCGGCCAGCAGCACGCGGTCCCCGGCGGTCAGCCCGTTGCGTCCGAGCGTGAGCCAGCGTCCCTCGACGTTGGCCAGCCGGGTCATGTCCAGCCCTACATGGCGTTCGACGGCGAACACGACGCCTGCGTGGGTGATCACCAGCACGTCGCCCCCGGGCGCTGCGTCGGCGATGCGCCGCAGTGTGCGTTGCGCCCGCTCCAGCAGGGCCTCGTCCGACTCCCACCCCGCCGGGCGTCGGCCGTCCGCGAGGAACCCGGGATACCGCCGCTCGATCTCGGCCCGGGTGAGGCCGGTCCACTCGCCGGCGTCACGCTCCCGCAGGTCGGCGTCGAGCACCACCGGCCCCACGCCGAGGTCGTCGCCGACGATGACGGCAGTCTCCGCCGCCCGCCTGAGGTCGGACGCCCAGATCCCGTCGACCGCCCCGAGCGATCGGGCCGCCTCGTGCGCCTGGCGTCGGCCCAGGTCGCTGAGTGGGGGGTCGGCCTGGCCCTGCCACCGGCCGAGGGCGTTCCACTCCGACTGCCCGTGGCGGGTCAGGAGGGCGCGGGTCCCGGCGATCATCGCCCGGCGACGCTATCGGCACCGGGCGCAGCTAGGCTCGTTCGGCGTTTGTTGGGGAGTGAACGCGCGCCGCTGCCCAGGCCGAGAGGAAGGACGCGCCGTGGCCCTGCCGCTGGACAAGCCGGGAACGACCTATTCATCGCGCTCGGGGGGCCTGCCTGGCACCATTGCCCACGGGCCGTGCACGATGGCGACGTGGAGCCGGTCCGTCGCCACCATGGTGCCGATGACGATCCCAGCGGCAATGGTGCCCTGATCGTGACAAATGTCGTGACGAACGGCTTGGCCGAGGTCGTGTGAGGCGAGCGTCGATGGCCGTCCTCCGCCTGTTCGCCCAGGCTCGCGAAGCCGCCGGCAGCGGGCGTGACGTGGTGGACGGGGCGACGGTCAACGAGGTGCTGGCGGCCGCCCGGGCCCGCTACGGCGACGGGTTTGCGTCGCTGCTGCCCAGCTGTCGCATCTGGGTGAACGGTGAACCCGCGCACGGAGATGATCCCGTCACGGCCGACGACGAGGTGGCCGTGTTGCCGCCCGTGTCAGGTGGCGGCTGGTGAGCCCCACCGCGTCCGGCCCGACGCCCCGCGTGCAGGATGCCGCGTCGGCCCCGTGGGGCGAGCCGCGACTGGTCGCGTCGTCGCCCGACGGCTGGCTCCCCGGCCCCTCGCCGAGCCCGCCCCGCACCCCGATGTCGCCGCAGCCGTCGGCCCCGCTCCCCGCACCGCCGGCGCGGCGC
>JBKOUY010000096.1:0-5606 GCA_046723645.1 Actinomycetota bacterium | reverse complement strand
ACCCACGACCGCGCCCGAGCCCGCGCCGTCGACCACCACGACCACGACGCCTGCCCCCGTGGAACCGCCGGCGGAGCCGCCCGCGACTCCCGAGGAGCCGACTGCGGCGGTCGGCTGGGCGCCGGCCATGCGGGAGGTGGTCGTCGATGTCCTCGAAGAGTCCGGCGGCCAGCCCCCGCCGCCGCCGATGCCGGCTCCGGCGTCACCACCGACGACGGAACCGGCCGGCTCGCCGGCGCCGACGTCCTAGTGGGCGCTCGCGGGAGTTCCGTGGATGGATCGCTGTGTCAGATTCGTCGCTGGCGAGGACGGAGGAGGAAGGGGCAGCCAGCGGCTGCGGTGACGACGGGGACGATGTCCCGCGGCGGATCTGGCCGGCGAGACGCCACGATGACATCTGCGAGGGCCCACTAGTTACCGGGGATCGGCGGAGCGCCGGGGGTCCCGGCGATGAAGCTCATGTGGATGCCGGCCAACCGCCAATCACCACCCTCACTGACGAGTGCGAGCGTTGCCCGGAGGGCTTCGGGAGTCGGCCGGCCCTGGTAGGAGCCACGGGCGTCCTGGCGGGCGGTGACGACGGCGGCATCGCCGTGGATCCGGCTCTGCACCTCGTCGAGCGCGAAGGTCTCGTACGCGAGCTCCCCTGGTTCGTGGCGGGCCAGCCAGGCGGGCTTCGGGAGCGTGAACCCGAGCGGTCCGACTCCCACGAAGTCGTCGGTGAGAAGCCGGTCGAGCGCTCCGCGGTCGCCCTCGCGCTCGGCGTCGGTCCACGCCGACAGGAACGAGTCGATCTGGTCGGCCATCCGGATCTCCCTTCATTCTGCGATGGGGGGTGCTTCGGCTTCCCCAAAGGATAGACGTCGAATCGTTCGATACCTATCACTTCCCCGCATCCAATGAGGAGCACCGACTGTGCGCTGCCGCCTGTCGCCGCTTTCCCTCCGCTACTGTCACGCCGCGTGTCGACGCCGGTGCCGACACCCAAGGCTGGGCTGGGGAACGAACGGATCGAATCGTTGGCCGTTGGCCATCCGGACCACCGCGAGCAGCCAGCCACTCGCCGCCTCAGCGACCGGTCCCTGCTGGCGATCACGGCAGTCGTGACGCTGCCGATCCTGTGGATGGGCTACGGCACCGACATCGACATCGGCGACGTCCTCGAGTCCGGCGCACGCATCCGGCAGCTCGACTATGCCCCGTCGCGGAACCCGGGCGTGCCGGTCTTCGAGTCGATCGTCGCCGTCCTCGACCCGATCGGCGGCCACCTCGCGATCAACCTGGCGACCGCCGCCGCCGCCGGGCTCGCAGTGGTTGGCCTCGCCCGCCTGGTGCGCGCCTGGAACCATCCCAATGGCGATCTCGTCGGGATCGCGTTCCTCGCCTCGCCCATCGTCCTGATCGCCGCCACGTCGACCGGCGACTTCATCTGGGCGGCGATGTTCCTGGTCTGGGGTGCGCTGTTCCACCTGCGCGGCCACAGCCGGGCCGCCGGGGTGCTCTTCGCGCTGGCGATAGGCAGCCGGCTGTCGACGCTGCTCGTCGTCGGCGCGTTCCTGGTCGCCGACGGGTGGGAGCCGGCCAACCGGCGGCGATGCATCCGGGCGCTGCTCGTGGCGGCCCCCCTTGCAGTGTTGATGTACGTACCGTCGTGGCTGGCCTTCGATCGCTCGTTCGAGTTCCTCAACTACGGCCAGGGCTTCAGGGGGTTCGCCAACCACGGTGGCCGGTTCCTGTACAAGAACTTCGTCGTCGCGGGCCTCGCGCTTGTCGGCCTGGTGGCGTTGGCGGCGCCGGCCATGCTGGCGTCGCTCCGGCGCTGGGGATGCGAGCCGCTCATCCGCTTCGCGGTCCTGGCCCTCGTCGCCACCGAGGCGTTGTTCCTCCAGTTTCCCTGGAAGGGCGTCCACCTGTTGCCCGCCGTCATGGCGCTCGTCCTGTGGATCGCCGGCACCACGCGCAACACCCGTCCGTTCCTCTGGGCCCTCGTGGGTGCTGGCATCGTCAACGGGCTCGTGATGTTCCGGCCCCTGACACCGGATCATCCGGACGCCAGCCGTGGCGCGCGCTGGGACCCGACCCTCCAGCCGGGGCTCCTGCTCAACGACATCGACTGCCGGATCGACTTCATGGACCAGGAGCCGCGCATCGACAATGGCGTCTGGGACTGTGCGCTCAAGCCCATGCGCGGACCGACGGCCGCCAGCTCCTAGTTTCGGCCGGCGTCATCGGTAGCCCGTGGTGTCGGCCGGCTTGCCGGCGTCCTGGACCTCGGGGAGGTAGCGCCAGGCGTCCGGCTGGCTGCCGTCGAGGTCGGTGAAGCCGTAGACCTTGGCGAGCTGCCCGCTCGACAGGGACTGTCCGTTCCAGCGGGCCACGTCGGGGTCGCCGGCGAGCGCGGCGACCGCACGGCCAACGAACGCCGGGCTCTCGGCGATCGCGAAATGAGGTATCCGCTCGGTGGCGTCGCGCCAGTTGGCCTCGGTGACGCCGAACCCCTCGAGCATCGCCTCGGAGCGGAGCCAGCCCGGGGTGAGGGCCACGGCGGTGCAGCCGTAGGCCGCCAGCTCGTGCCCGAGGGCGAACGCCATGCGAAGGTTCGCGGCCTTGGCCAGGTCGTAGAAGAACGAAACCCGGTAGTTGCTGGCGTTGTACTCGTCGGTCCCGTCGGTCACCTCGACGACGAGGCCGCCCGGCGACCGGATGAGCAGCGGCAGGGCGAAGTGGGACGTGATGGCGTGAGTGTCCACCGCTAAGCGCAGGGTGCGCAGCCCGACGTCGAGCGACGACTCCCACACCGTCTTGTCCCACTCCATCGTGGTCGCACCCCAGATGTCGTTGACGAGCACGTGGAGCGCACCCCGCTCCCGATCGATCCGTTGCACCAAAGCTTCGACCTGGTCGGGCTCTAGGTGATCCACCTGGACGGCGATCCCCCGCCCCCCGGCGGCGTCGACCAGTGCGGCGGTCTCCTCGATCGTCTCGGGACGGTCCATCTCCGATCGCTGGTCCCGGGTGGTGCGAGCGGTGCAGTAGACGGTGGCTCCGGCGGCCCCGAGCTGGACCGCGATCCCTCGGCCGGCGGCCCGGGAGGCGCCCGCCACCAGGGCAACCTTGCCTTCGAGTTTTCGGTTCTCCATCGCACATCCCTTGGCGTCATTGCTATATACGGGTGTTACGTGACCTCCACGACGGCGACGTCGACGGCGCCGCGAACCGGCTCAACCAGTTGCTCGCCGCGCACTCCGCGCAGGCCGAGGTGAGTGAGGTTGATGCCCGAGCCGGGATCGGGGCGACGTCGACGCCTCGCCGAGGAGCTCGAAGAGGCCGGCATGCGTCTCGGCGAGACCGCGGCCCATCGCGACGTCCTGCTCGACGAGATCGACCATGCGAGGCGGCCGGTGGTCCACGAGCGGCGGGTGGCGAGCATCGGGACGATCGTGGAGCCGATGTCCGACCCGGCGACCTGGGGCCCCGGGACGGGGCTCGACATCACTCGCATACCGGCAGGTCGACACCCGCTGCCCGCCGTCCGCCGCTTCGCCGACGGGCTGTCGAGCTGGGTCCTGCGGTACATCGACGGCAGCAACGAGTGGCTCGTGTTCGACCGACCCGCCGGTTCAGAGCGGGACATGGTCGTGATGGCCGGCGTGTTCGACGCCACGTTGGTGCAGAGGCATACCGCAGAGGCCGTCCGGATCGCCGGCGGCTTCGGTGTGCTCCGGTGGCAGGGCTTGTGGTGGCACCACGAGCCGCCGGTGCGCAGCTGGATCGACGCGGTCGCGGCGGGACCGGGCCACGGCGACGCCCGCGTGCTCGAGGCGCTGCTCGAGTTCGCGGTCCACGACCTGGGTGCTCTGGGCATCGGCTCGCTCCTCGTCTACCGGCCTGATGCCGGGCCCGGTCCGCAGGTCGAGGAGCTGCTGCCCACGCCGCCGCCACTGAGGATCCGCGAACCGTTCCACCTGGGACCGCTGCGCCACGCACTGTCGCAGGTCGACGGTGCGGCGGTCTTCGACGCAGCCGGGATCCTGCGCCGGCTCGGCGTGCGACTGATGCCCAGCCAGGGCGCTGAGCGGGACGTCGCCGCGTATCGCGGCACCCGGCACACCTCCGGGCGCCGCTACAGCCGCGACGATCCGGTCGCCACCGTGATCGCGGTGAGCGAGGACGGTCCGGTCACGGTGTTCCGCGACGGCACCGTGATCGGTCGCTCGGCCGACGCGGATGAAGGCCCGGCGTGACCGCATCCGGCCGAGCGGGCATGCCCATCGGATGAGGTCCCTAAGGTGGACGCGTGGCCGAGCCCGTCGAGCGCACCTTCGCCTTCGTCGACCTCGCCGGTTTCACCGCCCTGACTGAGGCCCATGGCGACGCCACCGCCGTCGACCTCGTCGGGCGGTTCGTCGCGCTGGCCGCCGAGGCGGTCGAAGGACGAGGTGAAGTGGTCAAGTCCATCGGTGATGCCGTGATGCTGAGCTTCGGCGACCCCGCGAACGCACTGGCCGCCACGCAGCGCCTGTTGAGGTGGAGCCAGGGCTCCGACGGGTTCCCGATGTTGCGCGCCGGCCTCCACGACGGGCCCGCGCTGGCGCGGTCGGGCGACTGGTTCGGCGCGACGGTCAACCTCGCCGCTCGGCTTGCGGGTCGGGCTCGAGGTGGCCAGACCCTCGGAACCGCCCGGATCGCGGAGAGTGCACGCGAGCGCGGCTTGGGTGTCGTGGGGCTGGGCCTGGTGGACCTGCGGAATGTCCCTCGGCCGGTGGAGCTGTTCGAGATCGGCCTGCTCGCACCCGCCCCTCCCCCGCCCGTCGACCCCGTCTGCCGGATGGCGCTCGACCGGGAACGGGCGCCGGGCTGGCTCCGCCACAACGACCGTGACTTCTGGTTCTGCTCGATCGAGTGCGCGGCGGCCTTCGCCCTCGCTCCCGACCGCTACGCCGATGCGGCACTGACCGGTCCCGGAGGGCCAAACCCTCAGTAGGCAGGGGCTCCCGGCCGGAGCTGCCGTCACCGGGCCGGTCGCGGCTCAGGCGTCACCACGGCACCCTGCCCCGGCTGTCAAAGAACCCACCGGTGGGGCCGTCGGGGCCGACGGTCGCGAGGGCCACGATGGCTCGGGCGCCCTCGGCGACCGTCTGGTGGCCGGTGTTGCCGTTGAGGTCGGTGGCCGTGTAGCCGGGGTCGACCGCGTTGACCTTCCAGCCCGGCAGGGCCTTTGCGTACTGGGTGGTGACCATGTTGAGCGCCGCCTTGGACGACGGGTACACGAGGCTCACGATCCCCGACTCGAGGCGCTCCGGGTCGGTGGTGACGGCGAGCGAGCCCATGCCGCTCGACACCATGACCACCCTGGGCAGCTCGGCCTTGGACAGCAGTGGGAAGAACGCCCTGGTCACCCGGACGGGCCCGAAGAGGTTCACCCCGAAGCAGGCGAGGAAGTCGGATGGCCCCGTCTCCAATGGCGCGACACGTGATCCGATGATGCCGGCGTTGTTGACGAGCACGTCGAGGCGGTCGGTCATGGCACCGACCTCGGCCACGGCAGCAGCGACCGACGCGTCGTCCGTGACGTCGAGCGGCACATGGCGCACGTCGCCGCCATC
>JBKOUY010000101.1:0-17318 GCA_046723645.1 Actinomycetota bacterium | reverse complement strand
TACGAGCGCAGTCGCCCTCGGAGCCGTTGCAGTCGCGCTGCCGATCCTGCTGCTCAGCGTTCTCGTCTCATCCGGGAGCGATGCGGAAACCGAGGCGCCGATTGAGAACACGATCTTGGGGGGCTGAGTAAGTCCTCGTCGTAGCCCCGGTCCCCTCGGCCACGAACGGCTCTCGGTCACCAAAGCCCCATCAACCACGAGCACAACTCGGCCGCATATAACAACCCGTGTCCACGCAAGCGGTGCAACTCCACTCTCCGCGAGCGCTACTAACCGTTCAGTCAATCAGCCGTCGATCGCCTCAGCGCAAGCGGCAGCCAGCTGGTCGCCGAGCTCTCGAGTCGCGGTGGTGGCGCTCTCCCGTGATGCGAAGGTCTCCCTCACGAGCTCAGCGTTGTCTCGGACGAAGGCGCTAATGCATGCCTCAGCTTCGGGTGTCAGTTCGGTTGGCGCCGTGGCGATGAACACCGCGGTCACCACGGCAGGACACGCACCCATGGACGATGAGACCAGAACCCGGAGGTGCTCACTGGAACCTTCGATGAACGTGGCAGCAAAGGCTTCCGCAACGGCATGGTCGTCCAGGTCGTCGACCAGGCACCTGACACCGTCAGGTGGTAGCTCGACGCCGAACTCGTCGGTGAACCCAGCGATGACCACGCCTTCGAGCGTTTCGACGACATCGCATTCGCCGAGCACGACACCCAAGTCAGCAGTTGCGTTGTCAGGGAGCTCGACGCCGAGCGAGGCAAAATCGTCCGCTCCGGCGAACTCGTCGGGCGAGATGCCAGCCTCCCTGAGCGCATCCACGCCGACCACATCGACAATCGCCCTCGCGACACACCTTGTCTGCGTCTGGTCGAGGGGCACGCCCTCGCCTGATTCATTCAACGAGGCAACTGCCTCATTCAACGACCCAGCGAGGGCTTCGACGTACGCGTCGGCATCTCCGCCGTGCGTACCCTCCCCCTATGCGGCTGGGGTCGTGTCGTCGTCATCGTCACCGCAGGCGCCGAACAGCAAGCCCACTGCCACGATCACCAGGATGTGTCTCACCAGGGCGGGCACGCTACTCGCCTTTGGCCCGCCACCTCGTTTGCGACTGAAATCGGTCGAGAGTACGCGATCATTTGCCCAGCCCACCGATCAGACGGCACGCGCCCCTAGCCACCGCCGCATATGGCCCGCTGCGGGCGGCCCGCGCCCGGCGGATCGTCAGCACAGCACGACACGGCGAGGGATCGGCAGGGATGATCCGCGTGACCGTTCCGGCGGTCGTCTAGGAAGCGGGCAGGGCTTCGCTGACTGGGTCTGACTCTCTGATCGCCCAGACCGCTTTGGTGTCCTTGATCCGACCTGTCCCGTCATCGCCGGGTTGCGAGATCGCGAAGGAGCTCGACCGCCGGGCTACGTCGTCTTGACGACGAGGACCGAGCATTCCGCCGTGTGCGTCACCGTATTCGGGATGCTGCCGAGCGCGCGGCGCTGCATGCCCTTGTTGCCCACGACGAGGATGTCGGCACCACACTTCTTCGCAAGCTGGACGAGTACTTCGGCGGTGTAGTAGCCCTCGTCGGCGAGCGCCCGGCAGCGAATTCCCTCCTGCCGGAGCTCCGCCTCCGTCCGAGCGACCACCTCGCGCATGCCCCTGGTGTCCGGGCGGTTGTAGGCGGTGAGCAGGACCAGCTCCGCCTCGAACCGCCGCGCGACCTCGGCCGCCATCTTCACGGCCTCGGCGGCCGTGGCGGACCCATCGACACCGACGGCGACGGTTGTGACCATTGGGGGCGTGAGTATGTCCGGTCCGCACGCGAATGTCCACCTTCTGATGGAACCGCCTGCGGCCGGATCGTATGGCCCGTCATCCTGAGGGGCAGGTCTCGACCCGCCACAGCCACACGCACGTACAACCCGCTGCGGGCGGCCCTCGCCCGGCGGATCGTCGGCACAGAATGAAGCGGCGCGAGATCGGCAGATGTGCGGGGCGGGGCTTGGCCCCGCGGTCTCGGCGCGGAGTCGCTCACACTATGGGCGTGGGGGATGCGAAGACCCCCGACCTGGGCGCAGTATCGATACCTACCCCCAGATTGAGGAGGTCCCCATGGCGGACACCAGCATCCAACCGTTTCGAGTCAATGTCCCAGACGAAGAACTCGCGGAGCTGCGGCGACGCATCGCCGCAACGCGCTGGCCCCAGGCGGAGCTGGTCGCAGATCGGGCGCAGGGCGTGCAGTTGGCGACGGTTCAGGAACTCGCCCGCTACTGGGCGACCGATTACGACTGGCGCAACTGCGAGGCGAAGCTGAACGCGCTGCCGCAGTTCAAGACCGAGATCGACGGGGTGGACATCCACTTCATCCACGTGAAATCACCGAACGCGGACGCGTTGCCGCTGATCATGTCGCACGGCTGGCCCGGCTCGGTCATCGAGCTCCTCGAGACCGTCGGCCCGCTCACCGACCCGACCGCTCACGGCGGACGTGCCGAGGACGCGTTCCACCTCGTGCTGCCGTCCCTGCCCGGATACGGCTTCTCCGGCGAGCCGACCGAGCTCGGCTGGGACCCGGGCCACACCGCCCGTGCCTGGGCCGAGCTCATGAGCCGCCTCGGCTACACCCGCTACGTCGCCCAGGGTGGCGACCTGGGCGCCATCGTGACCGACGTGATGGGCCGCCAGGCGCCCGAAGGCCTGCTCGGCATCCACATGAACCTGCTCGTGACGACGCTGGGGGCGCCTACCCCACCGCCAGGTGACACGGAGGAGGAACGCGCTGCCCTTGAAGCGATCAACACGTTCACGACAAGTGGCTTCGGCTACTTCCTGGAACAGTCCACGCGGCCGCAGACGATCGGCTACGCCCTGCTCGATTCACCCGTCGCCCTGGCGGCGTGGCTACTCGACCACGACACGGACAGCTACTACAAGATCTCTCACGCCTTTCTCGAAGGGGAGCCGTCGGGCAACCTCACGCGTGACCACATCGTCGACAACATCACGCTCTACTGGCTGACGGGCACCGCGGCCTCGGCAGCCCGGTGGTACTGGGAGCTCGGACAAGCTCAAGCTAAAGCACGTGCGGCCGGCCAAGCCCCTCCGGACGTCTCGCTCCCGGTCGGATTCACCACATTCCCCGGTGAAATCTTCCGGGCGCCGCGCAGCTGGGTCGAGCAGTCGTACCCCAACCTCACCTACTTCAACGAGGTCGACAAGGGCGGGCACTTCGCCGCCTGGGAAGAGCCGCAACTCTTCTGTGAGGAACTGCGCACCACATTTGCCACCCTGCGGTGAGGCTCGTCGCCCACCTGACGCCAGAAAACACGCAGCGCACGGATCACCGGAACAGGGTGACCCCCTGCCTGCCCGACGCGTAGCACAGAACGCCACGCGCGCCGAAACGGCAGGTTCCGTCCCACGATCGAAGTATCGGCGTTACGTCGAGAAGTGATCGGTCACCGATCTGTTGGCGAGCGCGTACTCGTCTTTCGAATCAGTCGCGCCTTGCGTTCCACGGCAAGCCCCGTAGTTCCTCAGCAAGGACTTGGACGGCGGAATCTCCAAAGTGACGGGCCCAAAGGTTGAGCCAGTCATCGCTGTCCAAAAAGAACTTCCAGTCGCTGACAACGGTACGCCTCACGAACAGAAACGGCACGGACGATTGGAATGGACGGAACGTCGAGTTGTAAATCGCAGTCCCCTCATTGCCTTCGTAGTACGGCCCGAACAAAATTCCATCGTCCGCATATGACGGAACCGCAACTTGCTGTAGGACGTTGTCAAAGACGCGCTGGGCGCGATCAGCCGGCAAGTCGGTAAAGACAACGACGATTACCTTGTAGTCAGCATCGTCACCGTCAGTGGGCGGAGTCTCCAGGAACAGTCTCTTGTAGCCGCTTGCGAGCTCGATAGCGTCTGGCTCGCCCTGGTCGGCGATCTGCTCCGGAGCGAGCCAAAGGACCTTGCGTTCCAATGACCCAGGCACGAAGGGACAGACCGTCCCCGCGCGACCGAGATCCTTGTGAGGCTTGACCACGAAGGTCTTGATCCAGTCTGCGACGGCGCGAAGTGCACCTAGATCGCTGTCCGCCAAGTCCCTCGTCCTGCTGGAAGCCTCGAGATCCTCGAGGAGGAAGAGATTCGTGGTCTGCGCCGCCATGGAACCTTCTCCCGAAGAGAGCCGAAGAAAATGCTGTCCCAACGTCGCAGCAACGTCAACGGCCGACGGCCCGCCCGGAACGTGCTCGTGGCGGATCCGTCCCGCCCGCCCAGCTGACCACCTTCGCCCAAAACGTCCTCCTTGAAGCGGCGTATCACCGTGCGCGATGCGGCGGGCCTCCGGTTCCTGGAGCGGAAATGGTTGGTGAGCAACCAATCCTGCGCCAGGAACAGCCGACTCAGCCGACCTCGCGAGCGGCGGTGAGAACCTGGCCTCCCGCGACCAGGACATCCTCGAAACCGGCCTCGATGCACCGACGCAAGTCATCGCAGTCGGCGACCGCGGCGGGATCGATGTGCAGGCCCATGTCGAAGCTGCCGTCGTAGGACATGGCGGTGAGGTTGAACGCGGTGCCGGCGACCGGGCCGAGCGTGCCCGTCCACAGGATCCTGGCGCCAGACACGTAGGTCGGGATGGGCGCACCCCGCATGTTGCTCGTAGCAAAGTCCATGTTGGCGGTCTGCGACCGGGCCACGCCGGTGATCACCGAAGTCGGGAGCAGGCTGGCCAACCCGGCGACGCTGCCTGTGGCACCGCCGGTCCGGGCACCTTCGCGGCCGGCCGCCATGATGGCGCGGATCGCTGCGAACCGCTCCGCCACCGACATCGGCCGGGCGGGAACTTGCACACGCGTCGGTGCGAACGCGTTGGTACCGTCGCCGCCGGCCTCCCTCGTGCTCACGACGAAGCTGATGTTCAGCGACTCGAGGGGCGTCTCACGACGCTGGTGGTAACGGATGGCGCCGAGCACGGCACCGGTGACGAACGCGTCGTTGACCGTGCCGTCGAGCTTCTTGGCCGCCCGGCGCAATGCGTCGAACGGCACGCGGATGACGTCGAAGTGGCGATGCCTGCTCCGTCCCCGCCACAGCGGTGACCCTCCCTGATCGCCACCGGTGGCGTCCACCTGGCTGCGCACCTGGCCGATGGTCGCGGCCGCCCGCGCCACCAGGTCGATCGGCCGCAGTGGATCCGCCCCCCACAACACGATCTCGCCGGCGGCACGGCGGGCCAGTCCGAGTTGACGGTTCCAGAGATTGCGTGCCGTACCCAGAGCAGACGCGCCGACCCCGACGAGCCCTCCGCCGTTCCCCGACCCGACGCGAGCCGCGTCGACCGACTCGCGCACCACGCGCTCGAGGTCGACGTCCGGCGGTGGAGGGGCGTCCCGTTCCAGGGTGAGGTACAGCTCGGCCAAGCGGAGCGCCGCGTGGCCGTCGGCGATCGTGTGGTGGAGCTTGGCGAACATGGCACCGCGGCCGTCCTCGAGCCCGTCGATGATGACGAAGAACCAAAGCGGACGGGTGCGGTCGAACGGGTCCTGCATGAGGCGGGCGACGAAGTCGTACAGCTGCCGCAAGGTCCCGGGGGCGGGGAGTGCGACGTGGCGGACGTGGTAGTCGAGGTCGAATTCCGGGTCGGGCGCCCAGTGCGGAGCTGACAGCGGGCCGGTGCCGGGCACCACCCGCTCGCGGAGCCGCGGAATCTCGACGACTGCGTGGGCGACCCGGCGGCGGTAGTCGTCGACGTCCGGCGGTCGGTCGCAAACGGCCACCACGCCGCCACTCGGGTTGAGCCACGGGTCCTTCTCGACCCTCCACATGAGGGCCTCGAAGTCCGACATCCGGCGCTGGAAGGTCACTCCCTGGACCGGCTGGTCGGCCATCGCGTCACCGTAGCGCCACCGGCCGATGAATCTGCCTGCCCGCCGTAGAGTGAGCGGATGGCACGTGCAGCGGCCATCGTGGACGTCGACCGGATGCTCCTCACCGGCCGACCCGGACGGATCCTCCGCGACACCCTGCACTGCGCGGGTGTCACCGCGCCACCTGGGCCGCTGCGCCCGGCGGTGGACGTGGCCGCCACCGCGTTCCTGTCGACGCAGCTGTCCCTGCTGGCCGTCGAGGCAAGCCGCGGCTGGTCGGACTCGGCCGTGCGGGAGGCCGCCACGGCGGCAGCCGAGGCAGTGGTCGACGATGCCGCTCCCCACCTCCGCCCGCTGCTCGATGACCAGCGCTCCGCCGGAGCGCGACTGCTCCTCGTCAGCGCGGCGCCGCCACCCGTCGCCGAGCCCCTCGCCGGTCTCCTCGGCGCCGAGGACGTCATCGGGACGACCTGGGCCGAGGACCGGGGACCACTCGCCGCCATCGAGGGCCCGCTGGTCTGGGCGCGGTCGAAGGCCAGCGGCGCCGCTGCATGGCTGCGCTCGGTCCGCGTATCGCCCCGCGCGGCCCGCGCCTACGCCGACAACTTCTACGCCGGACCGCTGCTCGCGTCCGTCGGTCACCCTACGGCGGTCGACCCCGACGCCCGCCTGACCGCGTTGGCCCGGACGATGGGTTGGCCCATCCGTCACCTCGATGTCCCCGAAGGTGTCGTCAAGGTGGCCGGGCGTGAGATCCAGGAGTGGTTCAGGCCCTTTGCCAGTGTCGAGGCGATGCCGAACGCCCGCATCGACGTCGCAGGACGCGAGCACGTGCCCGCGCAGGGCGGGGCGATCCTCGCCTTCAACCACCGCAGCTACTTCGACGCGGCGGTCACCAGCCTGGTGGCTGCCCAGGCGGGCCGGGCCGTACGGGGTCTCGGAAAGAAGGAGATCCTCGACGCGCCCGTGCTTGGACCACTCGCCCGAGCGGTCGGGACGATCCGCGTCGACCGCGGTACCGGGTCCGACGAGCCCCTCGAGGCCGCTGCCCTGGCATTGCGGGCCGGCGAGGCGGTGATGATCGCGCCCCAGGGCACGATCCCGCGGGGTCCGGCGTTCTTCGAGCCCGAGCTGCAGGGCCGCTGGGGCGCCGCCCGCTTGGCCGCCATGACCAGGGCGCCCGTGATCCCGATCGGCCTGTGGGGAACCGAGAGGGTCTGGCCGCGGAACGCCCGGCTGCCTCGCATAGATCCGCTTCACCGTCCCAGCGTCACCGCGCGGGTCGGCCCGCCGGTGGCGCTGACGTACGACGACCCCGACACCGACACCAAACGGATTATGACGGCCATCGTTGACCTCCTACCGCCGGAGGCACGCGAGCGGCGGGTCCCGACCGAAGAGGAGCTGCGCCGCGCGTACCCGCCCGGCTATCGCGGCGACCCGACCCGCGAGATCGAACGGCGGCCCGGCAGCGACGCGTGAGGCCTCCCGCGAGGAGCTAGGCAACCACCGGCCGAAAGCAGTCGTCGAAGCGAACGGAAGGCAGCAGCCATGCCGGAGCGAGGCGGATACATCGCGGGGGTCCCATGCTGGGTAGACACGAGCCAGCCCGACCCGTACCGGCTCGGTTCGCCGAGCCGCGACCGGAGGTTCAGCGGTACTCAGGACGAGGCGGGCTCGATGATGGTGACGGTGCCCCTCGCGCCGTCGACCTCCACGAGGTCGCCGGTGCGGATGCGCGCCGTGGCCACCGAGCATCCGACGACACACGGGATGCCGTACTCCCGGCTGACGATGGCGGCGTGGGTGAGTGACCCACCGCCGTCGCACACGCAGCCTGCGATCACGGCGAACGCTGGCGTCCAGTTGGGTGAGGTCGCCTCGCAGACGAGGATCTCACCCTCGCGGAGGTCGACCAGCTCGGTCGCGGAGACCATGACCCGAGCCCGTCCGGTCACCGTGCCGGCCGATGCCGGGAAGCCCTTGAGCACCGAGCTTTCGGTGTCGGTTCTCAACGCCTCGAACCAATGGTGGTGCAGGCCGAAGATCTCGATGAGCACCGGGTCATCGACCTTCTCGGGAACGGTGCCGACGGCCTTCGGGAGGGTCTCACGGATGGCGTTGTAGTGGTCGTAGTACTCGCGCCGGGCGGTGACCAGCGACTGGAGGGTGTGCCACGGGCGGCGTCCGGCGCACACGTCCATCGCCTCCGGGAAGAACAGGAACAGCCCGTCGTCATAGACGTCCGCGCCACACGCCATCCCGATGGCCAGGGCGGCCCGGCGGAGCGGGATGGTCGCACGAAGGTCGATGCAATAGTTGTGGTCCTCGTTCCACCAGGCGAAGTTGGCGACCTGCGTCACGGCCAGCAGTTCGTCGAAGGCGGTGAGCGTCTCACCCGACAGCTGGGTGCGTGCGGATTCGACCGCCTCGTCCCGTTCTTGCCGGGCGGCGGCTGCCGCCGTTTCGAAGTCGTGGGGCTCGTCCATCGCCAAGAAGTTGCGGAGCTGCCCGAGTGGTGACACGGGGTCCTCGATCCAGGGTGCGAGGTTGGCGTCGGCGATGCCTTCGGTCCGCCAGCCATAGACGTTCAAGAAGTCGTCGAACTTGGTCAGCCAGACCGAGGCGTTGCCTCCCGCCTTCGCGAGTCGGCCGCGGATCTGTTCCGGTGCCGTGGCGAACAAATCGGCAATGCCGAGGCGCCTGGCGTCCGCCACGAGGTCCCACATGGCCCGGTCGGTTTCCATGATCTTCGAATCACGGCCCTGGAGGAACTTCGAGATGTTGGCGGGATCGAGTCCGTTGCTGGCGCACAACCCGTAGAGCTGCAGGTAGATGGCCAGGAGCGGGTACATGATCTCGAAGTGGATCTCCCAAGCCCGGCGGTGGAACGAGCGGGCATCGGCGAGGTACTGCCCGAGATCTGCGAGCGACTTGCCCTGGAAGTCGTATGTCTCGAAGTACTGGAGGCCCAGCTCCAGCTCCCACTTGCGTTCGTCCCAAATGTCGTCGAAGCGCTGGAGGAAGCTCGGCATCGTGCGCTCGATGCGTGCGGCACGGAAGCCGACTTCCCACTCCGACGGGTTGGGCACCGCGGACTCGTACGGGAAGGGCCCGCCCATGCGCTGCACGAGTCCCTTACCGGGTGGCAGCGGCAGCCAGTGGGCCGCAGTCTGGGTTCCCCACGCCGCGCAGTCGGTGATGTACAGGTACCCCAGCGGCGAGAAGCCGCGAGGCCAGTGGAAGTCGATGAACCAGAAGCGATCCTCGTCTTCCTTGACGAACGGCCCGCTCGGCTCGGCCACCCACGGCGACGCCGTCAGCGCCGGTGTCCATCCCGGATACCACTCGAGAAACTGGTCCGCTGAGACGACCTCGGCCACCTGACCACCCCCTCGACTCGACCTCGGGCAAGCTGGCACCGGACGTGGCGCACTCCGGCGACCAGGTTCGTGATTTTCGGGCGGGCGAGTGTGCGTTGAACGTAGCTTGGCCGCGTACCCAACACAGGGAGGAACGATGGCGGTCGCCACCTTCATGGCCTGCGTCGGGGTCTATCCGAGCGTCGGCCACGCCGAGGCCGCTTTCAACGGCGCCGCCAGGGTGTCGGGGCCGAAGTCATCGGGCGGCGGCGGATCCGGCTTCGGTATCCGCACGTTCGCCAACGGGGAACGTCGAGCTCGTCCTGTCGACTAGCCACCTATAGAGGTTCCTCAGCGCGACCCACCGCGAAGGGATCGTGGCCTTGGCTCTGCCTTCCGATTGCGTGTCACGGAACCACGGCTCGACGTCCTGGCGTGACTACGGGGTCTGACCTGCGGAACGACCCGAATCGAGCTGCGCCCAATCCTCGGGATGGTGGGAGGTGAACGCTGTAGCTGCATTGGCGCAGGTCGGTCCTGAGCGTTGTAGCTCGGGATTGTTCCTGACGTAGTGGCCGGGGCGTCGCAGCCACGACCCCGGGCCGGACACCGGCATCGGGCTGGGTTCGACGGGAGCGTCACCTAGGCGGCAAGTCGAGCCACCCAGCTGACGGCCCTTCCCACGTCCGGGCTCGTGGCGTTGGGCTCGAGAGTCGCGGGCCATCGGGCGGCGGCCTGGCGTAGGGAGCCCGTTGAACCCTCGCCCGAGGGTTGCGGGCGCCCCCGCCAGGCCGTCGGCCCGTAAGCGGCGGGCGCCAAGTCAAGTCGTTGACCTGGCGCGCGCCAGGCTTAGCCCATCGACGTGCTGGTGGAGGAGACCGTCGTGCTCGTGCTCGACGTCGACGGTGGCGTGGTCGTCGGCGGTGTGGTCGTCGGCGGCGCCGTCGTCGGTGGCTGCTCGACGTCGTAACAGAACGAGATGTGGCTCAGGCCAGCAAACTTGCCGCTGGCGTTCGCCGGCGCGTGCAGCCCCGTGTCTCCCGTGCTTTCGCCGACGTACGTGTAGACGTTCGAGTTGGGGCCGCCCTTGGCGATCACCACATCGACGCCGATGTTTGACGTCCAGTCGAATACCTGGCCGGCGGCGGTGTCGCGGACGTCGATGGTGACGGTCAAAGTACCGTCGCTGAACGTGCCGTCGGCCACGGGCTCGACCTTCAGCTCGGTCGTACCGGCCGGGCACGATGCGTTCCCCGGTACAAGTGTGGGCGTGACGTGCGTGGCCGACGCCGGCAGCACCGTGAACAGTCCAACCGCGCCCGCTATGGCGGCCAGACCGATCACAAGGCTTCGCCGGATGGTAACGCGGTCGCGCCGACGGTTGACCAGTTGATCCATGGCTTCTGCTCCCGTCCCGGGGCTCCCCCGCCCCGCTTGTCGTGCTATCGACTGGCGCGACGCCAGCCGCCCAGCCGCGTCAATACCGGCTACCGACGGTCCCGCCGGACGTACCCTACGTCCCGGACCTTAACGACACCTGAAGCTGCCAGATCTCTTTGATCCTCCCTCAGAGGTGTCCACGCTCTGGTCACCATCTCGTTGCCACACCGACAGGCACAAACCTATGTTCGTATCGTGGTTGGTGACCGGCGCCGCGGCTTCGCAGGATGCGGTCGAGGCAGGTTCTTCGTGGCTCCTTGCGGTGGCTCGCGCCCGAAGATGGCGGTCTGCGCCTGCCCTTCGCCTCCGATCACTGGTGCCGACCGGCGTGGGTCGAACCCGGGAACATGTACCACGTAGCGAGCTTGGTCATCGATGGAATCGAGCCGGGCGTACCCGTATCGCCCCGCTCAGCGTCGTCGAGCTGTGCGAGGGCGCGCGCGATGTCGTCATCGGACGGAGCGACGATCAGCGAGAGTCATCGCTCGTGCCGTGCCACGGGTAGATCCCAAGCTCGACCACGCGCACGTTGTACTCGTGTGATAGTGGCGTCCCGACCTGCGAAAACGGTCTATCGGTACTGCGACCAGTCCTCAGGGTTGTCCTCCACGAAGTGCTCGACCACCTCGCCGTCGTGGCCGTCCACCAGCACCAGGCCCCGCTTGGCCGGCGGGTTCTCGTCCGAGTAGAGCAGGATGCGCCAGGTCGGCCGGCTCAGCAGGCCCCGCCACCCCATCTGGGCCGAGGCGTGGCCGACCGGGAAACCGACGGTGCGAGACGCCGCTACGAGCGCGTCCTGCTCGTCGATGTCCAGGCTCCACGCCGTGAGCAGCTGGTAGGCGCCGACGATCGACAGCAGGGCGGCCGCGAACAGGAAGCCCCCGTTGACGTACGGCGAGCCGTCGACGAGGAGCCACACGGCCACGCAGGCCGCCGCCGTCGCCAGGTAGAGGTACCCGGGGATGCGCCTCCGGGCGTTGTCGGGGAACAGGTACGGGCCGACGTAGCCGGCCGCGTGCAGATCGTCGGGCAGCTCGTCGACGACGTCCCCCTGCATGACGTCCTGGTCGACGACGTCCTCATCGCTCGGGGATCGGGCCTCGTCGGGCACGGGCGAAATGAAATCACCCGGCGCCATGCGCCGGCCAAGTGGACCGCAGCTTGCGCCACGTGTCACCCAGTGCCTCGGGCAGGACCCGCACCTCCGCCACGGCGGTCATGAAGTTGGAGTCGGCGTTCCAGCGGGGCAGTACGTGGACGTGCATGTGCGACGGGATCCCGGCGCCGGCCGCCTCGCCCAGATTTAGCCCCACGTTCACGCCGTGGGGCGCATAGGCCGCCTTGATCGCCACCACCGCGTCGCGCACGGCCGCCCACAGCTCGGCCGACTCGTCGGGCGTGAGGTTCTCGAGCTCACCCACCTCGCGGTAGGGCATCACCAGCACGTGGCCGCACGTGTAGGGGTACGCGTTGAGGATGGCGAACGTGTGCTCACCACGCCACACGACGTGGGTCTCGTCGTCGGGCAGCCTCGAGCCGAGGATCCGGCTGAACAGCGAGCCGCCGGCCGGTTCGCCGTTGCCGGCAACCGCGACGTAGGACGCCCGCCACCCGGCCCACAGCCGGTCCATGGTGTGTGACTCGGGCCGTTGCCCGCCTTCGCCGGTCACCGGTGGGCGGCGATCTCGTCGCGCAACCGCTCCACGAAGCTCGCCACCGGCAGGTCGCGCTCGACCTGGCCGCCGCGGGGGTTGTCGCCCACGGTGTCGTTGGCGACGTCGTCGTCGCCCACCACCACGACGTGGGGCACCTTCTCGAGCTTCGCCTTGCGGATTCGGGCGCCCAGCGGCTCGTCGGCGTCGGCCAGCTCCACCCGGAATCCGTCGCCCCGCAGCCGCTCCGCCAGCGACTCGGCGTACCCCTGATGGTCGGACCGCACCGGCAGCACCTGCACCTGTACCGGCGCCAACCAGGCGGGCAGCGCGCCGGCGGTGTGCTCGAGGAGGACGCCGAAGAACCGGTCGAACGACCCGAACAGCGCCCGGTGGATCATGTGGGGTCGGTGGCGCTGATTGTCGGCGCCGACGTACTCGATGCCGAACCGTCCGGGCTCCTGGAAGTCGACCTGCAACGTCGAGAGCTGCCAGCGACGCCCGATCGCGTCGCGCACGTGCACGTCGATCTTGGGGGCGTAGAAGGCGCCCTCGCCGTCCGCCACCACGTAGGGGATGCCGGCGTCCTCGATCGCCTGGCGCAGCGCCTCCTCGGCCTCGTCCCAGTCGGCGATCTCGCCGACGAACTCGTCCGGCCGGGTCGCCAGCTCGGCCTCGAACTCCTCGAACCCGAAGTCGCGGAGCAGCTTCAACACGAATGCCAGGAGGCTGCTGAGCTCGCCGGCGAGCTGCTCGGACGTGCAGAAGATGTGGGAGTCGTCCTGGGTGAAGCCACGCGCCCGCAGCAGGCCGTGCACGACGCCCGACTTCTCGTAGCGGTAGACCGTGCCGAACTCGAACAGCCGCAGCGGCAGCTCGCGGTACGACCGCTGCCGCGACGCGTAGATCAACACGTGCATGGGGCAGTTCATGGGCTTGGGGTAGTACTTGTGCCCCTCGTCGAGCTCCATGGGCGGGTACATGCTGTCGGCGTACCAACCGAGGTGGCCGCTGGTCTCGAACAGCTCCGCCTTGGCGATGTGCGGCGTGAAGACGAACTCGTAGCCGGCGCGCTCGTGCTCGGCCCGGCTGTAGTCCTCCATGAGCTTGCGGACCAGGCCGCCCTTGGGGTGGTACACGGGCAGGCCGCTGCCGATCTCGGGCGGGAAGTGGAACAGGTCGAGCTCGACACCGAGCTTGCGATGGTCGCGCTTCGCCGCCTCCTCCAGCTGGTGCAGGTGGGCCTCGAGCGCCTTGCGGCTGTCCCAGGCCGTGCCGTAGATGCGCTGCAGCTGTTCGTTGTGCTCGTCGCCGCGCCAGTACGCGCCGGCCACGCGCATGAGCTTGAAGTTCCCGAGGTGCCGGCCGGTGTCCTCGACGTGGGGGCCCCGGCACAGGTCGATGAAGCCGGGCCGGCCGTGGAACGGCGGATGCTCCTTGGGCTTGGCCGGGGGGTTCTCGTAGGTGCGCACCGCGCCGGCGCCGCTGGTCGCCGACATCGGATCGGTCGAGGCGTCGTCGATGATCTCGAGCTTCAGGGGATGATCGGCGAAGACCTGGCGGGCCTCGTCGGCAGGGATCTCGTCGCGCACGAACGCCTGCCGCTCGTCGATGATCTCGCGCATCCGCATGTCGATGCGGTCGAGATCCTCGGGCGTGAACGTGGCGCCACCGGGCAGCTGGAAGTCGTAGTAGAAACCGTCCTCGACCGGGGGGCCGATGCCGAAGGTTGCGTCCGGGAACAGGTCGAGCACCGCCTGGGCCAGGACGTGGGCCGTCGAGTGCCGGATCGTGTAGAGCCCACGCGGGCTGTCGGCGGTCACAATGGCCACGCGGTCACCGTCGTGGAGCTCGGCCGAGAGGTCACGCTCCTCGCCGTTGATGTCCGCGATCACCGCCGCCTTGGCCAGCCGCGACCCGATGTCGCACGCGAGATCGGCCGCCGTGGTGCCCGACGGCAATGCCCGCGTCGATCCGTCGGGCAGGGTGATCTCGATCTCGGCCATGCTTGCCGAGGTTACCGACCGCCGCTCGCCGCCCCTGAAAGCGTTTGGCCAGCACTTGCGGGCGCGCGATCAGCGGCGTCCGACCCCCCGTTCCCGCCGATGGCCACGACGGCCCGCGGCTGTGACGGCAGGGCGTCGGGCTTCCGTGTGGCGTACTCGTCCACGTAGTCCTGCCCCGACAGCTCGCGAATCTCGTACATCAGCTCGTCGGTGAGCTCGCGCAGGATGAGGTGGTCGTCGGGACGGTCGCGGTAGTGGCCGACGTCGATCGGCCGGCCGATCCGGATGACGCACGGCCGGAACAAGTGCGGGACGTTCTGGCCCGGCGGCTGGATCTCCCGGGTGCCCAGCATGCCGACCGGGACCAGCGGCGCGCCGGTCCGCAGCGCCAGCCGCGCCGGGCCGGTGTGGCCCCGATGCAAGCGGCCGTCCCGACTGCGGGTGCCCTCGGGGTAGATGCCGAACAGCTCCCCGGCCTCGAGGACCCGGGCGGCGGCGTCGAGCGCCTTGCGGCTGGAATCGCCCCCCGAGCGGTCGATGGGGATCATGCCGAGTGCCGGGAACAGGTGCTTGGTCTTCCAGTTGTCGAGGTACTCGGCCTTGCCGACGAACGTGATCCGCCGCGGCAGCACCGACGGCAGCATGAACGAGTCGATCACCGACACGTGGTTCGGGCAGATCACGGCGCCCCCGGTCGCCGGCAGGTTGCCCGCACCGTCCACGTGGATCCGCCAACCGAACCGGAACGCGGGGGTGAGCACGGCGCGGGCCACCGGATACAGCCACCCGTACTGACGCTCGCCACCGCGTCCGACCACGCACAGAGCCTATGTCTCCGAGCGTCCCGCTGGGGGCACGCGACGTGCACGCCTGGCCAGCCCCCCGATCCGCGGCGGGCGAATCAGGGTCGGGTCAGGTCGACGCCGAGCAGCGCGGCCCCGGCCGCGACGCCCCGGCCGGCGTCGGCCGCCTCGTCGAGCACCCGGAGGGCGCCCGGCGTGTCCAGGTTGTCGTCGAGCGCGGCCCGCACGGCGTCGAGCGCTGCGTCAGCGCTCTCCGCTCCCCCGCCGCCCGCCGCCGCCTGCCAGCGCTTCAGGCGGTGGGCGGCGTCGGGCATCACCTCGTCGTCCCACTCCCACTCGTTCCGGTAGTGGTGGGCCAGCACCGCCAGTCGGATCGCGCGGCTGTCCCAGAGCTTGCGGAGCTCCGACACGAACACGAGGTTGCCGAGCGACTTCGACATCTTCTCGCCGTCCATCCGCACCATCGCCTGGTGCATCCAATGGCGCACGAACGGCTCGCCGGTGGCCGCCTCCGACTGGGCGGCCTCGCACTCGTGGTGGGGGAAGATGAGGTCGCACCCGCCGCCGTGCAGGTCGATGGTCGGACCCAGCTCGCGCATCGCGAGGGCGGAGCACTCGATGTGCCAGCCGGGCCGGCCCGGTCCCCACAGCGACTCCCACGAGGGCTCGTCGGGGGCGGACGGCTGCCACAGCACGAAGTCGAGCGGATCGCGCTTGTGGGGATCGTCGACGTTGCCGCCGCGCTCGGCGGCGAGTCGCAGCATCTCCTCGCGATCCAGGTGGCTCACCTGCCCGAAGCGCTCGAAGCTCGAGACATCGAAGTACACGCCGCCCCCGGCCTGGTAGGCGTGGCCGCGGTCCAGCACCATGCCGATGAATCCCCGGATGTCGGGAATGGCCGAGGTGGCCCGGGGCTCGCTCCAGACGGGCAGCACGTCCAGGGCCCGCATGTCGTCGTCGAAGCGGGCGGTCTCGGCGGCTGCGAGGTCGAGGTAGTGGACCCCGAGATCGCGGGCCTTCCGGAGGATGTCGTCGTCGACGTCGGTGATGTTGCGCACGCAACGCGTCTCGTGGCCACGGTCACGCAGGCGGCGCTGCAGCACGTCGTAGGTGAGGTAGGTCGCGGCGTGCCCCAGGTGGGTGGCGTCGTAGGGCGTGATGCCGCAGGTGTACATGGTCACCACCGGGCCCGGTGCGAACGGGATGACCTCGCCCCGCGCCGTGCAATAGAGCCGCATGGGCTCGGCGCGGGGTCCGGCGGCGGTCACGCCGGATGCTCGCTCTGCCGAGCTTCGGCCCCCTTGCCACCGCCCGCCCGCGCCACTTCCCCGTCACGGATGCCGGTCAGCTTCACCGCGACCCGGGTCTTGTAATGGGTGTTGAGCTGCATCAGCACGGCGGTGAACGACTCGATCGGCGTCGCCATCGCCAGCTCGCCGGCGTTGAGGGGCCGCATGTTGGGGATCTTGGCGACGATGTCGCTCGTCACCTGGATCGCCGAGGGGTGATCCGAGCAGATGAGCACGTCGCTCTCGATCGGGTGGTCGAGGTCACCCAGCTCCCGGGCGGGGACGTGGTGGAATGCGGCGGCGACCATGCACTGCGGCACGGCCGCTTGCACGCTGGCCGCCACGGACCCCCGGGGCGGGACCAGCGGCTGGAACTCCTTGCCGAGGCGTGTGAGCGCGTTGGCCATCGAGACCACGACTTTGCCCCGCAGCTTGTCCTCCACCAGCGCCGCGGTCTGCGTGGCACCGTCCCAGGGCGTCGCGATCACCACCACGTCGGCGTCGGCGGCGCCGGAGTTGTCGGCGGCGCCGATGGTGAGCTGGTGCTCGGGCCAGTGCTCGAGCAGGGTGTCCACGATCTCCATCGCCCGGTACTTGGAACGGGATCCCACCACGACCTCGAATCCCACGGCCGCCAACCGCGCCGCCAATGCCCTGCCGGCCGGGCCGGTTCCACCGAGGATGCCGATGCGCATTGGCGACACGGTAGCGGCGGTCGCCGTCCGGCCGTCCATGTCGCACCCGGGCGACAGCGCCCTCAGCACGCGGCGGCGACGGCCGGGAACGGGTTGATCGCCGCTCCCCCTCCGGGGTGGATCTCGAAGTGCAGGTGCGGGGCGCCGGCGGCGTTGCCGCTGTCGCCCACGTAGCCGATGACCGTTCCTGCGGCCACCCAGCCGACCCCCTC
>JBKOUY010000070.1:0-12575 GCA_046723645.1 Actinomycetota bacterium | reverse complement strand
CCTCAGCGCCACCCGCGGCCCCGCCTCCCTCGCGTCGATGGAGTCGGGCCGGCCCTCGAGGCCGGCCCGGCTCGCCCTCTTCGCGGAGCTAGTCGGCGTCATCTGCGTCGTCTTAGCCGGGCCACATGTCGCCCGGTTCGTACCGTCAGGCTTCAAAGAGTGGCTCGCGCGGCCGACGTGGACTCCTTGACCGCCGCCGTCGGGTCGAAGCCGTGGTCGGCCAGCCAGCCGACCTCGGCCACCAGCCGCAGGGCGCGGTAGACGGGCCATGCCCGGGCGGCCCAGACCCGCAGGTCCGGGTCCGCGCCATATCCGTCGAGCACCGCCGGCAGCCGCTCCGGCGACCGCATCGTGAGCACGGCGAGGTCCCAGGCGGGGTCGCCCCGGCAGGCGTCGCCGAGGTCGAGCAGGCCGACGACCCGGTCGTCGTCGTCCAGGCGCACGTGGATCGGCCCGCAGTCGCCGTGCAGGGTCACGATCCGGGGCTCGGCCGGCCGCGACCGCAGCAGCCGACCCGCGGCGGCTCGCGCGGCGGCGACGACACGCCCGTCCAGGCCGGCGGCGCGGGTGCGAGGGCCCCAGTGGTCTGCCAGCTCCCCGAGCCCGGCCGCCCAGCCGTCGCGGCCGGCGAAGGCCGGCAACCCCGGCACGGCAACCCCGTGGAGCTCCCGAACGGCCGCGCCTGTGGCCGCCCAGGCCGTCGCCGGTCGGTCGGGCGCCAGCCAGTCGCCGCCCACCCGCTCCAGGACCAGCACCGTCGGCGACCCGCCGCCGACTGCGACGAGGCGTGGCACCGGGACGCCTGCCCGGGCGGACGCGTCCAGGACCCGGGCCTCGGCGTCGGCCCGGTCCCGGTCCACGACGCACTTCGCCACGGCCGGGCGGCCGCCGGGCAGCTCCACCTCGAGCACGCAGCGCTCGTCGTGCTCCACGAGGACGTTCACGACCCGCACCGGGTCGCCGACCAGGGCCGTCAGCCGCTCGACCGCCACCTCGCGGAGCCTCATCGGGCCGTCACCCTTGACCAATTCGTTCCCGGGGCTTACCCTGCCCGCAGCCTTTCGGCCCGTCCGGGGTGACGTCCATCGCACCCCCGGCACGGTGTGTCGTTCCGCGGGTTGTGATCACGCCCGTCGTGCCCTAGCATGGCGAGTTGCCGTGCGTCTTCGGTACCGCTTTCGCGACTCTGATAGTGGCTGGGGCGCGCCCGCGCACGCGCACGGCTCATCGTCGTCACCGGCTTGGTCATGGCTCCGTGGTGCGTACGGGGCACACAGGGCCGACCGAACCCATTGAGGAGTGATTCGTTGTCCACTCGCATCCGGGATCGGTATTCGTTCGCGAACATCGAGGAGGCCCTCCCGCTTCCCGACCTGATCGCGATCCAGCGGAAGTCCTTCGATTGGTTCCTCCAGGAGGGCCTGAAGGAGACGTTCGCCGATATCTCCCCCATCAAGGACTTCACCGAGACCCTCCAGCTCGAGTTGGAGTTCGACCCCAACGACGAGGACCTGCGGCCGCCGCCCAAGTTCTCCGTCGAGGAGTGCAAGGAAAAGGACATGACGTACTCGGCGCCCATCTTCGTGCGCGCCCGGTTCGTCAACGCCTCGACCGGTGAGATCAAGGAGCAGACGGTCTTCATGGGCGACTTCCCCATGATGACCGACAAGGGCACGTTCGTGATCAACGGCACCGAGCGGGTGGTCGTGAGCCAGCTCGTCCGGTCGCCCGGCGTCATCTTCGAGCCCGGCGAGCGCTACCGCCTCCGCAACCTGGCGAAGCACCAGCTCGTCAAGGGCACCATCCACCCCTACCGAGGCGAGTGGATCGAGTTCGACGTCGAGCAGAAGCCCGGCAAGGACGTGACCGCCGGCACCCGCGTCGCCCGCAAGCGCCGCCTCAGCCTGTTCGTGCTGCTCCGCGCCCTCGGCTACGACGAGGAGAACGCGCCAGGCTTCCTCGCCGCCTTCGTGCGCCAGTTCCCCTTCCTCGAGGGCCAGTGGGAGAAGGACCGCGACGTCGCCCCCACCCAGGACGAGGCCCTGGTCGAGATCTACAAGCGGGCCCGCCCCGGCGAGCCGCCGTCGGTGGAGTCCGCCCGCGTCTACTTCCGCAATGCCTTCTTCGAGTCGCGCCGCTACGACCTGTCCCGTGTCGGGCGCCACAAGCTCGACCGCAAGCTCGGCCCCGAGGTCGAGAAGCTGGCCGAGCTCTTCCCCATGCTCGAGGAGCGGGGCCTGATCGACCGGCCCGAGCCCGGCCAGTCGGTGCTCAGCCGCTGCGAGGTCCTCGCCACCCTCACCTACCTGCTCCACCTGGTCAACGCCGAGCCCGGCTACCGCCTGGACGACCAGGACCACTTCGCCAACCGCCGCATCCGCTCGGTCGGCGAGCTGATCCAGAACCAGGTGCGCATCGGCCTGTCCCGCATGGAGCGGGTCGTGCGCGAGCGCATGACAACCCAGGACGTCGAGGCCATCACGCCCCAGACGCTGATCAACATCCGGCCGGTGGTCGCGGCCATCAAGGAGTTCTTCGGCACCAGCCAGCTCTCCCAGTTCATGGACCAGGTGAACCCGCTGTCGGGCTTGACCCACCGCCGCCGCCTCTCGGCGCTCGGCCCCGGCGGGCTGTCCCGCGAGCGGGCGGGCTTCGAGGTCCGCGACGTGCACTTCAGCCACTACGGCCGCATGTGCCCGATCGAGACGCCGGAGGGACCCAACATCGGCCTGATCGGCGCGCTCTCGACCTACGCCCGGGTCAACGAGTTCGGCTTCATCGAGTCGCCGTACCGCAAGGTCGTCAACGGCAAGGTCACCGACGACGTCGTCTACCTGGCCGCCGACGAGGAGGAGGACTACGTCGTCGCCCAGGCCAACGAGCCGCTGAACGCCAACAACACCTTCCGCAACCACCGGGTGCTCGTGCGGCGCTCGCCGCAGGCGGCCACCCTCGAGAACCTGCGTGCCCAGCTCGAGCGCGAGACCTACTTCGCCGCGACCACCGAGATCTCCGCGGTGCCGCCCGAAGAGGTCCAGCTCATGGACGTCTCGCCCAAGCAGATCGTGTCGGTGGGCACCGCGCTCATCCCGTTCCTCGAGCACGACGACGCCAACCGGGCGCTCATGGGCGCCAACATGCAGAAGCAGGCCGTGCCGCTGGTCCGGGCCGAGGCCCCCTACATCGGCACGGGCGTCGAGGTTCGAGCCGCCCGCGACGCCGCCGACATGATCGTCGCCGAGGACGACGGCGTGGCGACCGACGTGTCGGGCGACCTCATCACGGTCGAGTACCGCAAGCTGGGCCGCCGGGTCTACAAGCTGCTCAAGTTCGAGCGCTCCAACCAGGACACTTGCATCAACCAGAAGCCGCGGGTGCGCGAGGGCGACTCCTTCCGCAAGGGCGACATCCTCGTCGAGGGGCCGTCCACCGACAACGGTGAGCTGGCCCTCGGCAAGAACCTGCTCACGGCGTTCATGCCGTGGGAGGGCTACAACTTCGAGGACGCCATCATCATCTCGGAGCGCCTGGTGCGCGACGACGTGCTCACGTCGATCCACATCCACGAGCACGAGATCGACGCCCGGGACACCAAGCTGGGCCCCGAGGAGATCACCCGCGACATCCCCAACCTGTCCGAGGACATCCTCAAGGACCTCGACGAGCGGGGCATCATCCGCATCGGCGCCGAGGTCGACGCCGGCGACGTGCTGGTCGGCAAGGTCACGCCCAAGGGCGAGACCGAGCTCACCCCCGAGGAGCGCCTGCTGCGGGCGATCTTCGGCGAGAAGGCGCGCGAGGTCCGGGACACGTCGCTCAAGGTGCCCCACGGCGAGCAGGGCAAGGTCATCGACGTCAAGGTCTTCACCCGCGAGGACGGCCACGAGCTGCCGCCGGGCGTCAACCAGCTGGTCCGGGTCTACGTCGCCCAGAAGCGCAAGATCTCGGTGGGCGACAAGCTCGCCGGGCGGCACGGCAACAAGGGCGTCATCTCCAAGATCCTGCCGATCGAGGACATGCCGCACCTGGCCGACGGCACCCCCGTCGACATCATCCAGAACCCGCTGGGCGTGCCGTCCCGCATGAACGTGGGCCAGGTCCTCGAGGCGCACCTCGGGTACGCCGCTCGCTGGGGCTGGCAGGTCAACGGCGAGGCCGTGGGCGACGAGCCCGTCCGCGGCACCGAGGCCAAGACCCGTCCGGCCACGCCGCCGTCGACCCTCATCGCCACGCCGGTGTTCGACGGCGCCCACTGGGACGAGCAGGAGGAGGCCGGCAGGCACCCGACGATCCGGTCGATCTTCGAGAACCTCCGGCCCGAGACCGACGACGGCCAGCGGCTCATCCGGCCCGACGGCAAGACGACGCTCTACAACGGCCGTACCGGCGAGCCCTACGACCAGCCCATCACCGTGGGCTACGTCTACATCCTCAAGTTGGCCCACCTGGTCGACGACAAGATCCACGCCCGGTCGACCGGCCCGTACTCCATGATCACCCAGCAGCCGCTGGGCGGTAAGGCGCAGTTCGGCGGCCAGCGATTCGGCGAGATGGAGGTGTGGGCCCTCGAGGCCTACGGCTCCGCCTACTGCCTCCAGGAGCTGCTGACCATCAAGTCCGACGACGTGCTCGGCCGGGTCAAGGTCTACGAGGCGATCGTCAAGGGCGAGAACATCCCCGAGCCCGGCATTCCCGAGAGCTTCAAGGTGCTCATCAAGGAGATGCAGGCGCTGTGCCTCAACGTCGAGGTCCTGGCACAGACCGGAGAAGAGATCGAGATGCGCGAGCTCGACGAGGACGTGTTCCGCGCCGCCGAGGAGCTCGGCATCGACCTCAGCCGGCCCGAGCGGGGCAGCGACGAGGAAGACGAGCGCCGCCGCCAGCGGACCAGCTTCTGACCGTGCACCTCATCTCGAACCCCGTACCACCGACCGCGAACGACGACGACAGCACCCCCTCGAACCGCCGCCCCCCAGCGGCAAACGGAGCAACCAATGCTTGACGTGAACGACTTCAGTCAGCTCCGCATCGGACTGGCCACCGCGGACACCATCCGCATGTGGTCGAACGGCGAGGTGAAGAAGCCGGAGACCATCAACTACCGCACGCTCAAGCCCGAGAAGGACGGGCTCTTCTGCGAGAAGATCTTCGGTCCGACCAAGGACTGGGAGTGCTACTGCGGCAAGTACAAGCGCGTGCGCTTCAAGGGCATCATCTGCGAGCGCTGCGGCGTGGAGGTGACGCGCTCCAAGGTGCGCCGCGAGCGCATGGGGCACATCGAGCTCGCCGCGCCCGTCGTCCACATCTGGTACCTGCGCGGCACCCGGTCGTGGCTGGCCTACCTCCTCTCGGGCACCGACGTCCGTGAGGAGCTCAAGGCCAAGCAGCTCGAGAAGGTCATCTACTTCGCCGCCAACCTGGTCACCTGGGTCGACGTGGACAAGCGCCACGACGACCTCCCCAACCTCGAGAACGAGCTCAACGGCGAGAAGGACGAGATCGTGCGCGAGCGCGAGCTCGAGCTGGCCAAGCGCATGGAGGAGCTCGAGAACGAGATCGCCGCGCTCGAGGCCGAGGGCGCCAAGGAGTCCGACATCCGCAGCCGGCAGAAGGCCGTCGACAAGGACCTGACCGCGATCCGCGAGCGCTACGACGAGGAGCTCGACCTCGTCCAGCGCACCTTCGACGAGTTCCGCGACCTGCACCCGCGCAAGATCATCGAAGACGAGATGCTGTGGCGCGAGCTCAAGGACCGCTACGGCGACTACTTCGACGGGGGGATGGGGGCCGACGCCCTCAAGCAGCTCATCAACCGCATCGACCTCGACGAGGAAGAGGCCAAGCTCAAGGACCAGATCGACCCCTCCACCGGTGGGCGCCCGCTGTCGGCCCAGCGCAAGCAGAAGGCCATCAAGCGGCTGAAGATCGTGTCGGCATTCAACCGTCGCGACGACCACGCCAAGCGCGTCAACGACCCGCGGGCGATGATCCTCGACGTCGTGCCGGTCATCCCGCCCGAGCTGCGGCCGATGGTCCAGCTCGACGGTGGCCGCTTCGCCACGTCCGACCTCAACGACCTGTACCGCCGGGTCATCAACCGCAACAACCGCCTGAAGCGGCTGCTCGACCTCGGTGCCCCCGAGATCATCGTCAACAACGAGAAGCGCATGCTCCAGGAGGCCGTCGACGCGCTGTTCGACAACGGCCGTCGCGGCCGGCCGGTCACGGGACCGGGCAACCGCCCCCTGAAGTCGCTGTCCGACATGCTGAAGGGCAAGCAGGGCCGGTTCCGCCAGAACCTGCTGGGCAAGCGCGTCGACTACTCCGGCCGCTCGGTCATCGTGGTCGGCCCCACGCTCAAGCTGCACCAGTGCGGCCTGCCCAAGCTCATGGCCCTCGAGCTGTTCAAGCCCTTCGTGATGAAGGCGCTCGTCGACCGCGAGCTGGCGCAGAACATCAAGTCGGCCAAGCGCATGGTCGAGCGCCGCCGTCCCCAGGTGTGGGACGTGCTCGAGGAGGTCATCAAGGAGCATCCGGTGCTCCTGAACCGTGCGCCCACGCTGCACCGCCTCGGCATCCAGGCGTTCGAGCCGGTGCTCGTCGAGGGCAAGGCCATCCAGATCCACCCGCTGGTCTGCACCGCGTTCAACGCCGACTTCGACGGCGACCAGATGGCGGTTCACCTGCCGCTGTCCTCCGAAGCACAGGCCGAGAGCCGCGTGCTCATGCTGTCGGCCAACAACGTGCTGTCGCCGGCCCACGGCCGCCCGCTGGTCACGCCCACCCAGGACATGGTGATCGGCGCCTACTACCTCACCGAAGAGGTCTCGGGGGCCAAGGGCGAGGGCCGCGTGTTCGGTAACCGGTCGCAGATGGAGCGGGCCTACGACGCCGGCGACATCGACCTGCACGCCAGGATCAAGGTGCGGCTGTCAAAGCGCGAGATCCGCGAGGAGATCGAGGCCGGGCTGCGGGATCCCGCCGACATCGACTCGATCAAGCCCCTCTACCGAGAGAGCACGGTCGGGCGCTTCACTTTCAACCGGGCGCTCCCGCTCGGCTTCGGCTTCTACGACGAGCCGGTTCGGAAGAAGAACATGGGCGACATCGTCGACCACCTGGCGCGCGACTACCCCAAGTCGGTGGTCCAGGACAGCCTCGACCGCATGAAGGCCCTGTGCTTCAACTACGCCGCCCGTTCGGGCCTCACCATCTCGGTCGAGGACGTCAAGACCCCGGCCGACAAGAAGGCCATCCTCGAGCGCTACGAGAAGGAGGCGGAGAAGGTCGAGACCCAGTTCCGGCGCGGCATCATCACCGATGGCGAGCGGCGCCAGAAGGAAGTGGAGATCTGGACCAACGCCACCGACGAGGTGCGCGCGGCGATGGAGCGCGCGCTGCAGGCCGAGCAGTTCAACCCCATCGACATGATGGTGGGGTCCGGCGCACGCGGGAACATGATGCAGGTCCGCCAGATCGCGGGCATGCGCGGCCTGGTGGCCAACCCCCGCGGCGACATGATTCCCCGGCCGATCAAGTCCAACTTCCGTGAGGGCCTGTCGATGCTGGAGTACTTCATCGCCACGCCCGGCGCCCGGAAGGGCCTGGTCGACACCGCACTGCGGACTGCGGACTCGGGCTACCTGACCCGCCGCCTGGTCGACGTGGCGCAGGAGCTGATCGTCCGCGAGGCCGACTGCCAGCGCGAGGGCGAGCCCGTCCGCGGCCTGTGGGTCGAGGGCGTGGAGCCCGACCAGGCGGGGCGGCGCTCCTACCTGGAGACCCGCCTCTTCGGCCGCACGCTGGCCGTCGACGTCGAGCTCTCGCCGGAGAACCCGCACGAGGAGTTCGCCGGCAAGACCCTCGAGGCCGGCACCGAGGTCGGGGAGGACGAGATGCTCGCGCTGCGGGACGACCCGAAGGTCGACCGCGTGCGGGTGCGCTCGGTGCTCACCTGCCAGGCCGACTTCGGCGTCTGCGCCAAGTGCTACGGCCGGTCGCTGGCGACGGGCCGCACCATCGAGCTCGGCGAGGCCGTCGGCGTCATCGCCGCACAGTCGATCGGCGAGCCCGGCACGCAGCTCACCATGCGGACGTTCCACACCGGCGGCATCGCCGGGTCCGACATCGCCGGTGGTCTGCCTCGCGTCGTCGAGCTGTTCGAGGCTCGGTCGCCCAAGGGCAAGGCCACGCTGTCGCACATTTCGGGCGTGGTGCGCATCGCCGAGGACGAGGGCCGGGGCCGGGTCATCACCGTGGTGTCCGACGACGGTTCCGAGCACTCCTACACGGTGCCGACGCTGGCACGACTCGAGGTGACCGACGGCCAGGAGATCTCGGCTGGCGACCCCATCGTCGAGGGCCCCCGCGACCCCAAGGAGCTGCTGGAGATCAAGGGTGTCCGAGAGACGCAGCAGTACCTGGTCACCGAGGTCCAGCGGGTGTACCGCGACCAGGGCGTGTCGATCCACGACAAGCACATCGAGCTGATCGTGCGGCAGATGACCCGCCGGGTCGTGGTGCAGGAGCCCGGCGACAGCCGGTTCCTGCCGGGCGAGGCGGTGGACGCCAAGGCCTACACCGACGAGAACCGGCGGCTCCGTGACGAGGGCAAGGCCCCGGCCGAGGGCCGCCCGGTGATGATGGGCATCACCAAGGCGTCGCTGGCCACCGACTCGTGGCTGTCGGCGGCGTCGTTCCAGGAGACGACGCGGGTGCTCACCGAGGCGGCCATCGAGAGCCGCTCCGACGGGCTGAACGGCCTGAAGGAGAACATCATCATCGGCAAGCTCATCCCCGCCGGCACCGGCATGGACGAGTACCGCGACATCGCCACCGAGGCCCCCGAGTACCAGCCCATGGAGTTCTGGTCGTCCGAGCGTGAGGACCAGGGCATCGCCGAGTGGCTCACGGGGACCTACGAGGCGAGCGTGGGCGAAGAGGGCCCCGCCGACTCCGACCTGGCCGCCGTCGTCGGCCTGCCGTCGGCGGGGGATCGGGCCGACGGCCCGGCCGGCGAGGAAGGCCCCGAAGCCGGCGCCGGCAGTTAACGAACGACCAGCGAGCGGGACCGGCCTCGATGGCCGGTCCCGCTCGCCTCTCGCGAAGGAGGCGGGCCGCGGGTGGCGCTGAGGAGGCGGGGCCGCTGCCGGCGTTCACGCCGGCGGCGGTAGGCCCCGCACCGGAGGCGACAGGACCCGTAGCCACGCCGGAAGGGCTGCTGGTCGCAGGTTGTGTGGTGGTACTTCAGCCCGTAAGCTGTCCTGTCGGTCTTGACGCGCCGCGTCGACCTGCGATCCACCCCTCTAGCAACACGCCGTTCGTCCGTCGCGAGGTAACGAGTGCCCACGATCCAACAGCTGGTCCGCAAGGGCCGCCAGTCGAAGACGTCGAAGGTCAAGACGCCGGCGCTCAAGGGCGCGCCCCAGCGCCGTGGCGTGTGCACGCGCGTGTTCACCCATACGCCCAAGAAGCCCAACTCCGCGCTGCGCAAGGTCGCCCGCGTGCGCCTGTCGAGCGGCATCGAGGTCACCGCGTACATCCCCGGTGAGGGGCACAACCTCCAGGAGCACTCGATCGTGCTCGTGCGTGGCGGCCGGGTGAAGGATCTCCCGGGTGTCCGCTACAAGATCATCCGCGGCACCCTCGACACCGCCGGTGTGCGCGACCGCAAGCAAGCTCGCAGCCGCTACGGCGCCAAGAAGGAAGGCTGATTCGATGCCGCGCAGGGGCCCCGCGCCGCGCCGTGACCTCATGCCCGACCCGGTCTACCGGTCGGTGCTCGTCACGCAGATCGTCAACAAGATCCTGCAGCGCGGCAAGAAGTCCACGGCCGAGCGCATCGTCTACGACGCGCTCGACATCGTCGGCAAGCGCACCGACGGCGACGCCTTGGCGGCGCTCAAGCGTGCGGTCGACAACGTCAAGCCCCAGCTCGAGGTGAAGAGCCGCCGCGTCGGTGGCGCCACCTACCAGGTGCCTGTCGAGGTCCGCCCCCGCCGGGCCAACACGCTGGCCATCCGCTGGATCGTCGGGTACTCCAAGCAGCGTCGCGAGCGGACCATGGCCGAGCGGCTGGCCTCCGAGCTGGTCGACGCCAACAACGGCATCGGCAGCTCTGTGAAGCGCAAGGAAGACACGCACAAGATGGCCGAGTCCAACCGGGCCTTCGCGCACTACCGCTGGTAATCCCCCAACCAACTCGGGGGGACGACGCCCCCTGAGGGGCGTGGTTCCCCCGACGACCGGGCTTGCGAGCTCGGTCGTCTGCATGTCGAACGAGAAACGAATCTCATGGCAATGAGAACCCACCCCCTCGAGCGGGTCCGCAACATCGGGATCATGGCCCACATCGACGCGGGCAAGACCACGACGACGGAGCGGATCCTCTACTACACCGGGCGCACCTACAAGATCGGCGAGGTCCACGAGGGCGCCGCCACCATGGACTGGATGGTCCAGGAGCAGGAGCGCGGCATCACGATCACCTCGGCCGCCACCACCACCTTCTGGAACGACTACCAGATCAACATCATCGACACGCCCGGGCACGTCGACTTCACCGTCGAGGTGGAGCGGTCCCTGCGCGTCCTCGACGGTGCGGTGGCGGTGTTCGACGCCGTCGCCGGGGTCGAGCCGCAGACCGAGACGGTGTGGCGCCAGGCCAACAAGTACCACGTGCCGCGCATGTGCTTCGTCAACAAGATGGACCGGCTGGGCGCCGACTTCTTCGCCGCGCTCGACTCCATCCGCGATCGGCTCGAGGCCAACACGGCCGTCATTCAGCTGCCCCTCGGTGCCGAGGGCCACTATCGCGGCGTCATCGACCTGCTCAGCATGAAGGCGCTCGTCTGGCTGGAGGAGGAACTGGGCGCGAAGTGGGAGGTCCAGGACATCCCCGCCGACCTCCTTGCGCAGGCCGAGGACTACCGCCATCGGCTGATCGACGTCCTGTCGTCGTTCGACGAGGTCATCCTCGAGAAGTACGTCACCGACGAGGAGATCACGGTCGACGACCTGCAGCGCGCCATCCGCACGGGCACGCTTGCCGGCGAGATCGTGCCGGTGCTCAACGGCAGCGCGTTCAAGAACAAGGGCGTGCAACCGCTGCTCGACGCCATCGTGGCCTACCTGCCCAGCCCCATCGACCTGCCGCCGGTCACCGGCGTCAGCATGAAAGGCAACGAGGAGCTCGAGCGCAAGCCCGACGACGACCAGCCCTTCGCGGCGCTGGCGTTCAAGATCATGTCCGACCCGCACGTCGGCAAGCTGACGTACTTCCGGGTCTACTCGGGCACGCTCGAGAAGGGCCGCCAGGTCGTCAACACGACCACGGGCCAGAAGGAGCGCATCGGCCGCATCCTGAAGATGCACGCCAACCACCGGGAAGACGTCGACGCCGTGTTCACCGGCGACATCGCCGCGGGCATCGGCCTGAAGAACACGCGCACGGGCGACACGCTGTCGGCGCCCGGCGCCGAGATCCAGCTCGAGCAGCTCGAGTTCCCCGAGCCGGTGATCCACGTCGCCGTCGAGCCGAAGACCAAGGCCGACCAGGAGAAGATGAGCAAGGCCCTCCAGGCGCTGGCCGAGGAGGACCCCACGTTCCAGGTTCGCACCGACGAGGACACGGGTCAGACCGTGATCTCCGGCATGGGCGAGTTGCACCTCGAGGTGCTGGTCGACCGCATGCTCCGCGAGTTCCGGGTCGATGCCACCGTCGGCAAGCCGCAGGTTGCCTATCGCGAGACCATCACCCAGCCGGTCACCAAGGTGACGTACACGCACAAGAAGCAGACCGGTGGCGCCGGCCAGTTCGCTGAGGTTTCCATCAACCTGGAGCCACTGGGCCCGGGTGGTGGCTATGAGTTCGTCGACAAGATCACCGGCGGGCGCGTGCCAAAGGAGTACATCCCGGCGGTCGACGCCGGCATCCAGCAGTCCCTCGACGCCGGAGTTCTCGCCGGATATCCCACGGTCGACGTGCGAGCGACCCTCGTGGACGGCAAGTACCACGAGGTTGACTCCTCGGAGATGGCATTCAAGATCGCCGGTTCCATGGTGTTCAAGGACGCCGCCCGCAAGGCCAACCCCGTGCTGCTCGAACCGATCATGGCGGTCGAGGTCGTCACGCCCGAGGTCTACATGGGCGACGTCATCGGCGACCTCAACAGCCGGCGTGGACGCGTGGGTGGCATGGAACAAAGGGGCAACAGCCAAGTGGTACGGGCGCAGGTCCCCCTGTCAGAGATGTTCGGGTACGCTACCGACCTGCGTTCACGGACCCAGGGTCGTGCCACGTACACGATGCAGTTCCACAGCTACCAGCAGACGCCTTCCTCCGTGCAAGAAGAGATCGTTGCCCGGGTGCGCGGCGAGTAGCACGACTTCCGTTATCAGCACACTTCACCAGTTCAAAGAGGTTCAAGCGAGCCATGGCTAAGGAAAAGTTTGAGCGGACGAAGCCGCATTTGAATATTGGGACGATGGGTCATATTGATCATGGTAAGACGACGTTGACGGCGGCGATTACGAAGGTGTTGGCGGAGTCGAACCCGAATGTGGAGTTCACGGCG
>JBKOUY010000170.1:0-18546 GCA_046723645.1 Actinomycetota bacterium | reverse complement strand
CCTCCTACTGTCCCGCTTGGCGTGACGGTACCACCCGGTAAAGGGCGCGGATAGGGCGACGCTTGAGCAACTGCTAAGGAAAGACTGGTAGACCCGCGCGAAGTCATCGGGGGGCAGGAGATGGCGGGATGAAAGGGCTGGCGACGTCGACGACGTACGGATAGAGGGAGCGTCGCGAAAATCCAACCCGTCGCGGGGCTGGTAGACCCTGGCGATGAGGAAGATCAGCTGTCTTGCGGCGTCGGCGGTCGCGGTCGTGCTGGTGCTGGCGGCGTGCGGTGACGACGACGGTGCCAACGTCCGCGAGTCCGGGGCGGAATCAGGATCGGGATCAGAGTCGGGCTCCGCCAGCGGCACTGCCAGTGGGCAGCCGCCGGTCTCGCTCGAGGGCACCGTCAACGATCACGGCACGGGGGACATCGAAAACGACGCGCTCGAGCTCGAGCTCGACGACAACTACTTCGCGCCGACGTTCGCCCGGGGCACCCCCGGCGAGGAGGTGACCGTCGAGCTCCACAACGAGGGCAACGCCACGCACACCTTCACGAGCGACGCGCTCGGCGTCGATGAGGAGCTGAGCTCCGGCGACACCACCTCGGTGGCCGTGACGCTGCCACAGGAGGGCGCGGTCCAGTTCCATTGCCGGTTCCACGGAGACCAGGGCATGAAGGGCGCGTTCTTCTTCAACGAGGGCGATCAGGTCGGTTAGCGGGGCGGCTCGCAACACGGCGCCGGTCACCGGGCCGGCGTCACACAGGCGGCAGGACCTCGAAGGCGGGGTGCTGCGGCGCGATCGAGCGCAGCTCGTCGTCGCTGGCATCGGGCCCGGTCCCTTCGAAGAACACGCCCACCTCGAACTTCCAGCGCTTCAGGTAGGCGCGCAACACGGAAACCTTCTCGTCGGCATCGAGCTCGCGGGCGCGGAACCTCTCGACGCGGCTGCCCACCCGGAGCTCCCCCGTGCCGGCCGCCTGCAGGTTGCGGACCCATTGGGCCTCGCCCCGCGGTGCCACCAGGTAGCGCTTGCCCTCGTGCTCGAGGAGGTTGACGGGCGTGGTGCGCCACTCGCCGCTCGTGCGGCCGCGCACCGCCAGGACGCGCGAGCCGAGGATGCTCACACCGTGGCGGGTCATGAACGCGACCGCGCGGTTGAAGACGTTGCGGGTGAACCAGCCGGGGGCGCGGTAGTGGGTGGGCACGGCGCCCATTCTGCATCGCAACCGGCGAGGCGACGACCGGTCCGGCGCCCGGTCCGCGGCGCTTGGGCACCCGCATGACACCATCCGCGGCCGGCGCCGTCCGCCTGGCATCCTTCCGGGAACCATGTCTGTGTTCGACCGCATCCGATGGTCCGTCGACCCGCACCTTCGCCGCCTGCGACCCGCGGTGGGCGCCGTCCGCCGCCGCATCGCCCAGGCGATGGGTCGCGCCCGGACGCTGATCACGGGGCGCTCGCGGCGCTGGCGGATCGCGGCCGGCGGAGCGGCGGTCCTGGTCCTGCTGCCGCTCGTGGTCTTCATCGCGACGCGGGGCGGGGGTGCCTCCCCCGAGCCCACCACGACCACCACAACCGTGCCCACGACCACGACGACGGTTCCGACCACGACGACGACCACCGCGCCGCCTCCGGTGGCGCCGTTGACCGGCTTGCTGGGCGACATCCGGAGGCCTGCACTGATCGTCAAGATCGACAACGTGTCGGCCGCCCGGCCCCAGTCGGGCCTCAGGCAGGCGGACATCGTCATCGAGGAGCCGGTCGAGGGGAACCTCACCCGGCTTGCCACGGTGTTCCACTCGACCGACGCCTCGGTGGTCGGTCCGGTCCGCTCCATGCGGACGAGCGACCTCGAGATCGTCCCCCTGTTCGGCCGCCCGCTGTTCGCGGCGTCGGGCGGCAACAACGGCGTGGTTCCCCAGCTCCACCGAGCCAACGTCGTCGACATCGGCAACAACGTCAGCGGCCAGGGGTTCCGCCGCGACCCGGGACGACCCGCGCCCCACAACCTGTACTCCTCCACCCCGGAGCTGTACCGCAAGGCGCCGGAGGCGCCGCCGCCCCCCAAGCCGATCTTCGTCTATGGCCGGAGGGGCGAGCTACCCGGCCCCGGCGCGCGCCCGGTCCACGGGGTGGCCCTGCGTTTCGGCGGGGCCGAGATCTCACGGTTCACGTGGGACCCGGCCGGCCATGTCTGGCGGCGGAGCCAGAACGGCACGCCCCACATGGCCGCCGAGGGCGTGCAGATCGCACCGCGCAATGTCGTGGTCGCCGAGATCCCCTACGACTTTTCGGGCCAGGGTGGCCGGTCCGTGCCGCACGCCATCGTGACCGGATCGGGCCCGGCGATCGTGCTGACACAGGGACAGGCAATCAAGGCGACGTGGGTTCGACCGACACTCGCGCATCGACTGATCTTCTTTGCCGCCGGCACTCGCACCGAGATCAAGCTGACGCCGGGACAGACGTTCATCGAGCTTCCCAGCCGAGGCGGCGCCACCCTCTTCTGAGGTTGTATCCAGCGCGGGTGTGCGAAAACCCCCCGTGATTGCTGGCTATTCGACACTCACGGCGTGCGGCCACCGCCCTGACGCCCGGTGTATCGCCGGCATACGAGTCCGACGCGGGGTCGCGTCGGACGCCGAAAAAACCCGGCAATCACACGGGTTCTCGGACAGAGGTGATGCGCCCAGCGCGAAAAGTCGTAAGAATACGGCGGTATCCGCGTGTCATGGGTCCGCGTTGAGGAAACTGAGCACGCGATCCGGACCTAGGAGGAACCCGTGAACCGTCGTGATCTCGTCCAAGCCGTTTCCACACAGACGGGCGTGGAGCGCAGACAAGTTGACCAGGTGATGCTGGGCTTCACCCAAGTCGTCACCGCGGTCGTGTCCAAGGGTGAGCCGGTGTCGATCTCCGGCTTCGCCAAGTTCGTCAAGGTCGACCGGCCGGCCCGCATGGGCCGCAACCCCCAGACTCAGGAGCCCGTGCGGATCAAGGCGTCCAAGAAGGCGCGCATCACGCCGCTCAAGGGCTTCAAGGACGCGGTCGTGAAGACGAGCCTCGCGCCCAGGCTCGAGCGCGGTGTGTGGCCGCCGGCGCCCGCCGCGGCGAAGAAGACCACGGCCAAGAAGACCACGGCCAAGAAGACCACGGCGTCGCGCTCGACCGGCGGTGCCAAGGCCGGTGCCCGCAAGTCGACCGCGAAGAAGTCCGCGGCCAAGACGTCGACCACGAGGAAGACGACGGCGAAGAGGGCGCCGGCCAAGAGGGCGACGGCCAAGAAGGCCACGACCCGCAAGGCCCCGGCCCGCAAGACGGCCGCGCGGAAGACGACCGCCCGAAAGACCACCGCCCGGAAGACCGCTGGCGCCAAGAAGTCAACCAAGCGGTGACGCCCGCCCGCGGCCGGGTCCGCGGCGACGCCGCCCCCGATGGGGGGTGGAACGAGAAAATTTCCACAAACCTCTACACGGCGCGTGCCTCTCGAGCGTTCTTGGGGCAGTGTTGGTCCTGTCCGTGGCTCATGAGCGCGTCTCCGAGCCGGCGCCGATCACGGTCGGCGTTCGGTCTGGCCTGTCGTTCGAGGCCTTCTACATGGCCAACGAGCGGCGGCTCTTCCGCGCCCTCTATGTGCTCACGGGAGACCGTCACCAGGCCGAGGACCTGGCCCAACTGGCGTTCTGCAAGGTCTGGGAACGCTGGGGCCGGGTCGGCCAGCTGGACGATCCTGCCGGCTATCTCTTCCGCACCGCCTTCAACGCCCGGCGCAGTGCCACGCGACGGACGATGCGGGCGGCCCGCCGGCTGGTCGATCACGCCTTTCTCCACTCCGCACCAACGCCAAGCCCCGAGCCGGCCGACGTGGCGACGGATCGCGACAGTGTCGCCCGTGCGCTGGCTTCCCTCACACCCCGTCAACGTGAAGCTGTTGTCCTAACCGAACTACTCGATTGCGCCACGGGCGAGGCCGCCGAGATCATGCGTATCAGTCCCGCCACCGTGCGGGTCCTCGTCAGCCAAGCTCGTGCAGCTCTCGCACCCGGCCCAGGTCGGGGGCGGGGGCCGGAGGCGTGAACGGCGATCCCGAACTCCGGGCCCGTCTGGAGCGTCTCGCCTCAAACGCCGGCGACCCCCCCGAGCGAGGGCTCGATCGGGTCGCCGCACGCCGGCACCGCCGGCTGCGCCGCCGCCGTGGAGCTGTCGTCACGGCGGCGGCGCTGGCGGTGCTGCTGGGAAGCGTGGTGCTGGTCACGGGCGGTGGACCCGACGACAACCAGGTAGCGGTCTCACCGATCGGCCGCCCGTCGGGCGCGGCGGCGCAGCTCCCGGACGTCGTGGACTTCCACTGCGCGCCGGACGGGCCTGTGATCCCGGTGGCATCCGTGCGGCCGCAGACCGACGGCATGCACGTACGCGTGTTCAACGAGCTGACCACCCCCACCGAGGTGCGGGTGGTCAAGGAGGGGGAGTGGGCGGGGCGGCACACGTTCGCCCCCGGGATGGGGTCGATGCGCCAGCCGGTCCCACCGGGAACGCTGAGGATCGGCTGCATGATCGCCGGTCGGGAGAAGTCCCTGACCGTCGAGCTCGTGGATGTTCACAAGTACTACGACGAGCCCACGCTCGAATGCCCATCGGACGACACGGAGGCCGAGGTCACCGACCTGCGTGGGGCACAACCGGGCCCGTCGATGAGCACCACGACGTACAACCTCCTGCGGAGCGAGGGGTTGCTGGTCGAGGAGCTGCAGGTGGGCGCCCCGCGCGGCTACCCGAGCCAGCGCCTCGGTGATCCCACCGACGACCCCAAGGTGCAGGTGGACCGGCAAGGGGACACGGTGGCCTTCGTGCACCTGCAGCAAACCGACGACCAGCCGGACGCGCCCTGGAACGCGAGGGCCATCGAGGGTTGCCAGAGCTTCCTCGCCGCGGCGACGACCACCGAAACCACGGCCGCTGCGTGACCCACCGGTCGGGCTGAGCGCCCGGCGGGTCCTGGCTACGCGTACAGCGACTCGATCTGCTCCGAGTACTTGGCGAGGATGCCGCGGCGCTTGAGCTTGGACGTCGGCGTGAGCTCGTCGCCGTCGGGCAGCCACTCGTCGCCCAGCACGGCGATCCTCCGGACGCGTTCCGCCGTGCTGAACCGGAGCATCACCTGGTCGACCGCCCGCTGCAGCTCGTCCAGCGTGCGCGCGTCGGCCGCCAGCTCGGCCAGGGAGGCGGCCTCGATGCCCCGCTCGCGGAACCACCCCGGCGCCACCTCGGGATCGAGCACCACCAGCGCCGAGACGAACCGCCGGCCGTCGCCGACCGCGCAGGCCTGACCGATCGGGATCACTGTCTTGAGGGCCGCCTCGAGGTTCGCAGGGCTCACGTTCTTGCCGCCGGCGGTGATGATCAGCTCCTTCTTGCGGTCGACGATCCGGAGGTAGCCGTCCTCGTCGATCTCGCCGATGTCACCGGAGTGGAACGTGCCGTCGGGCTCGAGGGCGTCTGCGGTCTTGTCCGGGTCGTCGAGGTACCCGACGAACACGTTGCCGCCCCGGCAGCACACCTCGCCGTCGTCGCCCAGGAACACGTCCACGCCGGGGAACGCACGGCCCACGGTGCCGACCCGCACCTCCGCCGGATCCCACGTCATCGGGCCCGTGGTCTCGGACAGCCCGTAGATCTCGGACATCGGGACGCCGATCGCGCGATACCAGCGGATCAGCTCGGGCGGGATCGGCGCCGCGCCGGTGATCGCGTACTGGAGGCAGTCGAGGCCGACGAGCTGGCGGACGTTGCGGAACGCGAGCTCGTCCAGCGATGCCCAGGTACTTTCGTCCTCGTCGCTGGCGGTGCCGAGGGTGCGCCGCTCGGCGATGGGCTCGGCGGCGGCGACGGCCTGGTCGAACCGGGCCTTGGCGTCCTCGTTGGCCGACAGGGCTGCCTGGATGCCGGCGTGGATCTTCTCCCACACGCGCGGAACGCCGAACATCGTCTCGGGATGGACCTCGCGCAGGTACTGGCCGATGAGGCTCGGATCGGGACAGGTCGTCACCTCGAAGCCGGCGATGCCCGCCAGGTAGTGGCCGGACATCCGCTCGGCGATGTGCGCCATCGGGAGGTAGGAGATGGCACGGAAGCCGACGGGCTCGATGCCCAGCAGCTCGAGGTAGCCCTGGGCGGTCCACACGACGTTGTAGTGGCTGATCATGACGCCCTTGGGTGGGCCGGTCGTGCCGGACGTGTAGATCACCGTCGCCAGCGACTCGGGGTGGATGTCGCTGAGCGAGGCGTGCAGGTCGACCGGATCGTGCCCCTCGAGCACCGCCCGCCCGGCGATCAACGCAGAGTCGCCGGCTGTCGGATCGGCGACACCGTCCCCGCCCAGGACCACCAGGTGCTCGAGCTTGGGGAGCTCGTCGCGCACCGCGCTGAACCGCTCGGCGAAGCCCATGTCCTCGACGATCGCCACCTTGGCGCCGCTGTGGCCCACCAGGTACGCAACCTGCTCGGGGGGCGAGGAGTTGTAGATCGACACGGCGGTCGCCCCGCAGAACATCGTGGCCAGGTCGACCACGTGGAACTCGGGGATGTTGCGCATCATCAGCACGACGCGGTCGCCGGGCTCCACCCCGAGGGTCCTGAGGCCCGCCGCCGCCCGCGCCACCCGGTCGGCGACGTCGGAATAGGTCCACTCGACCCAGCGGTCGCCATCCTTGGCTCGCAACGCCACGTTGTCCGGGTGGGCGGCCACCGTCTCCAGCCAGCGGCTGGCGATGGTTTGGCCCTCGACCTTCCGGTCGAGCTCGTCCTCGGTTGCGATCACAGCGGGACCCCCTCGTCGCCCTCGGACGGCTGGTTGCCGGCGGGCTGGACCACCCCGCTCCGTGCGCCGCCGGGCCGGCCCAGAGTACGCGTTGGTTGCGATCCGCGCGGGGTGGTCGGCAGACTGGCTTGACCGAACGGTCAAGGAGCCGGCCCGACCCCCCAATGATGCGGGCAGCGGGGACCGGCGAGACAAAGGAGCAGGCCATGCCCACCGCCGTCATCGTCGATGCCGTCCGCACCGCAGGAGGCAAGCGGAACGGCAAGCTCTCCGGTTGGCATCCCGTCGACCTCGCTGCGGAGACGCTCAACGCCCTGGTCGAGCGCAACCAGATCGATCCCGCAGTGGTCGAGGACGTGATCATGGGTTGCGTCATGCAGGCGGGAGCCCAGTCGGTCAACGTCGCCCGCAACGCCGTGCTGGCGGCCGGCTGGCCAGAGGACGTACCGGGGACAACGGTCGACCGGCAGTGCGGGTCAGGGCAGCAGGCGGCGCACTTCGCGGCCCAGGCCGTGATCGCCGGCGCCCACGACGTCGTGGTGGCCGGCGGTGTCGAGGTGATGAGCCAGGTGCCGATGGGCGCGTCGGTCGGCGACGGCAGGTACGGCCTGCCCTTCGGCCCCAGGATGAACCGGCGCTACCAGGACGTCGGTGGCCTCGTCCCGCAGGGGATCTCGGCCGAGCTGATCGCCGACAAGTGGGGCCTGACCCGTGAGGACCTCGATGCCTTTGGTGCGGAGAGCCAGCAGCGGGCGGCCCGGGCCCGCGACGAGGGTCGGTTCGAGAACGAGATCATCCCGGTCCGGTCGATCCACCGGGACAAGGAGACCGGCAACATCACCGAGTCCGACGAGCTGGTCACGGCGGACGAGGGCATCCGCCCCGATACGACGGCGGAGACGCTGGCGAACCTCAAGCCGGCGTTCAAGCAGGACGGCGGCAAGGTGACCGCCGGCAACTCGAGCCAGATAACCGATGGCGCCTCGGCTGCGCTGATCATGAGTGAGGACAAGGCCGCGGAGCTGGGCCTCACGCCGCGGGCACGGTTCCACAGCTTCGCTCTGGCCGGCGCCGATCCGGTCATGATGCTCACCGCACCCATTCCCGCCACGCAGAGGGTGCTGGACAAGGCGGGCCTGACGCTCGCCGACATCGACCTGGTCGAGATCAACGAGGCCTTCGCCTCGGTGGTCCTCGCCTGGCAGCGCGAGACCGGTGCCGACATGGGCAAGGTCAACGTCAACGGCGGCGCCATCGCCCTCGGCCATCCGCTCGGCTGTTCCGGGACCAAGCTGCTTGCCACCCTGCTCAACGAGCTCGAGCGCACCGGGGGCCGCTACGGCCTCGAGACGATGTGCGAGGGCGGCGGCATGGCCAACGCCACGATCATCGAGCGCCTCGGGTAAGAGGTCGAGCGGATAGGCCCGCACACCGCCCGACGCCGGGCGGGCTGGGCGTGCCGGTCGTCGGGTCGGCCGGCACGCCTGTCGCGACGGATCGCGTGACGGAGGGGGTCCATGAGGAAGCTGGGCATGGCGCTGGCGCTGGGCATGGCCGCGACGCTGGTGGCGTGCAGCCCGTCGTCCGAGATCGGCCCGGATGGCGCCGCCGTCGCCGCGGCCGCCGAGGCTGGCGCGCTCGAGCGCCTGACCGAGGGGGCCGACGACGCCCCCTGGGTGGTGCGTGCAGGGATCGAGCAGATCACGGTCACGGGGGCCGAGCCCGGTGAACCGCTGACGCTCTACGGCAACCGTGGCCACCGGCTGCTGACGCTGCGGGCCGACGACGAGGGTCAGGCCCACTTCGCCTACCTGCCGGGCGAGTACCGGGAGGTCCAGTCGGGGCCCGATCTCGACTGGACGGACGTCGGCGACCCGGCGGCCGCGGGGGTGGTCGAGCCGGGCAGTTACGTGATCCGGGACGACGAGGCATCGCCGCCGTTGGCCACCGGCGTCGTCACCGTCCCCGGCCGCGACGACGTCCCGGATCCCGCCCTCTACGACCGCCAGGCGCTCAGCGCCGCCCGGCTGGACGTCCTCGGCGACCCCCTGCCGGGCTCGTCGCTGGAGGAGGGATTCCAGTACCTGGAGATGCGCGACGGCGTGCGGCTGAGCGCCATGGTGCGCCTCCCCGACCCCGCCCTCTACGGCGACGGCCCGTACCCGACGGTGGTCGAGTACTCGGGCTACTCGCCGTCCAATCCGGGCAGCGAGGAGGCCGGCTCGCGCCTCGCCCGCACGTTCGGCTACGCGACGGTGTCGGTCAACATGCGCGGCACCGGGTGCTCGGGCGGCGTGTTCGACGTGTTCAACCCCGCGCAGATGGCCGACGGCTACGACGTCATCGAGATCGTGGCCCGCCAGCCGTGGGTTCTCCACGGAATCGTCGGCATGGTGGGCCTGTCCTACTCGGGCATCTCTCAGCTATACACGGCGGCGACGCGGCCGCCGCACCTGGCGGCGGTGACGGCGCAGTCGGTGATTGCTGACCCGTGGCTGCAGGCGTGGCCCGGCGGCATCTTCAACTCCGGCTTCACCCACCAGTGGATCAAGGAGCGCGACGCGGCCGCCGCCCCCGGCGGCACGAGCTGGGTCACCGAGCGCATCGCGGCGGGCGACACCACGTGCGCAGCGCACCAGGCACTCCGCGCCCAGAACCCCGACTTCGAGGGCTTCGTCCGCGCCCTCGACAGCTATCCGGGCTCGGCCGCGGCGCGGGACCTGCGGCGGCTCGTGGGCGACATCGAGGCGCCGGTCTTCATCTCGGGGGCGTTCCAGGACGAGCAGACCGGACCGCAGTTCACCGCGCTCCTCGACGAGTTCACGTCGGCCCCGGTCGTCAGGGCGAACCTGTGGAACGGACGCCACCCCGACGGCTACGGGCCCGCCAACCTCGTGCGCTGGTTCGAGTTCCTCGAGCTCTACGTGGCCCAGCGCGTGCCGCACCTGAACCCGGTCGTGCGCGCCCTGGCGCCGCCGGTGCTCGCCGAACAGCTCCACCTTCGCGACGTCGAGCTCGAACCGGACCGCTTCGCCCGGTTCGGCGACGACTACGCCTCGGCGTTGGCGGCGTACGAGGCCGAGGACCCGGTCCGCGTGATCTTCGAGAGCGGCATCGGCGCGAACGAGATCGGCGAGCAGGGTGGGACGTTCGAGCTCGGGCTCGACTCGTGGCCCACCAGCGACGCCGAGCCGACGACGTGGTACCTGGGTGACGACGAGCGCCTCGCCACCGACGAGCCCGGGCCGCGCAGCGACGGTGACGCCGACCGCTTCCGCTTCGACCCCGCCGCGGGGGGCGCCACGCTCTTCGGCGGCACGGGCGAGTACCCGCTGCTCGACCCGGTCTGGACCGGCGCCGAGTGGACCCGATTCGGCGAGGGCCAGGAGCTGTCGTACCTGACGGAGCCGCTGTCCGAGGACCTGGTGGTCGCCGGGCCCGCGGTGGCCGACCTCTGGGTGTCGAGCGACGCCCCCGACGTGGACCTGCAGGCGTCGATCTCGGAGGTGCGCCCCGACGGGGTCGAGTACCTCATATCCAACGGCTGGCTGCGGGTCGGCCACCGGGCCGAGGATCGCCAGCGCACCGACGGCCTGGAGGTCGTGCACCGGTTCACCGAGCGCTCCTACCGCCCGCTCCGCGGCAACGAGGTGGTCGAGGCACGCGTCGATATCACCGGCTTCGCGCACGCGTTCCGCGCCGGCTCGCGCGTCCGCCTGTCGATCGCCACGCCGGGCCGCAACCACGCCACCTGGGAATTCGAGCCGCCCGACTACGGCGGTGCGATCCCGACCATCGACATCCGCCGCAACCGCGGGCAACCGTCGGCGTTGGTGCTGTCGGTGATCGACGGCGTGCACGTGGCCGCAGTCCAGCCGGCGCCCTGCCCGGGCCTGCGGGGCATGGCCTGCCGCCCGTTCGTGGCCACCGAGAACGATCCGGCGCCCTGACCGAGAGGCCGAGCGGATAGGCCCGCATGTGGGCACCGAACAGTACGGGATTTGCCGCGCAAACCCAGGCCACACAGCTCGGCCTCCCGGCAACACTGACCACCGTCGGCCGGGACGATGTTCCTATCCACGTATCCCTTTAGCGGGAAGCCCCCAGCGCCCTCACCGGGGTCCGCGGCTTGCGGTCACGCCGTACGCTGACGCCGTGCGCAGGCCGAAGATCTCGTGGCCGACCCTGGTCGGCTTGCTCGCGGCCGGCGTCCTCGCGTGGCTGGTGACCCGGGCGTCGGTCCTGGCGGTGGCGGTCGCGGTGCTCGTGGGCTGGTTGCTGCTCAGGATCGGGTTCAGCGTGCTGTCGGGGCTGGCGACTCCGCTGCCACCGCCCCCGCCGCCGGGCGAGCTGCGCAAGGTGCGGCTCACGTACCGGTGCTCGATCTGCGGCACGGAGGTGCGCATGACGAGCGCCAACGACGAGGTGCCGGACCCGCCGCGGCACTGCCAGGAAGACATGGATCTGGTGGCGCCCATCGACGGGTGATCGGCAACGCCGAGTGGATCCACAGGCTGTGGATAACCCTGGGGAGGGTCACATCGCTGTAACTTCGGCTACCTGGTGTTCAGCGCCCCGGCCTCAGCGGTACTGGGTGGCCACGATGATGCCGCCGCAAATGGCCGCCAGCCCGCCGGCGAGGTACGCATTGCTGGTCCCACCAGGTAGGACGTCGAGGTAGTTGAGGAAGATCAGCAGCACGCCGAGGCCGAGCAATGAGAACATCAGGACGGGCACCCACATGGGGCTGACCTTCACCTCGCGGGGCACCGGTGGCGTGTACCGGGTCGACCGATTGGGCCGACTCGATGCCGGCGTGGTGCCCTTGGCGGTCACGCGCCCACCCGAGATCCTGCGCTTGGCTGGCTTGGCCATGGGCGGGCACCTTAGTGAGGCTGGCCCAGTCGAAGGAAAGTGCCCATGACGGTTCTCGCCGCTGTCGACATCGGGACGAACTCCATCCACCTGGTCGTCGCCCGCGTCGATGCCGAGCGCTTCGAGGTGGTCGACCGCGAGCGCGAGATGGTGCGCCTCGGGTCGTCGGCCCGGGACATGAAGCGGCTGACCCCGGCGGCCATCAACCGCGGCATCGAGGTGCTGGCGCGCTTTCGCCAAGTGGCCGCGATCCACGGGGCGCGGCTCCGGGCGGTGGCCACATCGGCGGTGCGCGAGGCCGAGAACCGGTCGACGTTCATCGACCGGGCCCGCGACGAGGCGGGGATCGACGTCGAGGTCATCTCGGGCTTCGAGGAGGCCCGGCTGATCCACCTCGGCGTCCTCCAAGCGGTGCCCGTGTACAACCGCCAGGTGCTCGTTTGTGACATCGGCGGGGGCTCCACCGAACTGGTCGTCGGCCGAAAGGGCGACATCCTCACCGCCCGCAGCCTCAAGCTCGGAGCCATCCGTCTGACCCGGCGCTACTTCGCCAAGAACAAGCTCAACGGCGACGCGGTCGAGGCCTGCCGGCGCGACATCCGCGCCACCCTGGCCCCATCGGTCCGGGAGATCGTGCGGCTGGGGTTCGACGTCGCGGTCGGGTCCTCCGGGACCATCGGGGCGATCTGCCAGATGGCCGCCGTCCGATCCGGCGGCGCCACCCCCCGCACGCTCAACAACCTCACGATCAGCCGCGCGGAGATCGACGACGTGGTGCGCCGGCTGCTCAAGGCGAACACGGTCAAGGCCCGGGCCAAGATTCCCGGCCTGGATCCCCGGCGCGCCGACATCATCGTCGCCGGCGCCCTGATCCTCGAGCAGGTGGCGGCCGAGTGCGGCCTGCAGGAGCTCACATTCTCCGACTTCGCACTGCGGGAGGGGGTCCTGCTCGACACCTGGCGCCGGGAGCACGGCGGTTCGCTGCACCACCTGTCCGACCTGCGCCGCCGCAGCGTCGTGCGCCTGGCCGAGCAGATGGACGAGGACGTGACCCACTCGACCCAGGTGGCGCAGCTGGTGCTGCAGCTGTTCGACGGTGCCTGCGTGGTGCACGGGCTGGGCGACGACAGTCGTGAGATCCTGGAGGCGGCGGCGCTCCTCGCCAACGTCGGCCTGTTCCTATCGCACGCCGGCCACCACAAGCACAGCTACTACGTCATCCGGAACAGCGAGCTGCTCAGCGGGTTCACCGACCGCGAGATCGAGCTGATCGCCCTGGTGGCGCGGTATCACCGGAAGTCCCTGCCGAGTGAGAAGCACTCCGAGTTCGCGGCCCTCGACCCCGAGGACCAGCGCCGCGTCTGCGTGCTGGCCGGGCTGCTGCGCATCGCCGTCGGGCTCGACCGCAACCACGCCGGGCGAGTCCGCAGTCTGTCGTGCCGCACCAGCCCCGGGGGCGCCCTGGTGGTCGACGTGGAGCCGGCGCCCGGGGCCGACATCTCGCTCGAGCTCTACTCCGCCAACCAGCGGACCGACCTGCTCTCCGACGTGCTCGGCCGTCCCGTCGAGGTCGTGGGTCCCCCATCCCGACCTGCGGCGGAGGGCGAGGCCCTGGCGTCGATAACCGCCGCCGGTTCCAGTTAGTGGACCCTCGCGTAAGTTCCGTGAGCGCCCACTAGTCGGGCAGTAGCCTGCCGGGCCGTGGCGCCCCGGGTCCTGGTCGTCGACAACTACGACAGCTTCGTCTACAACCTCGTCCAGTACCTGGGGGAGCTGGGCGCCGAGCCTCTGGTCCACCGCCACGACGAGCTGTCCCTCGCCGAGATCGAGGCGCTCGATCCCGACGCCGTCCTAATCTCGCCCGGTCCCGGGCGCCCGGAGGACGCCGGCCTCTCCAACGAGGTCATCCGCCACTTCGCCGGCAGGCGGCCGGTGCTCGGGGTTTGCCTCGGCCACCAGTGTGTCGGCCAGGTGTACGGCGGCGAGGTGGTGCAGGCAGCGGAGATCATGCACGGCAAGACCTCCTTCATTCACCACACCGGGGCCGGCGTGTTCGCGGGCCTGCCGTCGCCGTTCGAGGCCACCCGCTACCACAGCCTGGTGGTCGACCGCGGCTCGGTCCCCGCCGAGCTGGAGATCACGGCGTGGACCGACGATGGCACCGTGATGGGCCTGCGCCACCGCCACCATGCGGTCCCGGTCGAGGGCGTGCAGTTCCACCCCGAGTCGATCCTCACGGTGTCGGGCCACGACCTGCTGCGCAACTTCCTCGCCCCCGTGGCCGCCGGAGCGTAGCCCCTGACCTGCGGGTTGGCCCTTCGGCAACCTGCGGAGCAAAGTTGCAAACGGCGGACTCAACTTTTATCGTGGGCCGCAGTTCAAAAGCGACTCTTCAGGAGGCAACCCCATGCCCAAGGCCGTCGGCATCGACCTCGGCACTACCAACTCCGTGGTCGCGGTCCTCGAGGCCGGCGACCCTGTCGTGATCCCCAACGCCGAGGGGTCGCGCACCACTCCGTCCGTCGTCGCGTTCTCCAAGGGCGGCGAGGTGCTGATGGGCGAGGTGGCCAAGCGCCAGGCCATCACCAACCCCGACCGCACGATCCGGTCGGTCAAGCGCCACATGGGCACCAACTGGAAGATCGACATCGACGGAAAGGCCTACACGGCGCAGGAGATCTCGGCCCGGACGCTGCAGAAGCTGAAGCGCGACGCCGAGTCGTACCTGGGCGACACCGTGACCCAGGCCGTCATCACCGTCCCGGCGTACTTCGACGACGCCCAGCGCACCGCCACCAAGGAGGCGGGTCAGATCGCCGGCCTGGAGGTGCTCCGCATCATCAACGAGCCGACCGCGGCCGCCCTCGCCTACGGCCTCGACAAGGAGGGTGCCGAGCAGACCGTGCTCGTGTTCGATCTCGGCGGCGGCACCTTCGACGTGTCGATCCTCGAGATCGGCGACGGCGTCTTCGAGGTGAAGGCCACCCACGGTGACACCCACCTCGGCGGCGACGACTGGGACCAGCGAGTCATCGACTGGCTGGTGAGCCAGTTCAAGGCTGCCCACGGCGTCGACCTGTCCAACGACAACATGGCGCTCCAGCGGCTGAAGGAGGCTGCCGAGAAGGCCAAGATCGAGCTGTCGCAGGTTCAGCAGACGCAGATCAACCTGCCGTTCATCACGGCGACCAGCGAGGGTCCGCTCCACCTGGACGAGAGCCTGAGCCGAGCGAAGTTCCAGGAGCTCACGTCCGACCTGCTGGACAAGTGCCGCGGCCCGTTCGAGCAGGCCATCAAGGACGCCGGCCTCTCCAAGGAGGACATCGACCACGTGATCATGGTGGGCGGTTCCACGCGGATGCCGGCCGTGCACGACCTGGTCGTCGAGCTGACCGGCAAGGAGCCCCACAAGGGCGTCAACCCGGACGAGGTCGTGGCCGTGGGCGCGGCCATCCAGGCCGGCGTGCTCAAGGGTGAGGTCAAGGACGTGCTGCTCCTCGACGTCACGCCGCTGTCCCTCGGCATCGAGACCAAGGGTGGCGTGATGACCAAGCTCATCGAGCGCAACACCACCATTCCCACCCGCCGCACCGAGGTGTTCACCACGGCGGAGGACATGCAGCCGTCGGTGGAGATCCACGTGCTGCAGGGCGAGCGCGAGATGGCGCAGTTCAACAAGACGCTCGGCAAGTTCCAGCTCGTCGACCTGCCGCCCGCCCCCCGCGGGGTTCCGCAGATCGAGGTGACCTTCGACATCGATGCGAACGGCATCGTGCACGTGGCCGCCAAGGACCGGGCCACGGGCAAGGAGCAGTCGATGACGATCACCGGCCAGTCGTCGCTGGCCCGGGACGACATCGAGCGCATGGTCAAGGACGCCGAGGCCCACGCCGAGGAGGACCGCCGGCGCCGAGAGGAGGCCGAGGTCCGTAACCAGGCCGACACCCTCGTGTACCAGACCGAGAAGCTGCTCAAGGAGCAGGGCGACAAGATCTCGGGCGACGAGAAGTCGGCGGTCGAGGACAAGCTCGGCGACCTCAAAGGGGCCCTCGGGGGCAGCGACACCGAGGCGATCCGCAACGCCACCGACGCCCTCATGGCGGCGAGCCAGAGCTTCACCCAGAAGCTCTACGAGGCCGCCTCGCAGGAGGGTGCCGCCGCCGGTGGCCCCGGCCCCGGCACTGGGGCCACGGATCAGCCGTCCGACGACGACGTCGTCGACGCCGAGATCGTCGATGACGAGGAGGGCAGCGCATCGTGAGCGAGCGGCCAACGCCCGAGCGACGAGCGTCGGCCGAGGTCACGCCCGATGCGCCGGAGGCCGAGCCCACCCCGCCCGAGGGCGGGGAGGGCGACGCCCCTGACGCGCCCGAGACGAGCCGGTCCGCGGGTCCCGACGCCGGGATCGTCGACGCCGACGCCGACGACACCGTCGAGGTGACCGACGACCTCCAGGCGGCGGCCGATGCGCTGGAGGTCGACCTGGAGCTGTTGCTGGCCGAGCGCGAGCAGTATCTCGACGCGTACCGGCGAGCCCAGGCCGACTTCGAGAACTATCGCAAGCAGGCCCAGAAGCGGCAGGAGGACGCCGTCGTGCGGGCGCTCGGCAGCTTCGTCGAGAAGCTGCTGCCCGTCCTCGACGCGTGCGACGCCGCCCTGGCCCACGGGGCCACGGAAGTCGAACCGGTGCTGGCGGCGCTGTACGGAGCCCTCGGCAAGGAGGGCCTCGAGCGCATCGACCCCAAGGGTGCGCCGTTCGACCCCGCCGAGGCCGAGGCGGTCCTGCACGAGCCCGGCGAGGGCGGCGATCAGGTGGTCTCCGAGGTGCTTCGCGCCGGCTACCGCTGGCGCGGCCGCGTGCTGCGCCCGGCGATGGTCAAGGTCACGGACTGAGCCGACGAGGCGGACGAGCGATGGCGCCGCAGCGTGAGTGGTTCGAGAAGGACTACTACCGAGTCCTCGGGGTGGGCGACACGGCCTCCCAGAAGGACATCCGCAGCGCGTTCCGCAAGCTGTCGCGGCAGTACCACCCCGACGCCAACCCCGACGACAAGGCGGCCGAGGAGCGCTTCAAGGAGGTCTCGGCGGCCTACGACGTCGTCGGTGACCCGGAGAAGCGCAAGGAGTACGACGAGGTCCGCAAGCTCGGGCCCATGGGTGGGATGTTCGGCGGCCAGGGCGCCGGTGGCGGCGCCGCCGGGGGCTTCCGCTTCGAGGACATCGGCGACATCGGCGACGTTCTCGGCGGCCTGTTCGGCCGCGGCCGCCGGCGCGGCGGCACGGCGGGCACCGGCGGCGTCCGGGGCACCGGGCCGCACCGGGGCCAGGACCTCGAGTCGGAGCTGCACCTGGCGTTCGAGGACGCCGTGCACGGGCTGACCACGACCGTGCACCTGACGAGCGAGGCGGCGTGCGCCACCTGTCACGGCAGCGGGGCCCGGCCCGGCACCACGCCGCGCACCTGCCCGACGTGCCAGGGCCGCGGCGTGGTCGACGACAACCAGGGCTTCTTCAGCTTCTCGTCGCCGTGCCCGGAGTGCGCCGGCCGCGGCTACATGATCGACGAGCCCTGCCCGACCTGCCGGGGCACCGGCGTCGAGCACCGGCCCCGCGAGGTGAAGGTCCGGATCCCGCCCGGCGTCGGCGACGGGCAGCGCATCCGGCTGCGGGGCAGGGGCGGACCCGGCCGCAATGGCGGACCGGCCGGCGACCTGTACGTCACCGTGCGGGTGTCGCCGCATCCCGTGTTCGGCCGTCGGGCCAACGACCTGACCGTCACGGTGCCGATCACCTTCCCCGAGGCGGCACTGGGGGCCGATGTGGCCGTGCCGACGCTCGACGGCGACCCGGTCAAGGTGCGGATCCCGGCAGGCACCCGCTCGGGGCGCACGTTCCGCGTGCGGGGCAAGGGCGTGGCCGCCCGCCGCAAGGCCGGCGACCTGCTGGTGACCGTCGAGGTCGCCGTGCCACAGAAGCTCAACGCCGAGGAGCGCCGTGCCGTCGAGGCATTGGCGGCCGCCGCCAACGGCGCCTCGCCCCGGGCACACTTGGGCGTGGAGGAGGCGAGGTCGTGAGCCAGCGTCCCAACCCCCGCGAGCACACCCGAGCGGTGTACGTGATCTCGGTAGCGGCCGAGCTGGCCGGCGTGCACCCGCAGACCCTGCGGATCTACGAGCGCAAGGGGCTCGTCGATCCCGCCCGCACCATCGGGGGTAGCCGCCGCTACAGCGAGGCCGACATCGAGCTGCTCCGCCGCATCCAGGAGCTCACCAACGACGGGCTCAACCTGGCCGGGGTCGAGCGGGTCCTCGCACTCGAGACCGAGGTGGCGCGCCTGCGGGCCGAACTGGCGAAGCTCCGGAAGCAGGCGGCCCAGGCCGTCGCCGACGCGCACCGCGAACACAAGCGCGAGCTCGTGCCCCTGCACCAGGCGGTGGCGGTCTTCGAGACCCGCCGCAAGGGCTGACGCGATTCAGGCCGGAGCGGGCTGACGCACGAACCCGGAGTGGTCTCGTGGCCAGCGCCAACGGGTGCGCGACCCAGGGGGAATGGTGGCCGGGCGCGATCCGGCCGGCGCAGTCGCCGGGGCGCAGGTCGTCAACGCCGCGGCGGCGATCGCGGCGACGACCAGGGTCGCGACCGCGACCGGGACGGCGAAGCGGAGCTCGTGGCTGATTCCCGCCACTCGCGATGCCACGGCAACCACGGCCGCCTGGACGGCCAGGGCAGCAAGCGGGCCGCTTGCCGACCGACGATCGCGATGGACCGTGGCCCAGCGCCAGTGGGCGGCCAGCCACAATCCGGGCGGTAGTGCGACGAGGAGCCCGAGGCACGCCAGCGCCCCGACGATGGCAGG
>JBKOUY010000010.1:0-3253 GCA_046723645.1 Actinomycetota bacterium | reverse complement strand
CGGGGATGTTCACCAGCGTCAGCTTGGTCCAGCTGTCACCGCCGTCGGTCGACCGGGCTACGTCCAGGGTGTGGGCGTTGGAGCCGGCGCTGGGCCCGCCGACGTAGCGGGCGAAGCAGACGTAGGTGTTGCCGAAGAAGCGGCTGGACTCGGCGTTGTCGGCCCAGATCTGCTCCTTGTCGGCAAAAGCGGCGGCGCTGTTGCTGCCGGTGATCAACGAGGGCGGCAACCAGGCCGACTTCACGCCGGCGGCGGCCGCCGCGGGGTCATCGGTCCGGGAGACGCCGATGGCCTCCACGCCCTTGAACCCGGCCTCGCTGCGCTTGGCCGACACGCTGCTGGTGAGGTTGGCGTAGTACAGCCGCGACCCGTTGGCCCACGAGAAGTCGCCGTTGGCGTCGGGGCGGGGGCCGAATGCCAGCGCCGGGTCGCCGTCGGAGACAAGGCCGTTCTCGTAGTACCAGGGCAGCGTGCCGATCTGGCCGCCCTGGTCCGGCGTCATGGGCATGCAACCCGGGTCGGGGCCGACCACGCCCAGGCAGCTCCCGTCCACCCCCGTGCGGGCGCTGTAGCCCGTGTAGGTCGGCTGGGTCCAGTGGTCGCCGGAATCGAAGGAGAACGAGATGCCGGACGTGCCGACTCCGGGGGTGAAGGGGCACGTGGTGTCATCGCCGGCGTTGCAGGCTTCGATGTCGATCTCGTCGTTGGCCCCCGCGGCCAGGACATTGGGGTGCGCCTGGTCGATGGCGATCGCCGGCTCGTTCTGCTTGTTCTGCGCGAAGGGGCTCGCCGGGCTGCCGACCGACACCGGGGTGTCACCGCCGTGCGTCGCCCCCGCCGGCAAGGCCTGGGCGGCCACCAGGGCGGCTAACAGGCTCACCAACGACAAGATGGATCGGATCGTTCTGCGCATGGCAACCTCCCCCACGCAGAAGGCTCAGGACCGTGGATGTGACCGTGGGTTGGTCCCCACTGCCCTGGCCCCCTTCCCGTTTCCCGCGGGCCCGCGTCCCGCGGGCCGCAACCAGACCGTAACAGTGCGGCGTCCACCCGGGAAGCGCTGGTCGAGGCCACTGCCGGATGTGTGGCCTCGACCCCCGGCCGGTGAGTGACCGGAAGTCGCGGAGGGCGAGCGAGCCCCGCTCGCGGGCAGCGGCGACGATCGCTCGACCGAGGGGCTGCTCGCCCTAGGCCTCGACGCCGCCAGCGAGGCGCAGCACGTCGGCCTCGCCGAGCCGGGGGCCGCGGCGACACCGGTGACGACTTGGGCGCCCCGGGGTGAGGGTGCCGGATCTTGCGTTGCTGCTCGTGTTCGTCCACGGGGTCTCCATCTACTGAGAGACCCCAGGCCTGTAAACGACCTCCGTCAGTTCTTCACCTCCGCGCCCACCGCCATTCCGGCAATGTTCTCAACATCGGCGACCTGCTCGCCGCGATCGGCAGGATGGCCGAGCGCGGGTGGATCCAAGATTGGACGGCACGGACCGGGACGTCTGCCGCGTCCGCCGGCCACCGCAGGGCCATCCGGCTTTGGTCTGAGCCGTCGACACCCGTGCCACTACGAGCTCGCACCCGGACGCACCGGGGCGCCGGTGCCCAGGAAGATCGTGGGCGAGGCCGGGCGGGCCGGTATCACCCGCCGTGGGTGATCGCCGTCAACCTCCCGCCGCCGCGAGATTTCGGTCAGGCCGAATCGTCCCGTCCCCCACGTCGGGACGCGCGGAGATGTCCGCGTCCTTATCGACCGGGTGGCGGCGGCTCCGGTCGCACCGCGCTCGCCGGGGGCGGCTGCTGCGCGAGGGCATCCTGCGCGGCGGCGCGGGCGATGGCGTACTGCTGCGCCGCGGCCTGCTGCGCGGCGTACTCGCGGGCCACCGCCTGCTGGGCTGACCGCACATCGGCGTGCTGCTCGTCGACCACACGCTGGGCGGCCATGTCGGCCTGCGTCCGCGCCCGGCTGGCCTCCCACTCCTGCCGGTGCAGCCGGCCGGTCAGCCACCGGTGCAGGGCGTCGACGAGCAGCGCGATCACGAAGTAGACGATCGCGGCGACGAGATAGGAAAAGTCGAGCACCGATGAGCCATCGAGCTCCTGCGTCGGGAAGATGCCGCGGAACGGGCGCATGGCCCGGTCGGTGCTGCGATACACCCACTCCACGAACGACGCGTCGGGGTTGGCACCGGCGAGCTGGAGGAAGAAGGCGGTGGTCAGCAGGACCCCGGTGACGAGGGCGAAGGCGTAGACCAGCCACACCACGACCCGCGCCGCTTTCAGCAGCACCCTCTGCGGCGAGTGCTCGTACCCCTCCGCGCGCCGCTCGTAGTCCTGAACCCTGGGGTCATCGGCGACCGTCATCGGCCGCAAGTCAACCACAAGCCCGACGATCGAGCGCTCACCCGCACCAGCGGTACTCGGTACAGGCCGTATCAGCCGTCCAGGACCCGCGTGCCCAGGTCGGGGAACACCTTCGCCACCTTGGCCAGGAGGTAGTCGCCATAGGTGCCGCTGAGCTCGTGGACATTGGCCCCGTCCCACCGGGGCGCCGCCGGCGGCGGTGTCGGCGGACGATCGAGCGGCAACGGACTGACCTCGGCGTCCCACGATGGGTCGAAGAAGAACGCGAACGACACCCGGCCCACGCGACCTGCGTTGTGGACCCGGTGGGGGGTCGATCGATACAGCCCGCCGGTCATGCGCTCGAGCATGTCGCCGATGTTGCAGACGAACGAGCCGGGCACCGGCGGTGCGTCGATCCAGCCGGTGGGTGTCCGCACCTCGAGGCCCCCCGTGTCGTCCTGGCGCAGGATCGTCAGCAGCCCGTAGTCGGTGTGCTCGGCCACGCCCCATGCCCGCTCGGCGGTGGGCTCGGAGCCGGCGGCGTCCGGGGCCGCGGGGTAGTGGAAGATGCGGAACAACACGGTCGGATCCGCGGTCAAGTGGGTGGCGAACCAGTCGTCGGGGAGCCCCAGCCCCCGGGCGATGACCGAGGCGAGCAGGTGACCCAGCTCCGTCATCGCCGCCATGTAGGCGAGGACGGCCTCGCGCAGCCCGGCCGGGCGGGTGGGGAAGAGGTTGGGCCCGTGCAGGGGAACGCCGGCGGCGACGCGGGGGTGGTCGCGCCCCAACTCGGCGCCGAAGTAGATGCCCTCCTTCCGGTCGGGTCGCCCCGACGTCAGCTCGCCCCCCACCGGGAACCAGCCGCGCCAGGCGCGCCCACCCCCGGCCATGGCGATGCGGGCCTTCTCGTCTTCGG
>JBKOUY010000083.1:0-4266 GCA_046723645.1 Actinomycetota bacterium | reverse complement strand
CCCTCGGCGCGCTTGCCCTTCACCGTCACCGGCGCGCCCACCGCGTCGCCGAGGCGGGCTTCGATGGCCGCCCGCTGCGGGGCCACCCTGGGCTCCTCCAGCACGACCGTGCAGTCGACGTTCTGCGGGTACCAGCCGGCGTCGTGCAGCGCAGCCACGGCGCGGCGCAGGAGCGCCACGGAGTCGGCGCCCGCCAACGCCGGATCGGTGTCGGGGAAGTGCTGGCCGATGTCGCCCAGGCCGGCGGCGCCTAGCAGGGCGTCGGTGACGGCGTGGGCGATGACGTCGCCGTCGCTGTGGCCGGCAAGCCCGGGCATGCCGGCGAACAACACGCCGCCCAGGACGAGCGGGCGGTCGGCGTCGCCGGAGAACGGGTGCACGTCGAAACCCTGGCCGATCCGGATTGCGGGCGCCCCCGTGGCGGTCATCGCGCCTCGCCGGACCGGAGCAACGCCGCCGCAACGACCAGGTCGATCGGCCGCGTGATCTTGAGGTTGGCCGGCGAGCCCTCCACGACGACCACCTTGCCACCCGTGGCCTCGACCAGCGACGCGTCATCGGTCGCCTCCGGCTCGGAGGCGTGGGCCCCCCGGAGGGCCGCGGCCCGGAACGCCTGGGGCGTCTGGACGGCGACCAGCCCGCCACGATCGACCGGTCCCCCCGACCGACGACGCAGCGTGTCCGTGACCTCGACGGCCGGCACCGCGGCGTCCGCCCCCTCGCGTACGGCACCGACCACGCGGGCGAACAGGTCCGCTCCCGCAAGGGGGCGGGCACCGTCGTGCACGACGATGATCTGGGCGTCGCTGGGCACCGCCGCCAGGCCGGCCCGGACCGACGCCGATCGGGTGGCCCCGCCCGCGACCACCCCGTCGGCATGCGGCACCGGGTCGCCGGCCCGATCGGGCGGGACCACGACCACGAGGCCGTCGCCGGCGCCAGCGGCGGTGGCACGGGCGGCGGCGAGCGACCAGGCGAGCACCTCGCGGCCCGCGAGCTGCTCGTACTGCTTGGGCCGCCCGAACCGGCTACCCGACCCGGCCGCCACGACGATCACCCAGACCGACGGCATGACCGGCCGGAGGCTACCGGTCGCAGGTCGGCCGGAAGGCCGCCGCACGAAACCGGTGAAACCGGGGCCGATGCATCGAGGTGGGCGGAGCGCTGCGGTATGTGCGGACGGTCGGTCGGCTCGTCGTTATCGTTCCCCGTGATGAGCGCCACCGACCTGCTCGCCGACGTCGACCTCTTCGCCGACCTGACGCACGGCGAGCTCCTGCAGCTGGCCGACGCCAGCCAGACGGAAGACCTGCGCCGGGGCGACGTGCTGTTCCACGAGGACGACGCCCCCGACAAGATGTACGTGGTCGTGAGCGGGCGCATCGCGATCGCCAAGCGCTCCATCGACGGTCGCGAGGCGGTGGTGGCACTCATGGAGCGGGGCGACCTGTTCGGTGACATGGGCCTGTTCGAGGGCCTGGGCCGGTCGGCCGAGGCCCGGGCGCTGGAGCCGTCGCAGGTGCTGTCGATCGGCTTCGACCCCGTCCGTCAGGTGTACGAGAACCGGCCAGAGCTGCTGTGGGGCGTGGTGGCCCTGCTGGCCGGCCGGATTCGCACCATGGACGTCGCCCTGGCGGACTCGGTGTTCCTCGACGTCACCGGCCGCACCGCCAAGCGGCTGATCGAGATGGCCGCCGGCTCCGACGAGTTCACGCTGCCGGTCACCCAGGAGGAGCTGGCCGCGATGGTCGGCGCCTCCCGGGAGCGGGTCAACAAGGCGATCGCCAGCTTCGTGCGCCTCGGCTGGATCGAGCAGTCCGAGCGCCGCTACCGCATCACCGACCGCGAGCAGCTCGAACGCCGGGCCCGGTAGCGCTCAGTCCGGGGCCCCGAGGAAGGCCAACACCCGCCGCCAGGCGTCGGCGGCGTCGGCCGGCCGGTGTGCGGGCCGGCTGGGATCGTGGACGAAGCCGTGGTCGGCGCCCTCGTAGCGGACGACCTCGACCCCGGCGGCCTCGAGCGCGTCGGCGTCGGCCGGCGGGACCCACGGGTCGGCGGTGCCGACGATCGCCAGCGTGGCGCAGCGCTCGGGCGAGGCGACGGCCTCGAGCGGCTCTCCCTGGGTCGGGCTGCGCCACTGCTCGGGCACCCGGCACATGCCGTAGAAGGCCGCCGCCCGGTCGAACCGCCCGGTGGCCGACGCCTTGAGCGTGTACATGCCGCCCATGCAGAAGCCGATGATTCCGACCGGCCGGCACTCGGTGGCATCGGCCGCAGCGCAGGCATCGCCGAGGATGCGGGCGTCGTCGAGCGTGCCGCCCTCGGCCAGCCGGTCTGGCAGCGACAGCGACTCGCGCCCCGGCCACAGCTCGAAGGCGCACACCGTCCACGCCTGCTCCGCGGCGAGGCGCGCCACGAGGTCGTCGAACAGCGGCCGCAGGCCCCCCACGTCGGGAATCACCACCAGTCCCCGCGACGGGTCGCGCCCGTCCGGCAGGGCGATCTCGGCCGGCGTCCCCGAAGGCAAGCTGATCCGCATGCCGGGGTTCTACACGATCGCCGCCGGGACGTCGGCTGCGAGGGTCCGCTAGGTGTAGCGGTCGAGAATGCTCGACTCGGCCAGGCGGGACAGGCCCTCCTTGATCGCGCGGGCCCGCGACTCGCCGACACCGGCCACGTCGTCGAGGTCGTCGATGGTGGCGCGCATGATCTTCTGGAGGCTGCCGAACCGACGGACGATGCGCTCGATGACCGATTCGGGCAGGCGGGGGATGCGCGCCAGGAGGCGGTAGCCCCGGGGCTGCACGTTGGCGTCGAGGTCGACCATCGTGCCGGGCAGGTGGAGGGTCTCGGCCACGCCCCGGAGGTCGAGCAGCTCCTCCGTCCCCATGTCGCTGAGCGCGGCCATGGCCTTCTCGAGCTCCCATTCCGACTCGGGGTTGAAGTAGTCGAGGATCACCAGGCGGCGATCGTCGTCGACTCCGCCCATCAGCTCCTCGAGCTGCAGCTCGACCAGCCGGCCGTCGACGCCGAGCTCGACGATGTCGCCGGCGATCTCGTCGGCGATGCGCCGGACCATCTCGGTGCGCTGCAGCACGTTGACGACGTCGCGCACGGTCACCAGGTCCTCGACCTCGAGGGCGGACAGCGCGGCGGCGACGCTGTCGAGGCGTTGGCGGTAGCGCTCCAGCGTCTGCAGCGCCTGGTTGGCCCGGGTCAGGAGGCGTGGGATGTTCTCGAGCGGGTGCTTCTCGTCGTTGACGTAGACGGCGATGATCGACATGTCCTCCGACACCGAGATGACGGGGACGTTGATGGAGCGGGCGACGCGCTCGGCGGTGCGGTGGCGGGTACCGGTCTCCGAGGTCGGCACGTTGGGGTTGGGCACCAGGTGGACGTTGGCGCGGGCGATGCGGCTGGCATCGCTGGCCAGGATGATGGCGCCGTCCATCTTGGCGAGCTCCGAGAGCCGCTGGGGGCTGAAGGCGGCGTCGAGGAGGAAGCCGCCCGAGCAGATGTTGAGGACCTCGGGGCCGTCGCCCACCACGATGAGGGCTCCCATGTTGGCCTGGAGGATGCGGTCGATGCCCTCACGCAGCGGGGTCCCCGGAGCGACCGCCGCGAGTGCGGCCATGAGCTCCGCGCTGGGCCGGGAAACCACGTCACAAATGCTACTGCCCTGGCCGGGAGGGCCCTGCGGTGGGCCCGGACGACGGGCGCCCGCACCGGTCGCGTCAGCACGCCGCGTGCAGGCAACCCGGCTCACCGACTTCCGGAGGTGCCGCCGGCATCACCCAGGTGACTCGGAGCGCCTCGATGATTGACGGCGAGCGGGCGATGCGCATTCCTTCCGGCGGATCGGGCGCGGATCGGGGCACGACGGCTCGCGAGAACCCGAGCCGCGCGGCCTCGGCGAGCCGCCGCTCGGTGCGGTGGACCTGGCGCAGCTCGCCGCCGAGCCCCACCTCGCCGCACGCCGCGAGGTCGGCGGGAAGCGGGCGGCCCAGCGCCGACGACGCCACGGCCAGCGCCACCGCGAGGTCGCTGCCGGGCTCGGGCACGCGGACGCCGCCTGCCACCGCCACGTGCACCTCGCAGCGCCCCAGCGGAAGCTCGGCGTGGCGTTCGAGCACCGCGAGGACCTGGCACAGGCGGCCCCCGTCGATGCCCTGGGCCGTGCGCCGGGGCGCCGGCGCCGGGCTGGGCGTCACCAGGGCCTGCACCTCGACAAGCAGGGGCCGCTGGCCATCGAGCACCGGTGCCACG
>JBKOUY010000034.1:0-10378 GCA_046723645.1 Actinomycetota bacterium | reverse complement strand
GTGACCAGCAGGAGCAGCAAGCGTCGCACCGCTCCAGGGTAGGCTGACTGGCCTGCCCGGATGATGGAACAGGCAGACATGAATGCCTCAAAAGCATTTGCCCGTCAGGGCGTGCGGGTTCGAATCCCGCTCCGGGCACCGGCGTCGCGGCGAACGTGAGGTCGCAGGACCCGTGGCTGGAGGTGGTTGGACACCAACCATTTCCGGCCACAGACGGGGAGCGCTCGCCCGGAGGCCAGTTCCATCGTGTCGAGCGGCGCGCCCGGGGGAAGAATGGACGGTATGGCGCTGGTGTTCGCCGATCGGGTCGACGCCGGCCAGCGGCTGGCCGAGCATCTGGCCGACCTCGCGGGCGAGGACACGGTGGTCCTCGGGCTCCCGCGTGGCGGAGTGCCGGTGGCCGCCGAGGTGGCGCGGGTGCTGGGTGCGGCGCTCGACGTGCTCGTGGTCGGCAAGATCGGCGTGCCGGGCCACGAGGAGCTGGCCCTCGCCGCCATCGCCGACGACGGCCAGATCGCATACAACCCCGGGGTGATGGCGGCGGCGGGAATGACCGAGGTCGACGTCGACGTCCTGGCCCGCCGGCAACTGGACGCGCTTGCCCACCGAGCCGAGCGGTTCAGGGACGGGGCGCCGGCGGTGCCGGTCGAGGGACGGACGGCCGTCCTCGTCGACGACGGGATGGCCACGGGGGCGACCATGCGGGTGGCGGTAGACGTCGTCTACGGGCGGAGGCCCAAGCAGCTGGTGGTGGCGGTGCCGGTGGGCTCACCGGAGGCCTGCGCCACCGTCGGCGAGACCGCCGATCGGGTGGTGTGCCTGGCGGCGCCAGTCCACTTCCGCGCCGTCGGCACCTGGTACGACGACTTCTCCCAGGTGCAGGACGCCACGGTGCGCGAGATCCTGGCCGAAGCCCGGTCCCACGGCGCCGGGCAGGCCGGCCGCTAGCGCCGCAGGGCCGCCGTCACACGGGCGACCAGCGGGTCGTTGAGCGCCGCCTCGACCGACAGCGGGAGGCTCAGCGACCAGTTGGGTCGTTCGCCGGGCGTCCCGGGCAGGTTCGGCCGCCGGAGGAGCGCCAGGGCGTCCTCGAGGGTGGCGCCGACCAGTGCGCACGGCGACGCCGCGAGCCGCCGGTGGACGGCCACGATCACCTCGTCGACCGGGGCGGCGGCAGCCAGCCCGGTCAGCGCCACGAGCCTGTCGCGCAGGCGCTCGAGCGCTGCCTCGTCCGGGTCGACGCCCGCCGCACGCTGGTCGGCCGCATCGTCGCCCGACCACACACCGGCGATCGTGGGCAGGTCGTGCGTGGTGACCGCCCCCAGGGCCTGGGCCGGGTAGTGCTCGGGTGCAGCCTCCTCGAACCAGACGAGCCGGTACGACAGCAGCCCGGCGTCGTGCAGGCGGTCGCGCACTCCCTCCTCGACCGTGCCCAGGTCCTCCCCGACGACCACCGCACCCGCGCGGACGCTCTCGATCGCAAGCACGGCCAGGAGCTCCTCCGCCGGGTAGCGGACGTACGCGCCGTCGGTGGGCGAGCCTCCCGGCGGCAGCCAGAACAGCCGGAACAGGCCCATGACGTGGTCGATGCGGAGGCCGCCGCCGTGGCCCATCGCCGCCCGCCACAACGACGCCAGCGGCTCGTACGCGACCGCCCGCAGCGTGTGGGGCACGAACGGCGGCAGCCCCCAGTCCTGGCCCGCCCGGTTGAACTCGTCGGGCGGGGCACCCACGCGCACGCCCTGCGCCAGCAGGTCCTGCAGGCACCACGCGTCGGCGCCCTCGGGATCGACCCCCACAGCCAGGTCCGTGAGCAGCGCGAGCGGCTCCTCGGCGCGCCGGAGCTGGTCGTCGACCAGGAACTGCACCCAGGCCCAGAATGCCACCCGGTCGGCGTGGTCGGCGGCGAACGAGGCCACGGCGGCTCGGGCGGGATGCCGATGCTCGCTCGGCCATGCCGCCCACCCCGACCCGTGGTGCTCCGCCAGGGCGCAGTAACGCGCGTAGGCGTCCAGCTCGTCGCCCATCTGGTCCCGCCAGCGCTCGAAGCGCAGGTCGGGGCCGAGCGCTGTCCAGAGGTGGTCGAGTGCCCGCCGCTTGAGCGCCCAGACCGCGTCCCGATCGACCACGGGCGCGGCGTTCAGCTCGCGTGCCTTCGCGCCGAGCGCCTCGACCGTGGCATCGCCGGCGCCGGGCAGCTCGTCGATGCGCAGCAGCAACGGGTTGAGCCAGCGGCGGCTGGACGGGAAGTACGGGCTCGCCTCGACCCGGCCGACCAGCTGCGGTGCGTGCATGGGGCTGACCCCGAGCATCCCGCCGCCGCGCTCGGCGGCCCAGGCACCCATCGATCGCAGGTCGGCGAGGTCGCCGATGCCCCAGCTCCCGGTGGACCGGCAGCTCGGAAGCTGGACCGAGAGCAGCCACGTCCGCAGCTGGCCCGGCAGGTGGCAGCGCCCGGGCGTGACGATCAGCCGGGTCGGCGGGCTGCCGTCGAGGGGGCGGAGCTGGTGATAGCCGATCGGCAGGTCGGGTGGCAGCTGGCCCTCGGCACGGAGCTCGCTGCCATCCTCCAGCGCCAGCTCGCAGGGGCCGAGCAGCGGCTCCGCCCGCCCGGCGTGCACCACCCAGGGGGCGGGACCGTCCGGCGGCGCTTCGGCCGTGTCGCCGGCACCCATGGCCGCGCGCAGCGCGGCGACGGTTGCCGGAGGGGTGGTGTGCCAGCGCCCCGAGGCGTCCCAGTAGCCGTCGTCGATGCCCCAAGGGTCGGTGGCCATGTCGGGTGACCAACCGTACCGGGTCCGGCCCGCGGTTCAGGGGGCGACGGCGCTCGGTTCCGCCACCGGCACCCGGGGCTTGTGGTTGACGGCGGCGATCCCGGCGACGGTCAGTGCGCCGCCGACCAGCAGCCGGGCCTCGAACGGCTCGTCCAGCACCAGGATGCCGACGACCACCGCCACCACCGGGATGATGTAGGTGACGAGCGAGGCCTTGGTGGCGCCGATGTCGGCGATGATCCGGTAGTTGAGGACGTACGCGACCCCGGTCCCCAGCACGCCGAGCAGCAGGATCGACGCCACCCGGGTCGGTGTCAGCGACACGCCGCCGGCGACCGACGTGACCGCCGCCACCGGGAACAGCAACAAGGCGCCCGTTGCGAGCTGGCCCGTGGCCGCCACGATCGGCGGGTACGTCACCAGGTGGCGCCGCATGTAGACGAAGGCGACGCCGTAGCCGGCGCCAGCGAGGATGGCCGCGACGGCGCCGGCCGTCGACGATCCCTCCAGGTCGGAGGCGCCGACACCGGCGGCCACCGCCACGCCGACCACGCCGAGGCCCAGCCCGGCGATTTGGACCGGCCGGAGCCGCTCACCAAGGCCGATGGCGGCGAAAAGTGCCGTGAACAGGGGCGTCGATGCGTTGAGGACCGCGGTCAGCGCGGACGTGATGTGCTGCTCGCCCCACGCCAGCAGCGTGAACGGCACGATGTTCCCGGCCAGCGTGACCACCGCGTAGTGCCGCAGCGAGACCCGGTCGGTCGGCACCCTGCGCCGCTGGCCGTGGAGCACCGCATAGAGCACGCCCGCACCCAGGGCGATGCGCGCCCACGCCACCGTCGTTGGGGTCAGACCCTCGCCGGCGACCTTGATGAACAGGAACGACCAGCCCCAGATGAAGGCCAGCAGGAACAGGCGGCGCACCCACCGAGTCAATCAGTCCGGGCCGCCGATTCCCCCGGGATTACGGCACGTACAGCGCGCGCCGCGACGGGCGCGGGGGTTGCAGCGCCACCACATAGACTCGCCCTCATGCCCAAGTCGTTGGTCGAGAGGCGGCTGAGCCAGGTCGCCGGGCGCCTCCAGCAGCTGCGCGCCGAGCTCGAGGTCTCGGGTGAGCAGCTCGCGCACCTGGCCGACGCCGCCGACGACGCTCGGCTGCGCGCCCTGGTGTCGGAGACCCCCGTCGCGGACGTCGACCACCGGCAGGCCGAGCGGCATGCCGAGGCCATGCGCCGCCACCGCGCCGCGGTGCTCGACGAGATTGCCAAGTTGGAGCGCGACCAGGACGAGCTGCTTGATCGGCTGCTCGCGCAATCGCGCCCACGCTAGAACACACCGGATCGAAAGGGGGAACGAGCTTGGCTACCCGCGTCGTCATCGCTGAGGACGAGGCCATCATCCGCCTCGACCTGAAGGAGACCCTCGAGGAGGAGGGCTACGAGGTCGTTGGCGAGACGGGCCGCGGCGACGAGGCGGTCAAGCTGGTCCGCGAGCTGGAACCCGACCTGGCGATCCTCGACATCAAGATGCCCGGGCTCGACGGCCTGGCCGCCGCCCGGGAGATCGCCGGTGAGCGCCGCGCCGCGGTACTGATCCTCACCGCGTTCAGCCAGCGGGACCTCATCGAGCAGGCTCGCGACGCCGGTGCGCTGGCGTACCTGGTCAAGCCGTTCGAGCGCAGCGAGCTGGTGCCGGCCGTCGAGGTCGCGCTCGGGCGGTTCCGGGAGATCCGGGCGCTGGCCGACCAGACCGCCAGCCTCGAGGAACAGCTCGAGACCCGCAAGGTGGTCGACCGCGCCAAGGGCAAGCTGATGGACGAGTCGGGCATGGGGGAGAGCGAGGCGTTCGGCTTCATCCAGCGCCGGGCCATGTCCGAGCGGGTGACCATGCGAGCCATCGCCCAGCGCATCATCGACGGCGACATCAAGCCGGGGGAGTGACCGAGGGCCGCACGTCCCCCGGCCGAGGGAAGTGGTGACGCCCGATGTAGCCGGTCGGTCGTCAGACCGACACCATCAGGGGCGGCGGGTGGGGGTCGGGCAGGAGTACTACTAGGTGCGTGGCCGACGACCCCCTCATCCTGATCGACGGGAACTCCCTCACCTACCGCGCGTTCTTCGCCCTACCCACCGACCTGTCCACCGCGTCGGGGCAGGTCACGAACGCGGTGTTCGGGTTCACGTCGATGCTGATCAACCTCATGCGCGACCACGGCCACCGGCGCATGGCGGTCGCGTTCGACCGGCCCGAGCCCACCTTCCGCCACGAGCGGCTCGACACCTACAAGGCCAATCGCCAGGCGGCGCCCGACATCCTGCGCCAGCAGATCGGGCTGGTGCGCCAGGTGGTCGAGACCCTGGGGATCCGGGTGCTTGAGCTGCCCGGCTACGAGGCCGACGACATCATCGCCACGCTCGCCACCCAGGGCCGCGACGCCGGGCTCGACGTGATCGTCGTCACCGGCGACCGGGACGTCTACCAGCTCGTCGAGGACCCGCACATCAAGGTGCTCTACAACCGGCGCGGCGTGTCGGACTACGTCCTCTACGACGAGGCCGGCATCGAGGAGCGGACCGGCGTGCGGCCGACGCTCTACCTGCAGTACGCGGCGCTGCGTGGCGACACTTCCGACAACCTGCCCGGGGTTCCGGGCGTCGGGGAGAAGACGGCCGCCAAGCTGGTCACCACCTACGGCGGCATCGACGGCATCTTCGAGCACCTCGACGAGCAGACCCCGAGGCTCCGGACCAGCCTCGGCGAGCACGAGGACCAGGTCCGCCAGAACGCCGACGTCATGAAGCTGATCTGCGACGCGCCGGTCGGCGTGACCGTCGACGAGCTCGACCGCCGCCCGCCGGACGTGGACGAGGTGCGGCGGCTGTTCGACTTCCTGGAGTTCCACAGCCTTGGCGAGCGGCTGACCGAGGCGCTGGGCGAGGACCTCGGCGTGGGCCGGCCCCCGGCCGAGGTGCTCGAGGCCGACGTGACAGTCGTCGGATCGCCGGCCGAGGCGACCGCCCTGCTGGCCCGGTTGCGGGAGAGCGGTGCGGGCTCGCCGCTGGCCGTCGCGGCCGCCTGGGAGGGTGGCGAGGGGCGCACCCCGCTGGAGGGGCTCGCGATCGTGACCGATCCGGCGGCGGCGGCGGTCGCGTGGCTCCCGATCGGTCTCCTCGTCGACGACGGCGTGCGCGCCGAGCTGGCGCGGCTGGTGGCCCTGCCCGGTGAGGGCGGGCGGCCGGTCGCCGCCCACCAGGCGAAGGCGATCATGCGGTCGCTGCTCGACATCGGCGTCGACGTGCGCTGCCTGGCCATCGACACTGCCATCGCCGCCTACCTGCTCGACCCCGCCGAGTCCCGCTACCTGCTCGACGAGGTGCTGCGCCGCTACGCCTCGGCCGAGCTGCCCGAGGACGGCGCCGCGCCCGAGGGCCAGCTCGACCTCGACGGTTCGACGGTGTCGCCCGCGAAGCGCACCGGCCGCTACGCCCTCGCGGTCGACCGCCTCGTCGAGCCGCTGACGCAGGCCCTCGACCACCAGGCCCTGCGTGCCCTCAACGACGAGATCGAGGTGCCGCTCGTGCGGGTCCTGGCCCACATGGAGCACGCGGGCGTGGGCGTCGACGCCGACGAGCTGCGGCGGCTCCGGGACAAGCTGAACGCCGAGGTCGAGGACCTGCGCCAGCAGGTGTACGACGACGCCGGCACCGAGTTCAACGTCAACTCGACGCCCCAGCTGCGGGAGGTCCTGTTCGACAAGCTGGGGCTCACGCCGCAGAAGCGCACCAAGACCGGCTTTTCCACCGACGCGTCGTCGCTGGAGAAGCTGGCCGGGCAGCATCCGATCATCGAGCACCTGCTGGCCTACCGGGAGGTCGAGAAGCTGCGCTCGACCTACGGCGACGGGCTGCTCGCCGAGGTGGCCAGCGACGGCCGCATCCACGCCACGTTCAACCAGACCGTCGCCCGCACGGGGCGGCTGTCGTCGGACCAGCCCAACCTGCACAACATTCCAGTGCGCAGCGAGATCGGGCGGGAGTTCCGCCGAGCGTTCGTCCCGGCGCCGGGCTGCGAGCTGCTGGTCGCCGACTACAACCAGATCGAGCTGCGCTGCATCGCCCACCTGGCCCAGGATCCGGGGCTCATCGAGAGCTTCCGGTCGGGGCGCGACATCCACACCGAGACGGCCTCGCGCGTGTTCGGCGTCGAGCCGGGCGCGGTCACCATCGACCAGCGGTCCAAGGCGAAGATGGTGTCGTACGGCCTGGCGTACGGCATGGAGGCCTACGGGCTGGGCCAGCGGCTCAACATCGCCACCGAGGAGGCAGCGCTGATCCTCGCCGCCTACTTCGAGGCGTTCCCGTCGGTCAAGGAGTACATGGAGCGCACCGTGGCCGAGGCCCGGGAGCGCGGCTACACGGAGACGCTGTTCGGGCGGCGTCGCCAGATCCCGGAGCTGTCGTCGCCCAACTTCCGCATCCGGCAGGCGGGCGAGCGCCAGGCCATGAACGCCGGGATCCAGGGTCTGGCCGCCGACATCTTCAAGGTGGCGCTGGTGCGGCTCACGGCGGCGCTGGAGGAGCTGCAGATGGACAGCCAGCTCATCCTCCAGGTGCACGACGAGGTGCTGCTCGACGTGCCCCCGGCCGAGCACGACCGGGCCGCCAAGGTGGTCATCGACACCATGACCGGCGCCGTGGAGCTCAGCGTGCCCCTCGAGGTCAACCTGGCGTTCGGGCCCAGCTGGGCCGACGCCAAGGGGTGAGCGACCGCCGGGCCGAACCGGCCCACCCTTGGAAGAAAATGCGGGCCACAGCCCCGGAAGATCTTCAAAGACGTGGGGGACACTGGTTCGAGGCGGTGGCGGACCACCTGGGCACCGCCTACCTCCGCTACTCGTTCACCCGGGGCACGGCCCAGGAGGTCGAGTTCCTGGTCGGCGCGCTGGGCCTCCAGCCGGGCCAGCGGGTCCTCGACGTCGGCTGCGGGCCGGGCCGGCACGCGTACGCCCTCGCCGAGCGGGGGATGGAGGTGGTGGGCGTCGACATCAGCCAGCGGTTCGTCGACATCGCCGGGGCGGGCGCGCCGCCCGGCGCCAGCTTTGTGCGCGCCGACGCGCGCGACCTGCGGTTCGACGCCGAGTTCGATGCCGCCATCTCGCTGTGCCAGGGCGCCTTCGGTCTGGCGGGCGGTCCGGCCGCGCCCCGCGACGCCGACGGCGCCGTGCTGGCCGGAATCGCCCGAGCGCTGCGGCCCGGGGGAGTCGCCGCGGTGTCGGGGTTCTCGGCCTACTTCCAGGTGCGCTGGCTCGAGGACACCGACAGCTTCGACGCCGACGCCGGCGTCAACCACGAGCACACCGAGGTCCGCGACGAGCGCGGCGTGGCCGCGCCCGCCGAGCTGTGGACCACGTGCTTCACGCCCCGCGAGCTTCGGCTGCTGTCGGCCCGCGCGGGGCTCGCGGTGCGTGCGATCTGGTCGGTGGCGCCCGGCGCGTACGCCGCCGACCCGCCGACGATCGATTCGCCCGAGTTCCTCATGGTGGCTGCGCGCTCGTAGCGGTTCACCGGGGCCGGCTGCTACCCTCGCCCAAACGCGCCATGCCGCGCGCCCTCGTGGCTGTTCCGCCCCCGGCGGGACCCGCAGTCCGCCGATCCCGACCCCCGAAGAAAGCCGACCTGTTCGTGTCCGACGCCCAAACGACCGATTCCACCGCCGCTCCGGCCGCCACCGATGGTGACATGAGCGCCGAGTCCGGGTACACCCCGCGCCAGATCGTCGACGACGACCTCAGCGGCAGCTTTGCCGACGCCGTCGACGCCACCCTCGTGTCGGTCGAGGACGGCGCAATGGTCACCGGCACGGTGGTGCGCGTCGACCGCGACGAAGTACTGCTCGACATCGGCTACAAGTCCGAGGGCGTGATCCCCAGCCGCGAGCTGTCGATCCGCAACGACGTCGACCCCAACGAGGTCGTGAAGGTGGGCGACCAGGTCGAGGCCCTGGTCCTGACCAAGGAAGACAAGGACGGGCGCCTCGTCCTGTCCAAGAAGCGGGCGCAGTACGAGCGGGCCTGGGGCGACATCGAGCGCGTCAAGGAGGAGGACGGGGTCGTGTCCGGCCCGGTCATCGAGGTCGTCAAGGGCGGCCTGATCCTCGACATCGGGCTGCGCGGCTTCCTGCCGGCCTCGCTCGTCGAGCTGCGCCGGGTTCGGGACCTGCAGCCCTACGTCGGCAAGTCGCTCGAGGCCAAGATCATCGAGCTCGACAAGAACCGCAACAACGTCGTCCTGTCGCGCCGGGCCTGGCTGGAGGAGACCCAGCGCGAGCAGCGCGAGGACTTCCTCGCCAACCTCAAGCCCGGCGAGGTGCGCAAGGGCGTCGTGTCGAGCGTCGTGAACTTCGGCGCATTCGTCGACCTCGGCGGCATGGACGGCCTCATCCACGTGTCCGAGCTGTCGTGGAAGCACGTCGACCACCCCGGCTCCGTCGTGTCCGTGGGCGACGAGGTCGAGGTGCAGGTGCTCGACGTCGACCTGTCCCGCGAGCGCATCAGCCTCTCGCTCAAGGCGACGCAGCAGGACCCGTGGCAGGAGTTCGCCACCAGCCACCGCGTCGGCGAGCTGGTCTACGGCCGGGTCACCAAGCTCGTGCCCTTCGGCGCGTTCGTGCAGGTGGGCGACGGCATAGAGGGCCTGGTGCACATCTCGGAGATGTCGGCCCACCACGTCGACCTGCCCGAGCAGGTGGTGACCCCGGGCGAGGAGCTCTGGGTCAAGATCATCGACCTCGACCTGCAACGCCGGCGGATCAGCCTGTCGATCAAGCAGGCCGCCGAGGGCGGGGTGGTGGCCGCCGAGTACCAGGAGCACTTCGGCGAGCACGCCTACGACGACCAGGGCAACTACATCGGCCCCTCCGTCGAGCACTCGCCCGAGACCGACGAGGCCTGGGCCGAGTACTACGAGCAGGGCCGCGAGGGGGCCGAGGCCGCGGCCGTCGACAGCGACGCCGCGGCGGGTGCGAACGTCGGCGTGGCCGAGCCCACCGAGGCGGCGCCCGCTGATGTCGCGCCGGCCGAGGCCGAGCCTGCGGCCGACGAGGGCGGAGCCGAGACGCCCCAGCCCTGAGCCCGCGGTTAGCGTCCGCCACCGTGCTGGTCGTCGGGCTGACAGGGGGCATCGGGTCGGGCAAGTCGACGGTGTCGGAGCTCCTGGCCGCCAAGGGCGCGGTGGTCGTCGACGCCGACGCCGTGGTCCGCGACCAGCAGCGGCCGGGCACGCCGGTGTTCACCGCGATGGTCGAGCGGTTCGGGCCGGGGATCGTCGCCGCCGACGGCACGCTCGATCGTGCGGCCGTCGCCGAGATCGTGTTCGCCGACCCGCAGGCGCTCGAGGACCTGAACGCGATCGTCCACCCGGCGGTGGGGGCCGAGATCGCGCGGCGGATGGAGGAGCTGTCGGGCACCGATGCGGTCGTGGTGCTCGACGTGCCCCTCCTGGTCGAGGCGAGCCGCGGCTATCCGCTGGCGGGGCTCATCGTCGTCGACGTCGAGCCTGATATCGCCGTGGAACGGCTGGTCATGCAGCGCGGCATGAGCGAGG
>JBKOUY010000176.1:0-7710 GCA_046723645.1 Actinomycetota bacterium | reverse complement strand
GCCGCGTCAACCGCGGGCCCACCACCGCCACCGCCGCCAGCAGCGCCAGGCGGATGAGCCAGGCCCGGCCCGTGCGGGCGCCGAGCTCGTCGCCAATGACCGACGGGTCGAAGGCGTCGGCCAGCGATCCCCCGACGGCGTAGGTGGCCTGCAGGGCAATGCTCAGCACGGTGGCGCCCAGCGCCACCCACCACGCCCCGCCCAGGACCCGCCGGGGCCGGGGCTCGTCGGCGCCCTCGGGCCACAGCGCGGCCAGGAAGACGGTCCCGCCGACCAGCACCACCAGCCCCGCGAACGCGGCGAAGCGCACGATCCCATAGCTGACGCCGACCACGCGGTCGGACCCGGCCCCGGCCCGGGCCTGGTCGACCAGGGCCTGGGCATCGGCGTCGGACAGGGAGGCGGCGGCGTCGCCGACGCCGAACGTGAAAGCGCCGCTCACGGGGTGGCTGTCCGAGGAGAGCACCCGCCAGGACACGACGTAGGTGCCGTCGTCGAGGCCGGGCAGGTCGACGGCGACGGACGATCCCTCGCCGTCGGGATGGCCGGGCTCGCCGACATCGACCCGGTCGCCGCCCGCGGTCAGGACCTCGACCCCGTCGTCGGCCACGTCCACCGACTCGCTGAAGCGGAGGACGACGCGGTCCGGCGCCGCATCGAGCTGATCGCCCGCCGCCGGTTCCGTGGAGATGAGCTCGGCGTGGGCGTCTACCGGTGCCGGGACCGACGCCAGGCCGACGGTGGCCACGGCAGCGACCGCGACGCCCGCCCCAGCCAGGCGCCGCAACCTCATGCCAGTCGCACCACGACCGAGGAGCGGGGCGCGCGTCGCGCGAGCGCCCAGACGCAGCCGAGGCCCGCCAGCGCGAGGGCATGGACCGCCTCCCGTCCGAGCAGCGCATGGCCGGACGCGAGGTCGACGCCGGAGGTGACGACCATGGCGGCGACGAGGACGGCCACCAGCGGCAGCATCCCCCATGCGCGCGCCGGGCGCCAGGCGACGACCAGGAAGCCCACCGCCAGGCCCATGTCCCACCCCGAGAGCTCGTGGGACAGGTGGATCGAGGCGTGACCGCCGTCGAGCAGACCGCCGGGCCAGGCCAGCGCGACCTGTGCCAGGCCGATGACGGCCAGCATCACGCGCCACTCGACCGTCGAGATCAACCCCGGGCGGGCCGGCTCGGGCGCCGCGGCCGGCCGGACGAGCCGAGCGAGGAGCGCCGGGTCGATGGCAGGGTCGTCGTCGGGCGATGCCAGGGCGCGGAGCGCCGGGGACGCGGCGGCGCCGGCCCACGACCGACACTCCGGGCAGCCGGCAACGTGGGCGTCGATCTCCTCGGCCGGCAGGCCCGGGTCCTCGCCGTCGATCCGGGCCGAGATGGCTTCGCGGAAGCGGATGCAACGCATGTGGGAACAGTCGTGCGGGAACCCGATCCGGTTCCCGGGAACCACCCGGGCCTCCCGGCCGTACACCTGGAGATGGCATCGGATCAGGCCGAACCCCTACGTTGCGGCGCCATGGACGACGTGACGGCGCTGGCGCTGGCGGCCAGGGACGGCGACCCCCTGGCACTGTCGTCGTTCGTCCGCAGGACGTGGAGCGACGTCGTCCGCCTCGTCACGGCCGTGGCCGGGCGGGACCTGGCCGAGGACGCCGCCCAGGACACCTACACGCGGGCCATCGGGGCGCTGCCCGCCTATCGCGGCGATGCCGGGGCCCGCACGTGGCTGCTATCGATCGCCCGGCGGGCGGCCGTCGACGCCGTCCGTGTGGCGTCCCGGCGCCGCCGGCTCACCAGGCTGCTGATCGACCGGGCCGAGCCCTCGACGGTCGAGATCAGCCTGGGCGACTCGACGCTCAGCGACCAGCTGCTTGCCCGCCTCGATCCGGACCGGCGGACCGCCTTCGTCCTCACCCAGCTCCTCGGGTTCGACTATGCGGGCGCGGCGGCCGTCTGCGGATGTCCAGTGGGGACCATCCGCTCACGGGTGGCGCGCGCCCGCGACCAGCTCATCCGCGAGCTGTCGCCCGTCGACCACGGCTGACCGGGCCCGGTTCTGCGTGATCCTGCCGCCCGCCGCAGCGTCGCTACCGGTCGTTGCCAGCCTCGACGAGCTACGGGCGGCGCTCGCCGGCGCCGGGCACGCGGTGCTCCAGGCGGCGCCCGGCGCCGGCAAGACGACCGTCGTGCCGTTGGCGATGGTCGACGAACCGTGGCTGGCCGGTCGTCGCATCGTCATGCTCGAGCCGCGCCGGCTGGCAACCCGGGCCGCGGCCCGCCGGATGGCGGCACTGCTGCGGGAACCGGTGGGCGAGACCGTCGGCTACCGCACCCGCGACGAGCGCAGGGTTGGCCCCGGCACGCGCATCGAGGTGGTCACGGAGGGCATCCTCACCCGGCACATGCAGCGGGATCCCGGCCTCGACGGTGTGGGCCTCGTGATCTTCGACGAGTTCCACGAGCGCCACCTCCAGGCCGACCTGGGCCTCGCGCTCGCCCTCGACGCCCGCCGCCACCTGCGGCCCGAGCTTCGCCTGCTGGTGATGTCGGCGACGCTCGACGGCGACCGCGTCGCCGGCCTGTTGGCGGCACCCGGGCGTCAGCCGGCGCCCGTGATCGCCAGCGAGACGCGATCGCATGCCATCGAGGTGCGCTGGGCGCCCCGCCGGCCGCGCGAGCACCTGGAGCCGGCCATGGTCGGCGCCGTCCGCCGGGCGCTGCGGGAGACGGCCGGCACCGAAGCCGAGGGCGACGTGCTCGCCTTCCTGCCCGGCGCCGCGGAGATCGTGCGGACCGCCGACCAGCTCGATGGTGCGCTCGGCCCGGAGGCGGCCGTCGACGTCCACCGCCTGTACGGGGCGTTGCCGGCCGGCGAGCAGGACGCCGCCCTGGCGCCCGGCCTGCCCGGCCGGCGCAAGGTGGTCCTGGCCACCGACATCGCCGAGACCAGCCTCACGGTCGACGGCGTGCGGGTCGTGGTCGACGCGGGCCTGGCCCGCCGGCCGGTTTTCGACGCCGGCACCGGGCTCACGCGGCTGACCACGGTTCCCGCCTCACGGGCATCGGCCGAGCAGCGCGCCGGCAGGGCCGGCCGGCTGGGACCGGGCGTGGCGGTCCGCCTCTGGTCGAAGGTCGAGCACGCGGCACGCGCGCGTTTCGACGAGCCCGAGATCCGCAAGGCCGACCTGGCGGGGCTGGCCCTGGAGGTGGCCGTGTGGGGGACGCAGGCCGGCGACCTGCCATTCCTCGATCCCCCGCCGCCCCGGGCCCTCGACGAGGCGCAGCGCCTGCTCACCGACCTGGGGGCGCTCGACGCAGGCGGGGTCCCGACCCGGACCGGCCGCGAGATGGTGGCGCTGCCGCTGCATCCCCGGCTCGCACGCATGCTGCTCGCCGCCCGCGATCGCGGCCAGGGCTGGCTCGGCTCCCTGCTGGCCGCCCTGCTGGAGGATCGCGATGTGCTCCGGAGCCGGTCGCGGGACGACCTCCCCGTCGACGTCGGGCTGCGCCTCGCGCTGCTGGACGATCCGACGCTGCGGCACCCGCAGGCGGATGGCCGGGCCCTGCGGGCCACGCGGGACCGGGCGCACGACCTCGCCCGACGGCTGGGGGTGCCCGTCGGCGGGGGCGACCCCGCCGAGGCCGGCCCGCTGCTCGGCGTGGCCTACCCGGACCGGATCGCCCAGGCGCGTGGCGGCCCCGGGCGCTTCGTGCTGATGGCCGGCACGGAGGGCTGGCTGTCCGCCGACGACACACTGGCCCGCGAGCCGTTCCTGGCGGTGGCCGAGGTCGACGGGCGCAGGCGCAACGGGCGGATCCGGCTCGCCGCGCCCCTCGACCCCGCCCAGCTCGACGACGTCGCCGGCCACCAGGTCGACGAGCACGCGCGGATCGTCTGGGACCGCGAGCACGACGACCTCGTGGCCCGGGTCGAGCGGCGGCTGGGGCGGCTGCGGCTGGGCGTGGTCGAGCGACGACCGCCGCCCGGGACGGCCACCACGGCGGCGCTGATCGACCGGGTGCGGTCCACCAACCTGGCGGCGCTGCCCTGGACCGACGCCGCCCGGTCGCTCCAGGCGCGGATCGCCTTCCTGCGCGCCGTGCTCGGCGAGCCTTGGCCCGACGCCTCGGACGGGGCGTTGCGCCGTCGCCTCGACGTGTGGCTGGCGCCCGTGCTGGCCGCCACGGGTGCGACCGGGCGAGCGGACCTCGAGCGCGTCGACATGGTCCGGACCCTGCGTGCGATGGTCCCGGCCGAGCTGGTGGGCGACCTCGACCGCCTGGCCCCGGCGGCGGTGACCGTGCCCAGCGGCCGCCGTGTGACGCTCGACTACGCGCGCGGGGCGCCTGGCGATCCGCCGGTTCTGGCGGTCCGGGTGCAGGAGATGTTCGGATCCCGCGAGACGCCCACGGTCGCCGGCGGTCGGGTGCCGGTCGTGCTCCACCTGCTGTCACCGGCGGGGCGGCCGGTGCAGGTGACGAGCGACCTGGGCGGGTTCTGGGACGGGTCGTGGAGCGACGTGCGCAGGCAGATGGCCGGCCGCTATCCCAAGCACGACTGGCCGGCGGATCCGGCCGCGGGCGTCAGTCGACGACGAACGTGAGCTGCATGTGCACGCGGAAGCCGGTCACCTCGCCGTTGGTGACGATCACCTTCTCCTCCTTGACGTACCCGGCCTCGATGTTGTGGACGGTTTCACCGGCCTTGGCGACGCCGACCCTGATGGCGTCCTCGAAGCTCTCGGGCGACTCGGCGCTCAGCTCGATCGTCTTGGCTACCGACGACATGACGTCCTCCTGGGGAGAAGGCCCGCCGGGGGCCAGTCAACCAGGCGACGCTGGGTCGCGACAGGGGACGTTCCGTCGGGCGATCAGGCTGCGGCCTTGGCGGCGGCGTCGTCACCGACGGCCCCGGACGCCAGGAGCTCGCGCCCGACCGTGGCGGCGATGGCGTCGGACCACGGGGCGCCCGGCAGCAGGTGCCGGCGGGCATAGCGGAGACCGACCAGGCCCTTGTGGGTGGCCCGGTCACCGCCCTCACCGGCCTGCTCGAGCAGCAGCGCCGCCGACGCCGTGCGCACCAGGTGATCGCAGAGCCGCCCCGACAGCGCCTCGGCCGCGTCGGGCTCGAGTCCCCCGATGGCCTCCACGCGGCCGGCAAGCTCGTCCCGCGCGGCGGCGACGGCGTCGACCGCGGGCTGGGCCCAGCCAGGCGCGCCCCCGCGCGCCGTGCCCACCGCCCGGTCGATCCGGGCGACGACCGCCTCGTGGGCGGCATCCCGGCGGATGCTCCGCAACACGTCCAGCACGCAGATGTTCTCGCTGCCCTCCCAGATGGGATGGCACTGGGCGTCACGCAGCTGGCGGGTCAGGCCCCAGTCCTCGCAGTAGCCGTTGCCGCCGTGCAGCTCTACCGCGTACGACGCCGCCTCGACGCCGAGCCGGCACAGCCGAACCTTGGCCGCCGGCACCAGGATGCGGCGCAGCCGGGCACCATCCTCGAACCCGCTGGCGGCGGCGCACTCGAAGCCCAGGGCCACCGCCGCCTCCAGCTCGGCGAGGAGGTCGACGAGCTGCTCGCGGACCAGCGGCAGGTCGACGAGCGCCCGGCCCTTCGCCTGCCGGTGGTGCGCCCAGGCGGCCGCCTCGGCGAAGCAGCGCCGGGCGATGCCGAGCCCCATGAGCGCAACCCCGAAGCGGCTGCCGTTGACCATCTCCATCATCCGCGCCAGGCCACCGGAGTCCGAGGCGGAGCGTTCGACGGCGTCGCCGGACCCGGTCGGCGCGCCCGCAGCGGGCCTCGGTGGGCGGAGCGCGTAGCCGAGGGCGGCGTCGAGCTCGACCTCGCCGGTGGGCACGCTCTTCGTCCCCAGCTTCTGCTTGAGCCGGCGGATCGTGTAGCGGTTGAGCGACCCGTCGTCGAGCACCCGGGGCACCAGGTAGAGGCCGAGCCCGGCGGGCCCATCGGGGGCACCCTCGGGCCGGGCCAGCAGCACAATGGCGGCGCCGTCGACGTTGGAGCAGAACCACTTCTCGCCGCTGATCTCCACCCGGCCGTCGCCGAGATCGCGGGCGGTGCAGTGGACGGTGCGCCCGAGGTCGGACCCCCCGTCGCGCTCGGTCAGGAACATCGACCCGTCGACCGCACGGTCGACGTCGGCGGCTCGGAGGCCGGCCAGCAGGTCGTCGCGCACGTCGGGCGGCGCGTAGGCGTCGACCAGGCCCGCGACGCCTGAGGTCATGCCGAGGCTGCAGACCATGCCCGTGTCGGCCTGGGACAGGAGGTAGCTGGCGCCGCCGAGCACCACGCCGGGCGTCGGCCGCCCGCGCGCCTCGGCCTGCGCCGCGAACCCCGAGGGGTAGCCGGCCTGCCAGAGCGCCCGCTTGGCGTCGAGCATGGCGGGGTGGTGGGCGATCTCGCCTACGTCGTTGGCCCAGCGGTCGTAGCGGACCAGCTCGGGGGGATGGGCGTCGATCGTGTCGGCGGCCCGGGCGATGGGGCCGCCGACGAGGTCACCGAACGCGTCGAGCGTGGCGTCGGCCCAGGCCAGGTCGTCGGGTGGGCAGTCGCGCCGCACCCGGTCCTGGAAGTCGGGGTCGAGCCGGTACCAGTTCTGCCCCACCACCGCGTCGATGTCTGACCAGTCGATCACGGGACCAGCGTGGCAGGTCGGCGGGGCCGAGGTCACGGCCGGGCCGGCGCTCGGGGGTGGCGGTCAGGGATGCGTGAACCCGTCGCAGTCGCCCGAGGTGAAGATTTCGACGGCGTTGGCGGCCCCTGCGAGGACGGTGGCCACGTCGTCGGGGCCGAACTCGTCGGGTCCGGCGGCCACGATGTCGGCAAGGCTGGCGTTGAACGCCAGCAGCGTCTCCTGCTGGTCGGCGTCGAAGCGGTCCAGGTCCGGCAGCGCGCGGTCAGCGACCTCCCGCAGCGCGACGGCGTCGTCGTAGGTCGCGGCCGGGGTGTCCGGGACGAACGCCGGCCTGGCGCCGCCGCCGGTGAGGTCCCGCGCCAGCCGGATGCCGTCGCTGACCTGCTGGCGGAGCTTGGCGTAGTCGACGACGTCGGCCTCGTCCTGCGCCGTGTGGTAGCAGGGCCCGGTCGAGTCCGAGAAGAACACGGTCGGGACGCCGGCCTGGATGAACGGCAGGTAGTCGCTCCTGCCCTGGCCGAAGATCCAGCTCAGCCGCTGCGTGTCCAGCGCACCCGGCCGGACGGCCCGCCCGACCGCCGCCGTGAGCCGGTCGCCGCCGGTCTCGGCGCCGATGGCGAACGTGGTGTCGCGCAGGGTGGGCAGGATGTTCGCCCCCTGGATGTCGTAGTTCATGTAGGCGACCGTCTGCGCCAGCGGCACCGGCGGTTCGGCGATCCAGGCCCGAGATCCCCGCAGGCCGTCCTCCTCGCGGTCCCAGAACGCGAGGACCACCGACCGGCTCGGGCCGCCCCGCTCGCGCGCCAGCTGCTCGCCGATCGCGAGAACCGCCGCCACGCCGGTGGCGTTGTCGGTGGCGCCGTTGCAGATCGTGTCGGCGGGATCGGCGCTGTCACAGCGGCTGCCGAGGTGGTCGTAGTGCGCGCCGATGATCACGTATTCGTCGCGCAGCTCGTCGCCCGGGATCAGCGCCACGATGTTGGTCCCGCCTGCGAACGCCTGCGTGAAGGCGTCGTCGCCGGTCGCGGAGGCGTCGAGCCCGACGGCGAAGTCGT
>JBKOUY010000018.1:0-8534 GCA_046723645.1 Actinomycetota bacterium | reverse complement strand
GTCGGTCTACGACCGACACTGTCACACCCCGTGCATAGCCTGGCGACATGGTCCATGACGTCGTGGGCACCGCCTACGGACGCCCCGCCCTCGTGGCGTTGCGGCACGCGATCGCGGCTGCGAAGCAGGGTGATCCGCTGGCGCCCGTCACGGTGATCGTGCCCGCCAACCACGTCGGCGTGACGGCTCGGCGGGCGCTGGCCGGCGGAACGCTGGGGCTGCTCACCGACGGGGGGGTGGGCGTGGCGGCGGTGACGTTCCTCACCGTCTACCGGCTGGCCGAGCTGCTCGGGGCGGCCCGGCTGGCGACCCTGCGCCGCCGCCCGGTGTCGACCCCGGTGCTCGCCGCGGCGCTCCGCAAGGCGCTGCGGCGCGACCCGGGGCTGTTCGCACCCGTGGCCGAGCACCCAGCCACCGAGGCCGCGCTCGTCGCCGCCTTCGGCGAGCTGTCCGACGTCTCTGACGGGGGCCTGGAGGCACTGGCCGGTGCGGGGCGCCGGGCGGGCGACGTCGTGCGCCTGTGCAAGGAGGCCCGCGCCCTCCTGAGCGATGGGTGGTACGACGAGGCCGACCTGACCGAAGCCGCGGTCGAGGCGGTCCGGAGCGAGCCCGCCCGAGTGGGCCGCGAGCTCGGGCACGTCGTCGTACACCTACCGCAGGACCTGCTCCAGCGGCAGGCCCGCCTCGTCACCGCCGTTGCCGAGGTCTGCCCCACCGCGGCGGTGGTCGGCGTCACCGGCGCCGAGGGGGCCGACGCCGGCGTGTGGCGCTCGCTCACCCGCCTCGGCACCGGGCAGCCGGCCGCTGACGCCGTGCCGCCCCCGCAGCCGGGCGACACGCGCGTGCTCACCGCGTCCGACGCCGACGACGAGGTGCGGGCTGCCGTCCGAGCGGTGGTCGACGCGGCACGCGGCGGCACCCCGCTCGAACGCATCGCCATTCTCTTCGGGACCCGCGAGCCCTACGGCCGCCTCGTCCACGAGCACCTGGAGGCGGCCGGAATCCCCCGCAACGGGGCCGCCGTACGCCCGCTCGCGGGCAGCGTGGTCGGCCGCTCGCTGCTCGACCTTCTCGCCCTTCCCGACCACGACTTCCGGCGGGCCGACGTCGTCAGCCTGCTCGGCCGCAGCGCCGCGGCGCAGGGCCGGGCACGGCGGGCCCCGGTGGCCGAGTGGCAGCGTGTGTCGCGCCAGGCCGGCGTGGTCGCGGGGCGAGATCAGTGGAGCGAGCGGCTGGAACGGCTGGCCGCCGAGCTCGATCGCCGGGCGAGCGACATCGAGGTCGCCGGCACCGATCCGTTCGACGAGAGCGGCGCCGAGCGGCGCCGTGAGGCTTTTGAGCGGATGCAGCGCCGGGCGCAGCGGGTGCGCGACCTGGCGGCGATCGTCGTTGGCCTGATCGACGACATCACCGACGCCGCCGCTGGGCCCCAGCCCTGGAGCACCCGGGTCCGGTGGCTGCAGCGACTGGCCGGGCGGCTCGTCGGCGACGCCCGCGGCCGGGGCGACTGGCCGCCCGGCGAGCAGCGGGCGGCCGATCGGGTCGAGGCCGCCCTCGAGCGGCTGGCCTCGCTCGACGGCATCGACGACCCCCCATCGCTCGACGTGTTCCGCCGCACCCTGGAGCTCGAGCTCGACGCCGACCTCGGCCGGGTCGGCCGGTTCGGTGAGGGCGTGCTGGTCGGGCCGCTGTCGTTTGGCGTGGGCCTCGACCTCGACCTGGTGATCGTCCTCGGGATGGCCGAGGGCACGCTGCCGGCGGCCGTCCACGACGACTCGCTGTTGCCCGACGCCGAGCGGCGCCTGGCCCTTGGCGAGCTGCCCCTGCGCCGCGACCGGGTGGGGCGCGAGCAGCGGCGCCTCCTGGCCGCGCTGGCGGCCGCCGATCGGCGCCTGCTTTGCGCGCCGCGCGGCGACCTGCGGTCGAGCAGCGAACGGGTCCCCTCGCGGTGGCTCGCCGGGCTGCCGGCGTGGTCGGGGGCGGACGGCCGCGGGCCCGAGCATGTTCCGTCGTTCGCCCATGCGGTGACGCACACGTCGTTCCCGGCCACCGAGCAGGAGTACCGGCTGCGGGCCGGTGCGGGTGACGATCCCGTGGTCGAGGCCGGCAGCCGCGTGGTGTGGGCGCGCCGCAGCCGCGACTTCACCCGGTTCGATGGCAACCTCGCCGGGATCGTGGTGCCGTCGCCGCTCGATGATGTGGTGTCGTCCACGCGGCTCGAATCCTGGGCCGAGTGCCCGTTCGCCTACTTCGTCAGCCACCTGCTGCAGGTGGAACCGGTGGAGGACCCGGCCCAGCTGCTCACGATCTCGGCATGGGATCGGGGGTCCCTGGTCCACGAGATCCTCCAGTCGTTCGTCGACGACGTGCTGGCCCGACCGCTCGACCGGCGACCCGTCCCCGACCGGCCGTGGTCCCCGACCGACCATGCCCGGATGCGCGAGCTCGCCGAGCGGGTGTGCGACGACTACGAGGCGCGGGGGCTCACTGGCCGCCCGGTCTTCTGGCGACGCGAGCGGGCGCAGATTCTGGCGCTGGCCGATCGCTTCCTGACCGACGACGACACCCACCGGCGACGCGACGGCACGCACCCGGTCGCCGCCGAGCTGCGCTTCGGCTATGGCGACGACGCCAGCGGCCCCGGGCCCGTGGTGGTGCCGCTGCCCGACGGCCGGGGCCTCCGCTTCCGCGGCGCCGCCGACCGGGTCGACGTCGGCGACGACGGCACCGTCCACGTCATGGACTACAAGACCGGCAAGTCCGACGACTTCCGCCACCTCGGCCCCGACAACCCCGACGAGCGGGGCACCAAGCTCCAGCTTCCCGTCTACGGCCTGGCCGCCCGGCAGTTCGTCGGGCGGGCGGATGCGCCGGTGCAGGCGCACTACTGGTTCATTTCCGAGCGCGAGGGTTTCAAGCGCATCGGTTACGCCGTCGACGAGCAGGTGCTGGCGCGCGTCGGAACCACGCTGGCGACCATCGTCGACGGCATCGAGCGGGGAGCGTTTCCGGCGCGGCCCGACGTCTCGTATTCGCCCTGGGTCACCTGCCCGTACTGCGATCCCGACGGGCTCGGCGTGGCCGACCTGCGGCGCGAGTGGGAGCGCAAGCGGGACGATCCGGCCATCGCCGCCTATGCCGGGATGGCCGAACCGTGAACGCCGGCGCCCCCTTCGCGGTCGCCGGCGCCGCCGGACAGGCCGACGCCGCCCGGCCCGACCGTCCGGCCCGCCGGCGGATCGCAGCAGCCCTGGGCGAGACGCTGTTCGTGGAGGCGGGGGCGGGATCGGGAAAGACCCGCGAGCTGGTGGGACGCATCGTCAACCTCGTCACCACGGGCACCGCCGGCGTTGATGCCATCGCTGCGATCACGTTCACCGAGAAGGCGGCCAGCGAGCTGCGTGACCGCGTCCGGCGGCAAATCGAGGCCGAGCTCGAACGGGCCAGCGGCGCGGGCGACGCAGTCGTGGTGGACCGCTGCGACCGCGCCCTCGACGACCTCGACGGCGCCGCCATCGGCACCCTGCACAGCTTCGCCCAACGGCTCCTGGTTGAGCACCCCATCGAGGCCGGGCTGCCGCCGCGGGTCGAGGTGCTCGACGAGGTGGCGTCGACGGTAGCATTCGACGACCGGTGGGCCGGCTTCGTCGACGAGCTCCTCGCCGACGAGACGATCGAGCGCCCCCTGCTGCTGGCCACGGCGGCCGGGGTGCGCCTCACCGCCCTACGCGTCATCGCTCTCGCCTTCAACGACAACTGGGACCTGGCCGAGGCCCAGGCGCCATCCCGCCCCGTCGAACCTCCCGAGTGGGTGCCGCGGCTCGACGCCCTGCTGAGCGAGCTGGCGGACACCTGCCACGAGCGTCACGAGGCCGACGACGACGACACGCTCCACCAGCGGCTGTGCGACCTCGAGGACTGGGCGCTCCGGGTGCGGGCCGCGAGCGACGAGTACACCAAGCTCGGCCTGCTCTCCGGCGCGAGCAGGCCCCGGGGCGGGCGGCGCGGCGCCAAGACGCGCTGGCCCGACGACTACGACCTCGACGGCCTGCGCGCCCGGATCGAGGACCTGTGCGGCCGGTGCGAGGAGCTGCGTTCCGAGGTGGCCCTGGCCGCAGTCACGCGGCTGGCGGTCGAGCTACGCCGGTTCACCCTCGACGCCGCGGCCGAGCGCCGTCGGGCGGGCCAGCTCGAGTTCCACGATCTGCTGGTCCTAGCCCGCCAGATGCTCCGTGGCCCGCACGCTCGTGTGGTCCGCGCCGCCCTGCACCGCCGCTACCGCCACCTGCTGATCGACGAGTTCCAGGACACCGACCCCATCCAGATCGAGCTGGCCGTGCTCATCGCCGGGCTCGACTCGGCGGAGCGTGAGGCCCCCTGGGACGAGGTCGACGTCCGTCCGGGCCACCTGTTCTTCGTCGGCGATCCGAAGCAGTCGATCTACCGGTTCCGCCGGGCCGACATCTCCCTGTTCCTCCGGGCGGCCGATCGGTTCGGTCGCGCCGACGCGCTGCTCGCACTCACCACCAACTACCGCTCGACGCGCTCGGTCATCGCGGTGGTCAACCACGTGTTCGGGCAGCTCATCCAGCCGCAGTGGCACGGCGGTCTGCGGTCGCAGCCCGGATACGACGCACTGGTCGCAGTGCGCGACGACGCACCGGTCGGGCCCGCCGTCAGCATCCTCGGGCGCCGCCAACACGGTGCGGAGCCGGCCCAAGGCGAGCCGCGCGGCGACGCCGCCGACCCGGGCCCCGCGACGCCGAGGGCGGCTCGGCTGTTCGCCGAGGACGTTCGCCGGCTCGAGTCGGCCGAGGTCGCGGCGACCATCCGCCGGGCGCTCGACGAGGGCTGGCTGGTCGACCGCTCGCCCGACGCCGGCCGCCACGACTGGCAGCCGGCGCAGGCGGGTGACGTCGCCATCCTCGTGCCCACCCGGCTGTCGCTCCCCGCCCTCGAGGACGCCCTGACCGACGCCGGCATCTCCTATCGGGCGGAGTCGGCCTCGTTGGTGTACGCCAGCCGGCTGGTCCGCGACCTGCTGCTCACGCTGCACGCCATCGACGACCCCAGTGACGAGCTGAGCGTCGTCGCCGCGCTGCGGTCACCGCTGTTCGGCTGCGGCGACGACGATCTCTTCCGCTTCCGGCACGACCACGGCGGCCGGTTCGACCCTGCGGCCAGCCTTCCCGACGCGCTGCCCGACGGCGATCCCGTGGCCGCCGGGCTGGCCTACCTCCGCCGGATGCACGACGTTCGGTCGTGGCGTTCACCCAGCGAGCTGGCCGACGAGGTGGTCCGCGACCGGCGGTTGCTCGAGCTGGGCACCGCCGAGGGTCGGCCGCGTGACCTGTGGCGGCGCGTGCGCTTCGTGCTGGACCAGGCTCGCGCCTGGACCGACGCCACCAACGGGTCGCTCCGGCAGTACCTCGAGTGGGTCCGCCAGCAGACGGCCGAGGGCAGCCGCGTGGCCGAGGCCGTCCTGCCGGAGACCGACGACGACGCCGTGCGCATCATGACCGTGCACGCGGCCAAGGGGCTCCAGTTTCCGATCACCATCGTCGCCGGGCTCTCGACCCAGCCTCAGCGCCGCAGCGTCGGCGCCGAGGTGGCGTGGCCGCCCGAGGGTGAGGCGATCATCCGGGTCGGCAACAAGGTGCGCTCGGCGGCCTTCGAGGCGTGGCTGCCGATCGACGAGCAGATGTCGCACGACGAGCGCATCCGCCTGCTCTACGTCGCGTGCACCCGGGCACGCGACCATCTCGTCGTCTCCCTGCACCGCCGGGTCCGACGCACCGTGCACGACGATCCCGCGCGCTTCACCAGCGCCGAATTGCTCACGGAGGCGCTCGGCGACCTGCTGGCCGACCTGCCCGATGCGGCGCCATCGCCAGCCGCCGCCCTCGGGGAGGTCGCGGGCGCGGCCGCGACCGTTGGCGGTGCGGCCGAGCCGGCCGGCTCCGCGACGGCCGGCTCCGCGGCCGTCGACTCGGCGCTGCCGCCCTTCGACGACTGGCGTCGCACGCGCGACCAAGCCCTTGCGGCGAGCGGCCGCCCCCGGACGCTGGCAGCGACCGCGCTCACCGACGACGGACGTCCCGACGCCGTCGACGACCCGGGCCTGCACAAGCGGCCACGCGACCTCGACCTGCCACCCTGGCAGAAGGGCCGTTACGGCACCGCGATCGGGCGAGCCGTGCACGGGGTGCTGCAGACGATCGACCTCGCCAGCGGCGGGGGCATCGCCGAGGCGGTGGCTGCCCAGGCGGCCGCCGAGGGCGTGAGCGGCCACGAAGCCCACATCCGCCGGCTGGTCGACGCGGCGCTGCGGTCGCCGTCGGTGGTCGCAGCCGCCGGGGCCGAGCATTGGCGCGAGCTGTACGTCGGTGTGCCCGTCGGACACGGCCGGACGCTCGAGGGCTACGTCGACCTGCTCTACCGGAGCCCCGGCGGCCTGGTCGTGGTCGACTACAAGACCGGGCCGCAGGGCCTCGACGTCGACCTCGACCCGCTGGTCGAGCGGTACCGCATGCAGGGCGCGTCCTATGCCCTGGCGGTTGCCGACGCCACCCGGGAGCCGGTGCTCGACATGGTGTTCGTGTTCCTGACGCCGGAGGGTGCGGTCGAGCGTTCGATCCCCGACCTCCCGCAGGCCGTGGGCGAGGCGCGCAGCTTCGCGGCGACGGCCGATCCCCGGCTGGCGGCGACGTGACCGCGCTGCTCACCACCGGCGAGACGCACCCGGGAGCCACGCTACGGTCGCCGGCGATGCCGCACCCCGAGGTCGAGCCGACGCCGGTCGCCCAGATGCCGGCGCGCGACTGCGAGGCCGACACAATCGCGTCCAAGGCGCTTCGGCGGGTCGTGGCGGCACTGCCCGGGGGCGGCGAGGGTCGCCCGGGCCAGGTCGCGATGGCCGACGCGGTCGCCGCGGCGGTGGCCGAGGGACGCCACCTGGTTGTCCGCGCCGGCACGGGCACCGGCAAGACCCTGGGCTACCTCGTCCCCGCGATCGTCTCGGGCCGCCGCGTCGTGGTCGCCACCGCCACGCGAGCGCTGCAGGACCAACTCGCCACTAAGGACCTGCCCTTCCTCGAGGAGCATCTCGAGCGTCCCTTCGACTGGGCGGTCCTGAAGGGCCGATCCAACTACGTGTGCGTCCAGCGCCTGGCGGAGCTGGCGGCCGGCGCCCGCACCGCCGACGGTGCCACCGCGGGCGGCGAACAGCTCGGGCTCGACCACATCGACGGGTTCGCGGAGCGGGCCGATGCGAACGAGCTGGCGCGCCTGGCCGACTGGGCCGGCACCACCGTGACGGGCGACCGAGCCGACCTCGACCGCGAGCCCTCCGAGGCCGCCTGGGCCGCGGTGAGCACCACCGCGCGCGACTGCCCTGGCGCGCACCGCTGCCCCCGCGGCGACGACTGCTTCGCCGAGGCCGCACGCGCCCGCGCCGCGGAGGCCGACGTCGTGGTGGTGAACCAGCACCTCTACGGGCTCGACCTGGCGAGCGACGGTGCGATCTTGCCCGACCACGACGTCGCGATCATCGACGAGGCCCACCAGGTCGACGACATCATCTCGGCGACCGCCGGCGTCGAGCTGGCCGCCGGCCGTTTTGCCCACCTCGCTCGCACCCTGCGCGGCATCCTCGCCGACGCGGGCGACACGATCACGCGCGTCGGCGACGCCGGTGGCCTGCTGACCGAGGCCCTGCTCGGACACCGGGACGAGCGGCTCGTGACCCCGCTCCCCACCGACCTGGCCGACACCCTGGTGCGGTTGCGCAACCGCGTCGAGGAGGCGGTCGCGGCGCTGCGGTCGATCCCCGACGACGCCACCGACGACGCCACGGCTCGGGCCGTGCGGGCCCGACAGGCGGCGACATCGCTCCTCGACGACATCGACGCCGTGGCCCAACCCGGAGAAGGCCACGTGTTGTTCGTGTCAGGGCCCGAGCGGGCGCCGACGCTGCGGCTGGCGCCGCTGGACGTCGCACCGCTGCTGCAGCGCCAGCTCTGGTCCCGGCGGCCGGCGGTGCTGACCAGCGCCACCATCGCGCCCGGGTTCGGCTCCCGGCTCGGCCTGCCCGCCGGGTCCGACGGCCTGCTCGACGTGGGCAGCCCGTTCGACTACCAGGCGAACGGCCTCATCTACTGCGCGGCGCGGCTGCCCCGGCCCACGGATTCTCGCTGGGCCGACGCCGCCATCGACGAGCTGGCGGCACTCATCGGCGCCGCAGGCGGGCGAACGCTGGCGCTGTTCACGAGCTACCGGGCCATGGACCGCGCCGTCGAGGCGCTGCGCGCGCGACTCGCCTATCCCCTGCTCGCCCAGGGCGAGCTTCCCAAGCCGGCGCTCGTCGAGCGGTTCGCCGGCGATCCGGAAACGTGCCTGTTCGCCACCATGAGCTTCTGGCAGGGCATCGACGTGCCGGGGCCGTCCCTGTCGCTGGTCAGCATCGATCGACTCCCGTTCCCGAGGCCCGACGACCCGCTCCTGCAGGCTCGGCGGGAGCACGTGGGGGCCGGCGC